>JAQGOY010000144.1 GCA_028293375.1 Verrucomicrobiales bacterium | reverse complement strand
CCATCCAGCACTTTCACTAAAGAACAAATCAGTCCGGCGAGGGACACCCGTTTGAAATGGATGCAGTCTGTCATTCATTGCACGCACTACGTGGCCGGAGCAGGGGAGCAGGCCTATTTGAGGCGCGAAGATGCTCCTGAAATTCAATATGTGAACCGTGATGTAATAGAGAGATCTGATGAAGCCTATACCGACGATTGCCATTGAAACAGCCCCTTTGCTCGCTTTTGGAGCTCACCCTGACGACATTGAATTTGGATGCGGTGCAGTCATCGCCTGCGAAACCAAGGCGGGGCGGCCCTGCCACATGATCGTCTGCTCCAGGGGCGAAGCTGCCAGTCACGGCACCCCGGAACAACGAACCAACGAAGCGCAGGAAGCGTCGGCCATTCTCGGGGCGCAACTTGAATTCATGGACCTGGATGGGGACGCCCATCTTGAAGTGAAACTGGCGCATACTCTGAAGCTGGCGTTAAAAATTCGGGAACTAAAACCAGCCATTGTGCTCGTCCCCAGTTTAGTCGAGAACCAGCATCCCGATCATTTCAGGCTTGGCCAACTGGTGCGCGATGCTGCCCGGCTGGCCCGTTACGGAGGCGTGAGGGAACTGAAAGAACTTCCTAGCCACGCAATCCATCACTTGTTTTTTTATGCCGTGACCAGCGAAGCCGAACCGCGGGATATCTCCCCTGTCCTCATCGATGTCTCCCCGCACGAGATTTTGGAAATCTGGAAGAAGTCCATGGAAGCCCATGCCTCGCAAACAACCGCGAGGAATTATGTGGAATTGCAAATGACCCGGGCCAGGTTGCACGGAGCCAGAGCGGGCATTGGGCACGCCATTCCATTATTTCCTAATGACCCACTGGTCCTGGAAAATTTGGGGCAGCTGACTCGGGGCGCAAGGTTCTTTTAAGACAGAATGGACTCAAAACCGCCGCTTAAAATCGGGATCACCTGTTATCCTTCGGTCGGAGGGAGCGGAATCCTTGCCTGTGCTTTGGGCGAAGAATTGGCGGCACGAGGACATGACATCCATTTCATCAGTTATGGGAAACCATTCCGCCTTCCCGTCAATTCACCGCGAGTTTTTTTTCATCCCGTGGTGATCAATGATTACGGTTTGTTCAAGTATCCTGATTATACCTTGCCTCTATCCGTCAAGATGGCCGAGGTGACACGAGATTTTGGCTTGGATGTTTTGCACGTGCACTATGCCGTCCCACATGCCACCGCCGCCATCCTGGCAAGGTCGATGTTGCCTCTCGCCCAACAACCCCGGGTCGTCGCCACCTTGCACGGCACCGATACCACCTTGCTGGGGCGCGATAAAGGATATGGACCGGCAATCAGTCACGCCCTCGCTTGTTCAGATGCCGTCACCACAGTTTCGGAAGATTTAAAGCGGGAGACGGAAAGGCTGCTCCATGTGGAAAAGCCGATCGACGTCATTCATAATTTTTTCAAACCGGGCAAGCCGGCGCGATCAAAGGAAGAAGTTCGAAAAGAACTGGGACTTACGGATGAAACCATCATCCTCCACTCATCAAACCTGCGACCGGTGAAACGAATCGATCTCTTGCTGCAGGCAGTGGCGCGAATAACTACCAAAAAAAGGTTCAGCCTGGTCATCCTCGCTGGCGATGACTTTGGTCCGTGGAATGAGGAGATGTGGAAGCTAGGATTGAGCGATAGGGTGATCATCCGGGAAAAAGTCATCGATGTTGAGGACTACCTTCAGGTGGCAGACATCGGACTGTACACATCAGACTCCGAAAGTTTTTGCCTGAGTATATTGGAAGGAATGTGCTTTGGGAGTCCAAGTGTTGCCACCCGGGTGGGGGGAATACCGGAAGTTGTCGAGTCTGGCGTAAGCGGACTTCTGGTGGAAGCGGGCGACCCCGACGTCCTGGCCCGGGCTGTGGAGCAATTGATCGAAAATCCGTCTCAATGCAGGACTATGGGTGAGGCTGCAAAAATTCGAGCCGCCAACCTCTTTTCTCCAGAGGTGATAGTTCCCCAGTACGAAAAACTTTATCGCAGGGTGCTTGCAAATCGCTAAATTCCTGACGACCAGTTGAACAGAAGCAATTAATTGGAATGTTGAAGTTCAAATATCATCAGCCGGGAACGGCCCCCGCGACTCTCGTGGTCCCCGAGGGAGCCAGGTCTGTCACTCCTGTCATCACCTTGATTGAGTATGACGCGGAGACTCTGACGGAACGGAAGATTTCTGGATTGGAGGAACTGACCGATTGTGTACAAAACCAAAAGGTAAGTTGGATCAACGTGGATGGCCTGGGAGATTTGGATTTATTAAAGGCTCTGGGCAAGAAATTTGGACTCCATCCACTCGCCCTGGAGGATGTCCTGAATACCGGCCAACGCCCCAAGTTCGAGCCCTACGATAACCATTTTTTTATTGTTGCCCAAATGATTTACCGCGACGCAACGGGTCGTCTGGCCAATGAGCAGGTTAGCATTTTTCTGGGTAAAAATTTTGTCATTTCGATTCAGGAGGAAGCCGAGAAGGATGTCTTTGATCCGGTCCGAATTCGTATCAGGAACGGCAAAGGCCTGATTCGAACCGGCAAGGGAGACTACCTGGTTTACGCCCTGTTGGATGCAGTCATTGATCATTTTTATCCGGTCTTGGAAGAGATCGGCGAAGCGATTGACCAGATGGAGTCCCGCATTTTTGAGAATCCCACCAAGACTGCCTTTCGGGATTTGCACGATTATAAAAGGTCCCTCCTGCAGTTGCGACGCATGGCATGGCCCGAGAGGGAAGTGGTGAATTCGCTGTTACATGACGAGAATGGAATGATTACCAAGCAGACCAAAGTCTTCCTCCGCGACGCCTACGATCACACCGTGCAAATCATGGACTTGATTGAAACCTACCGCGACATTACTTCCGGGTTGGTGGAAATGTATCTTTCGACTGTCAGCATGCGCACCAACGAAATCATGCGCGTCCTTACCGTGATCTCCGCGATTTTCATTCCGTTGACGTTTATCGCTGGCGTTTATGGAATGAATTTTCACACCGAGGCAGGCAGGTGGAACATGCCGGAACTCCTTCATCCTTATGGGTATGTAATCTGCGTGGGAGCAATGCTGCTCATCGCTGTGGGTGAATTGATTTTCTTCCGAAGAAAAGGCTGGATTTAGCCTTAACGGGAATTCGGTCACATTCCTCTTCTGCATAATAAAACGTGAACCACTACTATTTGTTGTTTCCGATGGTTAGCGCCATGGTCTACGTGATCGGGGCGCTGCTGGTAAAACGGGCGTCGGAGCTGGGGGTGGGCATCTGGCAGTCAGCCGTGGTTTTTAATCTTATTTCCGCAGTCATTTATTCCAATCTCTTCTTTCTTGCCGGGACTGTGCATTGGAACCTCCTCTGGCAGCCCGCATTGGTAGGGGTTCTTTTCTTCGGTGGACAGCTGCTCACTTTTGTTTCTCTCAAGAAGGGAGATGTTTCAGTGGCCACCCCAGTCCTCGGTTCGAAGATCATCCTGGTGGCAATCTTCAGCACGTTTATCCTTTCCGCCGGCGTAAAGCCCACCCTTTGGCTCGCGTCCATCCTGGCTGTGGTTGCCATTGCCTTGTTGAACTGGACTGGCAAGGCGCACCGCCAGGCCGGTATCACCATCCTTTCCGGAGTCGGGGCCGCAGCATGTTACGCCCTGTTCGATGTGCTGGTGAAGACCTGGGCCCCGGCCTGGGGATTCGGGAAATTCCTTCCACTGACGATCTTGTTCAACGCGCTTTGGACTCTTTGTATCCTGCCGTTTTTTCGCGTGAGCTTGCACTCCGTCCCCACAGCATCGTGGAAATGGCTTGCCCTGGGCAGCCTCCTCATTTCGCTCCAGTCGTTATTGTTTATCTTTACGATATTTACTTTTGGGGACGTGACCTCCGTCAATATTGTATACAGCTCGCGGGGCTTCTGGAGTGTCGTCGCAGTCTGGCTGATTGGTCATTGGTTCCATAACAAGGAGCAGCAACTGGCTGGTAGAATCCTGCAGTTGCGCATGGTCGGCGCGCTTCTCATGATGGCCGCCATTGCCTTGGTCTTCCTCGCTTAACCTGTCATTTGCTCTGGGGAGGATTCTCTGCTTTTCGAGCCCAAAGCGACTTGATGGTCTCTTCGGTATTAAATCCGTTGGGGCATTTCTCACTCTTCGTGTTTGCCCAATACCACCTCGGTCCGTCCGCCGTCCCAGGGGTAATGACACGGCTCCCGGGCATTTGCAGATGACCGTTGGAATCGGTTTTTTTCACCCACTCCCATGCATAAACCAGCCATTCGTTTCTTTCTTTTTCCGGCATTAACGAGAACCAGGTGATTTCGTCCCAACCCCAAATATAGGGCGATTTGCTCGGTTTCCCAGGATTGCGTCTTCCAAAGTTATCAAACTCCACCAGGTATGGAAGATTCGTGCAGACCCAGCCGCTCGGCGTCATTCCTCCTTTGCTTTTGAGAAAAATGGAATCGGCGTTGCCTACTTTTAACACTCCCTTGAAGGGTTCATTCTCCACTTCCGCAATGCGTAGCGGAAAGGAATGAAAATCGAATAGCAACTTTCCCCCTTCCACGTAACCTCCTGTCGGCGTATGTGCATCGCAGACCACGAAATGTCTTCTCGCGTGTTTGTGCGCGTAGTCCCTGACCTTTTCGAGCATCTCGATCCAATGCGTGTGGCCGGGATCGTTTTTGTCCATCAACCCAACCTGCCCGAAGTGAATCGCCTCAATCCCAACATCCAGGTAACTCCTCGCCAGAAAATAAAACCACATTTTCGTTTCCAACCGGCTCATGTCCGGCACTGACCCATTGCCCCAGTGATTCACGAAACGTTTGTCTGCATAGAGCATGTCTTCGTAGTGAAAATTTCGGTTGGTCACCGGTTGACCAAAAGCGACAAATACCTCTTTCGGGATGGCCAATCCTTCGACATTTTTGGTTACAATTTCGAATGCTGCCGCCTGAAAAATCATTTCGGGGTCTCGCTCATGCAGGTACTCGATGAATGGCCGGGCACGCTCAAGGAAAGCGGGCATATTTGTCTCTCTTCCCCAAAGCATTAGTGACCGGCCAATGAATTTGGCTTTAGTGGCAAGAAGAAATCGAATGTTGTCCTGGGGCGCCACCCCGCGTTTATTCAGTGGATCCTTGAGATCGTCATGCAACAACTCCGTGTAGGAAATCGAGCGATCCAAATAATTTTCCAGGACTTGCCTCGACATGGCGCCGTCGAAATGAAAATCCTGCCCATTCGAGAGAAAGGCTCCTAAAAGCAGGCAAGCGAGGAGCAATGTGGTTTTGCTTAAAGAAAAGATGGAGTGCACTGCACTAATCAATCGAAGGGCGGTTCTTTTGCAATAGTAGAATGCTTAAAAGCAACAACATGGTTTTGTAGGACTCCTACATGAGCGGCATGTAATGCATCATTCCGTCAGGAATTCACTGAAAATAAATTCATGGGTCCTCCCTGATTTCATTCCGGGCCAAACTTGGTTTACCGTGCCACCTTTGGATGTTAAGAAAGGCTCCACTCCAACTTGGACCGCCAATGGATGGGAAAGGACTCAATCTCCTGTTCCTTAAGTGTTTGCACGTAATCCCCAGGCCTGATGGACAAATGGACGTACGATTGAGAGAGTATCGCACTTAATTTAAAAGTGAACGACAAGTCACGAATAATCCTTTTGGTGGAAGATAACGACGACGACGTTTTGATTTTCAAGCGCGCTTTGGCGAAGACTGGAATTGGCAACGAGTTCCATCGGCTGAAAAACGGACAGGAAGCTCTTGATTTTTTTGGAAAGAACGTAGAGCCCGAAAATTTGCCAGTCGTTTGTTTCCTGGATTGGCATCTTCCAATGAAAAGCGGCCTCGAAGTGCTTCAGTTCTTAAACTCGAAGAATTTGCAGGTCACTTTTCCAGTGATCGTCCTTACAAATCAACAGGACTTAAAAGCCATCAAAGAATCTTATGTCCTGGGAGCTCATTCGTTCCTTACCAAGCCTCTGGACGTTGAACAGCTTTCCAATCTTACGGTAAACAGCCGCTTGATTGCACGTCAGGAGATGCCCAACGGAACCTTTCTCCTCCTGAATCGCTGAGGTTGCCTCAGTGACCGCACGAAGATTACAGGCTGGGTTTCCGAAACGTTTCTACTGTTGAAAAATATTTCCGCATTTCTGCGTCCACTTTCCTGTCATTTTCGCGGTTTCGCACAAAATTAACCGTGGCAGGGATCAGGCAGGAGACCGCAGCCAGGATCGCTAGAAAAAGGAATGCGCTTTCAGCTCGTAAAAGCAAAGAGTGAAACCCCGAAAACAACGTTCCAAATTGGCTAAGCGCGAAATAAATTAAAGTGAACAAGGAAGCAAGGAGTCCGGAACGATAAGCTGTTGTGCTGGGTTGCATCGTCTTCTTCTATTGGAATAATATTCCTTCGTATGGCAGGAGCACAATGGGGGTAAAGGCTTAACACGTTATTCAAAATCCTACAGCTGCCTCTTGCTTGAAGCATCCAAATAATTCGCCGCCTCAACGCAACAGCTGGCCCGGCTTCGGGTATTTCTTGCTCGCATCATCCAGGACCAGCACCCAATCCAGCATTTCCCCGTAATCGGGTGGTGTGAATTCGCGCACCCCCTCGTTTGAAAAGGCGCCGATCGCTTCCGCCTTTCCATTTCGCGGGTTGTACCACCACGCGTTCACTTTCTTTCCGCTAATTTTTTCCATGTTTACAGAAAATTTTCGACCCACTGGTGCATAAATCATTGCATAGCTTCCGCTCTCATCCCACGTTCCGCAGAATCGATATCTGCCCGCCCCCGGTATCGATGTTGCCACCCTGTTGCTGGCGATCAGCGAGTCGTCCGGTATGCGTGTGAGAAAAGGACGCGATTCCATTAACTTCCTTCCATACTGCATCTGTTCCGCTCCAGGTTGCAGGATCGCTTCCTTCCAGGACATCAACGGATTGTTGATCGGTGGCCTTCCGGGCAGCCACATTTGCCAGACTGCGTGGTTCCCATAAGTGTGCCCGCAAGCTCCGCTAAACAAATCCCAGTAAAGTGGACGCCTCACATCGGATGCGATGGAGTGGCCATTTTGTTTCGCATTAAAGGAAACCGGATGATCCTCGTAAATAGGTTCGCCATCCAGCACCGGCTTTGTCGGTTGGAGTTGATAGTCCGCGCTGGTCTTGTCGTAGCGTCCTGTGAAATCGGGCGTATGCCCATTCTGACGCATGTTGAAGTCGAGCCATGCCTCGCCATGGAACCAGGTTGAAGAACCATTTCCTCCTGGCGGATGCAACGTGATGAGATGATTTCCGCCGTCGCCAGCCTTCAACCCCGCTGCCATTGCCCGGATAATGTTTTTTTGTTCCTCGTTGTCGAAGCCTCGATCTCCTCCGAGAATCCAAATAATCGTCTTGTCCTTATAGCGCTTCCCTAGCCATTCCCCATAGATCCGCGCATTGTCGACTGTAAATATGGGTTTATCGTTTTTAATCTTATCGTGCCAGTAACGTCCCCAGGTGGGTAGAAACCCCACCGTCAGCCCAAGCGATTCCGCCTTGTTGACGATATAATCCACATGATCCCAATAATCGTTATTCGGCCCATCCTTCACATCAGGATGCGTGGGATCGAGATCGACAAGTGGCAGGTGACCATAGGAATTAGTGACGCTATGTCCATCCAGTTCGGAAATAGCCACCGCCTGGATCACGGTAAATCCCTTCTTTGCTCGATCCTCCAGGTAAAGATTTGCTTCCTCGCGGTTCGCCCTGTGAAACAATTCCCACGCCGTATCGCCTAAATAAAAGAATGGACGGTTATCCTCATACGTCAGGAAACGATGGTTCTCACTCACTTTCAGCCGGGGCGCCGCTGCCTCTGCACGAGGCATTGCGGTGAAGCCCATCATCATTATCACCGTCATGGCAATGGCCGAATATCCAGTGGCACGATGATTTCGCGGCGAGTGGTTGAACATTCCAAAACTCTAATGTAACAGGCGAAGTTCCGTCGAGGAGGTTCCCATCTCAAGGGGAACCCCATTCCAATTCATGGAGTCGACTCTCCATGCAATACCTTGTGCATCGTCGACAATAGCGAACGCTCTCCCGGCACATCGTAATCCAGGGACCAAATCATCATTCCCCCCAGGCCTTCCGACACCACATATTCGCTTTTTGCTCGAATCGTCGGCATCCCGTTATACCAGATTTTGTCTCCCACTTCGTCTTTGTTTTCGGCTCCCGGGTATTTCGCTAAAATGGCGGCATAGGAATAGTCCCCTTTCCTGAACGCTTCCCCAAAGCCATAACCATAAAATGGAACTCCCAGGATTGCTTTTCCTTTCGGCAATCCGCGATCCAGCCAGTATTTCACATTATTCCGCGCGAATTCCATCGAGGAATGTTGCCCCGGCGAATTGGGACTCCAATAGCCCGCGCCGTCGTAGGCCATAATATTCACGAAATCGAACTGGTCGAAAACCGAGTTCGGAACCTTTGCTCCACCATAACCTTTGGAAACCGCCGCGGTCAGAAGCTTCCCTTTGGCTTTCAGGGCTGCGGAGAGGTCGTTGATCAGCGCGCCATAATCCTTGTTGATCGAGGGCCCTTCAATATCCACGTCCAGGCCATCGAAATGATGCGCCACCACGTAATCCGCCATGCGGGAAACGAAGCCAGCCCTTTTGCCTTCGGTGAGTAAGTCGAAATATCGTTCCTGCAGGATTTTGTTGGACGATGCCGCCCCGCCGCCGATCGAAACCAGGACCTGGACGTGGTTGCTTTGTGCGGTCGTAATGAGAATTTCGTTTTTTGCATTGAAGGAAAGATCACCGTCCGAGTTCTTCGGATTCTCAAACGCAATGTTGATATGCGTTAATTTCTGGTAGTCGATTTTTTGTGAAAAGCTTTTTGTGTCCACCCAGTTCGGCACGTAAGCGACTATTTTTGATTCTGCATGCAGGACAGGAGCAAGAAAGGTCAACCACAGTATTCCCCAATATTTCATTGGCAAAAATCTAATTTCCTCCTCCGTCAAGGTCGAGAAAATCCTCGGAAAAACGCTAATCACCGAAGTGTGGGTTATGGTCCTTGTTCCAGCGTGACCTTTGTGAAGACTCTTTTCCCACCCACAGCGGTTGCCGCGCCCACTCCACGTGGCCATCGCAAAACATCATGTTGGCTCCTCCGCTGTGACGCTCGGGTATAAGCGACTTTTGCCCTCCCATCTGGATATCCAGCCGTGGACTGATGACGTTTATCCACACACTGGGGGGTAACTGGAGGTCTCCGAGCGCCACCATCTCCGCTGGCGACTGAACTTCGCTCGCCCGGACGAAGTCTCCCTTGCCATTTCCCAATCCCCAATGGTTGGTGGCCCAAAGCACATCCGTGCCGACCGCATTATACCCGAAAGAATCCGAGACATTCGTGCCGTACACAGGAGCTTCGTAATCAGGACACGTAAAGACATGTTTGCTCCCCGAAACATATTTTTCCAATTTCGACCTCCAGGAATCCAGGGATGGCGCCACATTCATATTGGACACCAAAGCTGGATCTCCCGCGCCTGGATAATAAGTATTGTCAGTCTCATACATGCTCAGCGCTTTTCCCATTTGCGCCAAATGGTTCTTGCATGTCGTGGCCCGGGAACGCGATTGCGCGGTGGAAAGCGTCGGAAAAAGGATGGCCGCAAGGATGCCAATAATTCCCACCACCACCAGCATCTCCACCAATGTAAAACCGTTTCGTCGATTATTCGCAACCATGCCTCTGCTCCTTCAACTGCGCGCGCAGCACCTCGATTTCCTTTCTCAGGTTCTCGAGTTGCTGCGGCACATCGTTCAGCGTTTGTTGATGCGCAGCCCGTCTGGCCCGGTGAAGCTCACGTCGATGACGCAATAGATAAACCGCTGCAAAGAGCGACGAGCTTGCGAAGCAAAGAATCACCACCATGGCCAGCGCCGTTCGCGCATTTTCGGACCACTTCCCGATGTCTAATATTTGACGACTGGCCGCGACAAAGAGCGAAGCCATGATCACAAAACAAACGAAGCTCACCCCTAACGTGATTTTCCGCCCTCGCTTTTCCTGCTTTTTTGCAGATTCCAGCCTGGCCAATAATTTTTGCCTGTTCGCTGAAAACAGTTCGGAGTTCAACACCGCATCCTGTGCCAATAGAGCATCCGCAGTGGTGGGAGATGGATTTGTTTCGTTCATAGATTTCGTTTCTCCAGCAAACGCCGAAGCGCCTTTCGGGCGTGATATAAGCGTGATTTTACCGTTCCAGCCGGGCACTCCAACACTTCGCCTATTTCGTCGATCGAGAGATCTTTAAGGTAATGAAGTGTCAGGATTTCGCGTTGTTTGAGAGGAAGCGTGGCCAGCGCGGCATGCAAGGTCTCCGCGTCAAAAACTGGTTCTTCATCCTGCAGGTCCTCGCTGGGAATATTTTCAACCAGCGATTCTGTGAAGAGTTGTTCCCTGAATTCATTGCGGCGATAACGCGCAGCCTTGTTGCGCGCTATTTTATAAATCCAAACTCGGAAAGCCTCCGGTGCTTGTAGAGTTTGGAGTCCCCGCCACACATCCACCCAGACTTCCTGATGCAGGTCCAGCGCTGACTCCCCTTCAGGTACCAGTTTGCGAAGGAAATAGAAGAGCGGCCTTTCATAGCGCGCCATCAATCTTCTAAATGCATCGGAATCATTCAGCTTGGCCTGCGTTACCCAGACAACTTCTTCCATCCTGGCAAGTTTTTCCTCGCCGCTGAGTTCGGCTCCCTGAGTCCTGCTGACTGATTCCGTCATCATTCGCAGGATAAGTGTCTCCCACGAAGAAAGCGGTTCAAAAAATATTTAGTTTAGCCGCAGAAGATAAACCGGGGACATCGCAGGAATGAGGCTGTCTCACTGATTTCTCCGATTATGATTTAATAGGAGATCTTTGTTGGTTCGCCATCCGGGACCAAACTGTTCTTCCATTTTGCGATCGCTTATCGCTTGTATCTGCTTCGCCCGTTTTTCAGATTTTTCCAACCCTTTCGCAGCGTGAATACCCGCAAAGACTGAAGCAATCAAAACAACTAAAGCAATCGATTTAGCTAATCGGGTTCCTAAGCAAAGAGGAACTACCGAAAGTATGCCTGCCAGGACAAATCCTCCCGGGCAGTAGCACGCCAGCATGGCGGAGGAGGCGGCCGAAAATATCGCGAAAAAAAGGCAGATCCTGGATCCACTCACCGGCTGCCTGACCTTCCCCGTAGGTTGAAATAGCGAAGTCACAAGCAGATGGAAAACGCCAGGTTGGTTTTGCCAACCTGGCTTCGTCTAAAACCTAAGCGAAATCGTAGACCGTCACTTTTTTGCAGACTTTCTTGAAAACTTTTTCCACGAAATCGAGGTGCATCGGATGCACCTGGTAATCGTCCTGCGATTTTTTGTCCGGGAACACCAGGTTCAGGGCCACCTGGTAGGAGCGATCCACCACGTCCCGATGGCTCGGAACCATTTTGCCCACATGGAAGTGTAGCACCCCAGGGATCGGTTTCAGGTAAGTATTGGCGCCCTGCACCAGCTCATCCGCCGAATTCGGGTTTGCAGGATCAGTCCAAAAAATAACAACATGTGAAAACATAGTGTCAAATTGGAGCTTGGAGAAGCACGCGGTGCAAGCTTGAATTCCAACCTTTCCAAATGAATTCTAACTTGCTCATTGGGTCCCCGGGTTTATTGACTTCAGTGACTGGGACATCTCGGCCAGTGACGCCTTGATTTCCTCCAGCGAAGCTCTCCGTCCTTTCACCACCACCGCCAGTGTGACCAGCACCCCCACCGCCAGCACCCCCGTGGCAAAGGCCACCACCATCACCCCAAAGCTAACCACTTTGATCATTTGCAATTCCACGAACGGCAGGTCTATGACTTGTTTCCCCTCGCGAGCTGCGGTTACTTCATTGGTTGTCGCTGAAGTTGCGTGCGTCGTCATGGCCCCGTAAAGCTGCTCACTGTGCCTCTGCTTCGGCAGAAAGAGCAAAAAATAAGCGGTGATTAGCATAAAACTAAAGAGTATCGCCACGAAGCCAAAGGTTGTTCCTGCTCTTGTCAGCCATCGGAGACGGTTTTGTGAGTGATGCACCCCTGTAATTATTTTTTCACGAACTCTCTCGAAATCTGGCCCGGAGGGATTGTTTGCATTGTTTTGTTTCATAAATTTTGTTCGATTGCCTTTCGTAATGCCGCCTTTCCGTAGTGAATTCGTGAACGAACGGTTCCAGGTGATGCGTTAACTATTTGGGCTATTTCCTCATAACTCAAATCGTCCATATAACGCAGCCAAAGCACTTCTTTGTGAGTCTCTGAAAGGCGATCCAGCCCTGCTCGGATTTCTTCAAAGTCTGGAACGGACGTTTCCTCGGCTTCCTCTACGATTTCTTCGAGTGTTATCGTTTCTCCAGTCCGTTTATTTTTTCGGTATTCCTCGTAAACTCGATCCCGCGCTATTCGGAAAGCCCACGGCTTGAATTTTTCCAGGTCCCGCAGCAGATGTATTCGTCGAAAAATGCTGATCCAAATCTCCTGGTTGACGTCATCGATCCGGTGCGGCGTGCTTTGCAGCATCCTCTCCGTAAATTTCCAAATACGAGGCCCGTACAATCCCAACAGTTCGTTGAATGCCATCTCATCATCCAGCCGGACGCGCAGGATCAATGTCTTTTCTCGAATCTGTTCGGGCTTATTCGGCATTCCGTTCGAAGGGTAAGTTGGTTGTGTCCGCTTAAAAGTTCATTCTAAATTAGCTCCACAGTGAAATGTTCCATCGCCGCCGCCGGAGTAACCATGCACTAATCTTTTATTTCCAGCCCGTTCTGGCAATTATTACTTCCTGTCAGTAGGCTTCAGGAATGAGCAGGGTTTTGTTTTCGACATTGGGTTCTCTGGGGGATCTTCACCCGCTCATCGCCATGGGCATCGAAATGCGCAATCGTGGTCACAGTATCGGTTTCGCCACCAGCGAAGGCTATCGACACCGAATTGAAGCCCTGGAGTTTGCCTTTCATCCAGTGCGCCCGGACGTGGCCATCGATTCTCCTGCCATGGCTCCTGTCATCAAACAAATCATGAATCCACGCTCCGGGCCGGAGGTTTTTCTTCGAAAAGTTTTGTTCCCGGAATTGCGCAACACTTATGATGACCTCCTTCGCGCCGCCACCGACGGCAAACGTTATGATTTGATGGTGACCGGGGAGGGGATATATGCCGCGCCGCTGGTGGCCGAAAAAACAAAAATTCCCTGGGCTTCCACGGTCTGCGCTCCCTTCTCTTTTTTTTCTGCTGCAGATCCTCCCGTCCTTCCTCCTTGCCCACGGTTCTCCCAATGGCTCTATCGCTTTGGCCCCTCCATGAACCGATTTGTCGTGCGCATGATTAAACGAGCCACTCGCAATTGGAGCAAACCTGTCAGTAACCTTCGGGCGGAATTGGGTTTGCCTTGCGCGCAAGATCCGATTCATGAAGGCCGGCACTCTCCACGGCTGGTCCTCGCCGCGTTCTCCCGCGTGTTGGGAGCCCCTCAACCCGATTGGCCGCAGAATACTCTTATCACCGGCTATCCCTTTTACGATTCCCCTTCAAAAAGCAGTTCAGCGAAATTAAAGGCGTTTCTGGAGTCGGGCGAACCACCTATTATTTTTACGCTTGGCTCCGCTGCCGTGTTCGATCCGGGCCAGTTCTATGTGGAAAGCATTAAAGCCGCACTGCTCTTGCGTAAAAGGGCGATTCTTTTGGTGGGTGCCAATGCTATGCCTTCCCCTTTACCGCCCGGCGTGTTCGCCTGCAATTATCTTCCTTTTTCTGAAGTGCTTCCACACGCGGCAGCAGTCGTGCACCAGGGCGGCGCCGGAACTTTGGGGCAAACACTGCGCGCAGGTAAACCCATGCTGATCATGCCTTATAGCCATGATCAGCCCGATAATGCAGCTAGGGCCGTGAAACTCGGAGTAGCCAGGATCGTTTCGAGGAAGCGTTACAAATCGAGGCATGTGGCAAAGGAACTGCAGGAATTGCTCTCAAATCAGGCCTGTTCGGCTCAACTTGAAGAAGTTCGTAAACAGGTTCAGTCCGAAAATGGATCCCTCACAGCCGCAGATGCCCTCGAACGTCTTCTCCGCTAGTTCCACCTCAGCCCGCGGTCCCGCTACGGGGCGCGATTGAAGCTGGGTGAGATTATTAGAAAGCAAATTTTCGAATGACTCCACAAAGGCCATATGCAGGCAAAGAATGAGCCTGCACTAAACCGACCCAAGCTTTTTAACATCCGAACACTGACATCCAGCGATACTGCCAACCTGCGATATTAAATAAAATCGTAAGCTTTGGATGGGAGCGAGGCTTTCCACTTGCCAGGTATGGCCCTGCGCCCTCCTGGTAAGTGGGAAACGAAGCTCCCGCCAAAGATCACGATTTTGAGTACACACTGCGAAGGAAATGAAATGACTTGCATCAGAGCCCCACAAATAATCCCGCCCTCCTTCAACCCCACCAGCTCCCTCTACGTTGCACGTGACTTTTTGTTTGTTTCTTCGCAAAGTCTGGCTCTGTGAAAAAGAAAAGCAGCCAGCCCGTCTCCCGTAGCGGTCGATTCACCAGCGGACCTTCTGCGGACGTGGCACGTTTCTCCGAATCCATTTCCTTTGATTGGCGCCTTTGGCAGCATGACATCCTTGGATCCATGGCCCACGCTTCCATGCTCCACAAAATCGGCGTGCTCTCCAAAAAAGAACTGGCTGATATTTTAAAGGGCCTCGAAGAAATCGGGCAGGAAATCTCGGATGGCCAGTTCACCTGGAAGCCCGAACTCGAAGATGTCCATATGAATATCGAGTCCGAGTTGACCCGCCGTTATCCTGCCGGCGCAAAACTTCATACCTCCCGGTCCAGGAACGATCAAGTGGCTTTGGACGTCCGCATGTGGGTGCGCGACGAAATCATCGCACTCACCCAGGAAATTAAAGAGCTCCAAAAATCGCTCGTCGCTTTGGGTGAGAAATACCGGGAGGTGATCATCCCCGGCTACACCCACCTGCAACGCGCACAACCGGTTTTCTTCGCTCACCACCTGCTGGCTTACGTTGAAATGTTGGAGCGCGACGGCGCACGCCTGGCGGATTGTTTTCCTCGCGTCAATATCTGCCCGCTTGGCAGCGGTGCCATTGCCGGATCCACCCTCCCGCTGGATCGCGAATTCGTCGCCGAATATCTCCAGTTTGTGGATTCGAAAGGGGCCGCCGTGGTGAGTCAGAATTCCATGGATGCAGTTTGCGACCGTGATTTCATGATTGAATATTGCAGCGCCGGCGCCCTCATTGCCATGCACCTCTCTCGTCTGGCTGAAGATGTCATCATCTGGGTCACTGCCGAATTTGGCTTCATCAGGATCTCCGATTCTTACACCACCGGCTCCTCCCTCATGCCGCAAAAGAAAAATCCCGACATCGCCGAGCTGACCCGTGGCAAAACAGGCCGCGTCTACGGCAACCTCGTCGCCCTGCTTACCTTGCTCAAGGGATTGCCTATGACCTACAACCGCGATCTTCAGGAAGACAAAGAACGGTTGTTCGATACCTCGGATACCGTCCGCGGGAGTGTGAGATTGATGTCCGGCATGTTTCAGAACATCAGTGTGAATGCTGCGAATTGTCAAAAGGCCGCATCGGATCCTTCACTCCTCGCAACCGACCTGGCGGATTATCTTGTTCGAAAAGGCATGCCTTTCCGAAAAGCGCATCACGCGGTGGGGGAAATAGTCGCCCTGGCCGAAAAAAAAGAAAAGACGCTTTCCGGTCTTTCCATTCAGGACTACAAAACTGTTTCCAAAGAGTTTGGGCCGGACGTCCTCGAAGTATTTAACCTGCAAAAAGCCATGTCGCTGAAAAATCTGGTCGGCGCCCCGGGAACCGAACAAGTCGCTGCGCAGTTGGCGCGCTGGAGAAACAAACTCGGGGCATGAGCGCTCGCGCAGATTTGGAACACGCAGGCCTGCTTACGGGATTATTAAAATCTGTTTCCAGGTCCTTTTACCTCACTATGCAGGTCTTGCCGGGCGAGGTCAGGAATCAAATCAGCCTTGCTTACCTCCTCGCTCGCACTTCCGATACCATTGCCGATACCTCCATCGTTCCAGTTGAAAATCGCCTGGAAACACTTCGCCTTTATTCCGAAGCCATTCTGGGCGGCAATCTTCCCGATGGTCTTTTCGCTCCGTTCCTCGCTGGCCAGGGGGACCATGCCGAAAAAGTGCTTCTTCAACGAGCCCGCGAGGGCATCGCACTGCTGCACGCCGCTGGAGCCCCAGACAAAAAGGATACTCAAAAAGTATTGGGAATTATCATTTCAGGCCAGGAGCTCGATCTGAAGCGGTTTGATCTCCGGGTGGGAGACACCGTCAAAGCCTTGCCCGACGCGGCAGCGCTGGAAGAGTACACCTACCGCGTCGCCGGTTGCGTGGGTGAATTTTGGACGACGATCTGTTATCGCAATCTTTATCATTCAGTTCCGTCACAGGCCATGATTGCCAGGGGCATCGAATATGGGAAAGGGTTGCAACTCATTAATATTCTGCGGGATATGCCGGGAGACTTCGGTCAGGGCAGGTGCTATTTGCCGGAAGACGAGTTGAGACAAATCAATGTTAATCCCGCCGCTATTCTAACTGCCGGAGAAGAAAAAGTGCGTCCCGTTTTCAATAAATGGCTGGATAAAGCCGAAAAATATGTCGAAAGCGGCTGGGAATACACCCTGGACCTGCCACGTCGCTCCATCCGGCTCAAACTGGCCTCCGCATGGCCTGTCCTTATTGGTGCAAAAACCATCGAAATGCTAAGGAAACAGCCCATTTTGGACCCTCAACGTCGCGTGAAAATCAGTCGTCCAGAGGTGCGGAAAATCCTTCTGGGAAGCGCCTTCCGACTCCCGTTTCCGGGCTTGTGGGCCGCTCAATTTCGCAATGCCCTGCCTAATCGCAGTAAATGCTGTTGATTCCGTTTGGTGTTTCAAGTACTAAACACGCATGCGAATCCAAAAGCCATTGCTCATCTTGTCTATTGCTAGCCTGAGCTTGTCTCCCGCTTTTGCGCAAACAACCAGTCGGGAAGACCAGGAACAAGCACTTCGAGCCCTTCGTCAAAAGATTTCTGAGCTGAATAAAACAGAATCCGCCCCAACCTCCAGCAGCACATCCAAAACGCCTGCTGCCAAGGTTAAAACCACAACCTCTTCCAGCGCCACCAGTACCTCCAGCACTGTTTCTACCGCTCCAGCTTCTCTACCTCCAGTGGATACCGAAGCTCAGCGCAAAGCTTTGGAAGCACTTCGTCAGAAGGAAAGCGAATTTGATAAAAATTCCGCTTCCACTACGAAGACAACGAAGCCCACTGCCAGGGACATCGTGAAAGATGCGAAGCCGGAGCCAGCCCCTAAAAAGGCAGTGGTTGCCACTCCTGCTCCTGAGAAGAAGAAAGAGGTCGCCCCGGCCAAAACCACTTTACCCGCTCCCGCTGCTCTGCCTCCCGTGGACACCGAAGCCCAGGCCAGAGCCCTCCAGGCTTTGCGCAACACTCCTAGTCCAGCTACAAAAACCGCCGCCGCTCCTGAAACCAAAAAGGCGATGGTAGTAGAGAAGAAAAAAGATTCCTCTGCTTCCACCACCGTCAAAACCACCGCCTCCGCTCCTGCAACGAATTTACCTCCCGTGGATAAAGCAGCGCAGGAAAAGGCCCTCCAGGCTCTTCGCGCCACTGCCTCTCCGGATGCCAAATCGAAAGTTAATGTTGCTGTCGAAAAGAAGAGGGATTCGTCCTCTTCCACCATTGTCAAGACCACCGCTTCCGCACCCACAACGAATCTGCCTCCAGTAGACAAAGCCGCCCAGGAAAAAGCTCTCCAGGCTTTGCGCGCCAAGCAGTCTGAAACAACTCCCAAAGTCGCCGCTTCTGTTGTCGATAGTCAGATCAATCAGGCCAGGACCACTTCGAAGAGCGCGACTACCACCGTGAAAACCACTCCTTCTGGCACAGCCACTGTTGCTGCCGAGAAGAGCAATTTGCCACCGGTTGATCGGGATGCCCAGGCTCGCGCCTTGCAGTCCCTCCGCCAAATGGAAAATGGTACCGTTGTTGCCACTGACAGTAAGGGTGTCACCAAGACTACCACCAGCAAAGGAAGCACCACCGTTAAGATTACTAACGACGTCGACAAGAAGCGTGCTGCTGATGTCGACAAGAAGTTGAGTGCCTCCAGCAAGAAGGCTGTGACCGCACCTTCTGACGATGCCCAGAAAATTCTCACTGCTCAGGAAGCTGCCCGCAAGGCACGCACTGAGGAAGTCGCCCTTCGCATGAAGGTTGAAGAAGCCAGTCGCAAAGCACAACAGGCTGAATTGGAAGCCTCCCGTTTGCGAACCCAGGAAATGGCCCGGCAGTCCGCTGCCGCTCGCGCTCAATCCCAGGTTGCAGTTAAGCCGGTTTCTAAACCGGATACCATGGTTTCCTCCGTCTCCATGCCTGCCATGACCCCCAAACAGTCCAAGCTTGCTGACCTGCTCCGTCGCTACAAGGCTGACGAGTTCACTCCCAAGCAATACCAGGAACAACGGGCTAAGATTCTTGCCGAACCCTGATCGAACACTGCAAACAAAAAAACCCGCCGCTCAGAACGGCGGGTTTTTTGTTTTTGGTACCCTCTCCGAATTAGGTCCATTCATTCGGACCCTGTGGCTTAAAAGATCGCCTGATTATTCTTTTCCTAATTCTCCTGATGGACTCCGTTGGAAATTGTGGCATTTTTAGACAAGATTAGTTCCTTCCTGCCAGTCGCAAGACTGGCGCGTGTTGGTTCAATCCACAGGCCCCTGGGTATAGCCGGGGGCTTTATTTTTTTGTCCTCACGACCGAAGCTCGGCGAAGAGGCATTTTGCTCACCCCACTTCTTACCTTAATATTTCGCCTTTGGTCACATCCCCTCGAACATCCAGAACCTGTATCTTATTAATGCTGCTAAAGTGTTCGTGATCCGCGAATTCCCACACAACCTTCTTGTCACGTGTAAGCTCAAAAACCTGCGGTTGTTGTTTCACATGCCCATGTCCAAGATAATTGCAGAATAGCGTGTTCCCATTGGGTAAACGCTGCGCACCATCCATCAATCGCAGTGGGTTTCCTGGAATATCATTTTCGTTCACTTCCCACACCACTTTCAGTTCTTTATCGAGCTCCACGACTTTGTGCCCATCCCCGCAGGTCACAAGTAAATGGCCATCCGGGAGGGAAATCGCGGCATGGACGTCGCCGGGCACTGGAATTTCGCGCAGCACACTTCCTTTTTCGTCCAGCTCCACCACCTTGTGCTCTCCTTTGAAGCAAATAACATAATGACCCTCTTTGGTTTTCCGGGCACCTCGAAACTGATCGTGCGTGCTGACTCTTGGAGCTGGCGTGAGCTTGATTTCTTTGATGATTTTCCCTGCGTTGTCCAATTCCAAAATGCGGCTGCTTCCGTTTTCCACCAGCATGACCCCGCCATTGGGCAGAGGCTGGCACGAGTGCACTTCGCTCTTGGCAGCCGCCTTGTATTCCCAAACGTTTTCCCGTTTGGGATTCAAAATAATGGCCCCATCCCTGTAACAAAAAAGAAAGTTTCCGTCGGGAAGAATCCAACAGTCCTGCGGGTGCATCGCGGGATATTCCCATCTCACCTCGCCGGTTGTTTCTACCAGCGCTACTTTGTTGGCTACTGCATCACAGCCAAAAAACGCGTGCGCCGCCTGCAGCCGCGGGACGGTTAAAAGCAAAGCCAGGCTCGAAATGCGCAATATTTTTATCATGAATGTCGAATGCTTATTACAAAACCCTAAGTTCTGAAAGAAGATTAAATGAACTCCAAAGGATGCTCCAGCAGGGAGCAAGCAAGCCGTGCAAGAAAGAGGCATACAAAACGAGGACGCGTGCCCTCTTCTTTAAATCCTCCGAACAACTGACATCCAGCGATACCGCCAACCCACCGCACAAAATAAAATCGAAAGCTTTAGACCTCCGATCGGCATGGTGAACAGTGAAGATTGCTGCAGACCTCGGAGGAGAAACGGTTTGCAAAACTCGAAGCATACCCGCCAGTGGTCTGTTGAGAGTTTTTCGAACCGTTTCCACCCGAGGGATGTCGGCAAGATTCCTGTGAGTCCATGTCGATTGGAGGTCCCAATGATAGCGAGGCTTTCTGACCGACGGGAATGGCCTATTGCCTGGACGGCAGGTTCCCCTCCTGGCAAGCGGGAAACGAAGCTCCCGCCAAAGATCACGATTTTGAGTACCCACTGCGAAGAAATGCAACCGCTGGAGCCCCCTCATTACTATTGATTTCCAGTCTACGCCATGCCAGAAGCATGCCAGTCATGAAGTCCGTTGTCATTTATTCCGATGGTGCCTGCCAGGGAAATCCTGGTCCCGGTGGCTGGGCCGCTGTGCTCCGTTACAAAGAGAAACAGGCGGAAATTAGCGGTCACGCCATAGCCACCACCAATAATCGCATGGAACTCCAGGGCGCCATCGAAGCCCTGAACAAATTGAAGGAACCCTGCGATATCCAATTTTTTACCGACTCCGAATACCTCAGAAACGGGATTACACAGTGGATCCACGCATGGAAGAAGAAACGATGGATGAAGGGAAAAGATCCGGTGAAAAACTCCGATCTCTGGAAACTTCTTGACCAGGCGGTCGCCCGCCATTCCATCAAATGGAACTGGGTCCGCGGTCATTCTGGCGAAGCGATGAATGAAAGATGTGATGTGCTCGCCGTGGCAGAGATTGAAAAGTTGCGAGCGCACGTCAGCAAAGAAGAACTCAAAAAGGCGCTGACAGATCTAAAACAAAACGGTCACCCCCAAACGCTGTAACTGCTTCATGGACCATTTTCTTTGAGTCTTGGTGTTCCCTGTGTTTTGTTTTTCCGGGCAGTCAAAGAATACACCAGCGGAACCAGGTGTTCCATTCCCTGAATATAATAACGTCCCTCCTTTTCGGTGGTGGCCTGGAAAATAGGATATGGCGAAAAATCATATTCTCTGAAGTTCATGACGGTTAACCCTTCCTGCTCCAATGCCTGAAACACCTCTGCCAGCCCATGGTTCCAGCAATAGGAGGTTCCAAGCACTCCCGCTTCCGGTGCGGCATACGATTTTTGGTTCTCCTCCACAATCGCGTCCGCCTGGAAATACGAATAGGCCACACGACTATGATCTTCGCTTAACATCCAGAAGGTGGGATGAAATTCAGCAAACACAAATTTGCCATCCGCTTTGAGAAAATGAGAGACGATACGAGCCCAACGGGCCAAATCCTTATGCCAGCCAATAATCCCAAACGACGCGAAGACGATATCAAACTCGCCTTGAAGCACTTCGTCCAGCCGGTTGACATCCTGTTCAACGAAATTGGCTTTCAGTTTCAATTGACCATTCAATTCACGAGCTTTTTGAATGGCTACTTCTGAAAAATCCACGCCGGTAACGATCGCTCCCATTCGGGCCATCGATAAAGTTCCCAAACCAAAATGGCATTGAAGATGAAGGATGGTCTTACCCGTGATATCGCCCAACAGCTCCTGTTCGATGCAATTCAGAGCAGACTGCCCAGTCAGGAAGCGAGGCACATCATAGAAGGCAGAGCTAGGGTGGACGCTGGACAGATTGTTCCAAAGTTCCCGGTTGGAACGGACCTCCGCGCTCTCGTTGTTTGACACTTCGAACGACTCAGACATCCGGTGTTCCCTTTGTCAATCCAGTAACGCTTCCAGCGTGACGTCGAGCTTTTTTTGGCGGCCCCCACCGATGACGCCATGTTTTTTAAATCCTCCGAACACGGACATCCAGCGATATGGCCAACCCACGATACCAAATAAAATCGTAAGCTTCAGACCTCCGATCAGCATGGTGAACAGTGAAAATTGCTGCAGATCTCGGAGGAGAAACGGTTTGCAAAACTTGAAGCATACCCGCAGCGGTCTGTTGAACGTTTTTCGAACCGTTTCCACCCGAGCGATGGCTGCAAGATTTCTGTGATTCCATGTCGATTGGTGGTCCCAATGATGGCGAGGCTTCCCGCTTGCCAGGTATGGCCTTTTGCCTGGACGGCAGGTCCCCCTCCTGGCAAGTGGGAAACGAAGCTCCCGCCAAAGATCACGATTTTAAAAGGACATAGCGAATAATGCCTCCCCATTCAATCCCCCCCATTTTTCGCTAGAGCCCCATTCAAGAATCGGTTTAAATCATTCTGTAGCCTCCAATGTTATGAGCGAATTTAAATTTCCCTGCCCGCATTGCGCCCAAAACCTGAAGTGCGATGAGCAACACTCCGGACGGCAGATTCAATGTCCCAAATGCAACCACCTCATCGTCATCCCATCAGTCCCTGGTAAGACAGTTGATTTTAAACCGGAATCCGGCATGACCTGGAACACCCACATCCCTCGCGGAGACAAAAAGACCGAGTAGAAAACAGGGACCGCGTTCCAATGAAATTTGCGTTGATCCTGTTCTCGTTCTCCCTTTGCTGCGTCGTTCATTCATGGGCTGCGGTCAACGTCACCCTCGGTGCAAATTTTCAGGGCTCTTCCCTGGGGGTGGAATCCAGTTCCACACCTTCCGATTGCAACGGAACCATCGGGCCAAATCATTTCGTGGAATTTATCAACGGAACCTTTGCCGTTTACAACCGCACGAATGGCTTTCGCGTTTTTCTAAGCTCCGATGTTTCCTTTTGGCAGAATGCGGGAATCACCTTTGATGCCAATGCTTTCGTCAGCGATCCCCGACTCATTTACGATCCCACATCAGCTCGCTGGTTTGCCTGCCAGATTGATGTGCCGGTTTCGGGCATCAACAATCGCGTGCTCCTTGCTGTCTCCAAAACTTCAGATCCCACCGCCGGTTGGCGCGCAGTGACAATTCCTTCTGATCTCGATAAATTCTCCGATTTCCCCACCATGGGGATCGATGCCAACGCACTCTATTTGGCAGCCGATTCCTTTCAATCTTCCGACAGTTACTTCGGTCAAACCTTCACCAGCATTCCCAAAGCAGATCTGCTGGGAACAGTGCTCGACATTTCCCATCGCAGCTCCTCATCGAATTTTGTCGCGGATGGCAATATCACCACGCCCCATCCCATAGTGAACCTCGGAGGAACAGGTCCCGGGTTCATCCTTGCTCCCGATAACAACGGGCTCGATTTTCTTCCTCACAACACCCTTCGCCTCATCCAGGTGGACGCAAGCAACACCCCCACTGCCACATTTTCTGAGGCCACCCTGATCACTGTCCCCACTTTTACTGTGCCGATTAATCCCCCTCAACCCGGCAATCCCGGCTCCGATCCAGACAACGGCGACTGCCGTTTCAGCGCAAAGCCGTACCAGGTGGGCAATGTGATTTACGCCGCTCACACCGTCGACTCACCCAATGGAGAAATTCATCACAGCGTCATTCGGTGGTACAGGATTAATGCCACCACCAAAACCTTGATCGAGTCGGGGACCATTTCCAACGCAGTTCATTTGTTTTATCCTTCCATCTGCGCCAACACCAACGGCGTCATCGTCATCAACATGAATGGTTGCTCGGAAACCCAGTTCATCAGCAGCTACGCGGTCGTCGGAGAAGCTGTGAACAACGCGACCACCTTTGGAGACTTGATTTTATTAAGGGCCGGCACAGCCACTTATGATAACGGCGGCATCGGCTTCACCTCGCGCTGGGGTGATTACAGCGCGGTCACTCCCGACCCGAATAATGCCGAGCATTTCTGGGCCATCCAAAACATCGCCACCGGCCAGACCCGCTGGTCCACCCAGATCACAGAGATCATTGCCGTAGTTCAACCGAGCCTCAGCGTCGAGAAGTCCGCCAATAATATTTCACTACGATGGCTGAGCTCCACCTCGTCCGGTTTCCTCCTGGAAGAAACTCCGAGCCTGAATCCACCCATCATTTGGAATGCAGTTACAACAAGTCCAGTGAGTGCCAACGGGACAAACAGCGTAACCCTCCCAGCCAACCAGCCCATGGACTACTTCCGCCTTCGCCGATGAAACTCGCGCCCGCTCCAAGCTTAACATTTACCGTGTCGGTCCCGCTGCCACTCAGCACGAAAGCAAAAATCCCAAATGGAATCATTCTCAGGCATATTTTCCGAGCATTGATCTATATACCCGCAAAGAAACAGGACCAACCGGCAGCCGTCGTAAATAATCGTAGGATACGACGTAAGGAGAATCACTTTAAAAGCATAGAAAATAGTAATCGAACTCGCAGACGAACCTAACCAATTAGAGCCACCACTTCGTTTCCTTCCTTAATCCGAAGCACGAGTTAACCCAACGACCCCAGCGAGAAACGCAAAAATCCCAAAGGGATTTAAGGCCCAAAGCCCAGGGTTGACAGGCAGCAGTCTACTCTGGGAACCCATACAGCGCATGGCGCTCTGACGCTGCATACCGCAGAGCAGTCACCCAGCGCCGCAGCCCCCACCCGTTCAATAAATTTCCATCAACCCTACCGAAAACCAACCGCAACGGTTCGGAATCGAACCGCCATACAAGCTCCAGAGGAGCGCAATGATGATAGTAAACCATCCAACCCTGGCACCCATTATCCAGTCAAACGACGTCAGGTTCAAACAAGTCACAAAAACCAATTATAAAAGCGAAACGACGAATCTCGAAACCAACCATCGCAAACCTGCGGAATCGTAAAAAAGGTAGGGCGGAATTGAATTTCCGCCTTGAAATGCCCAAAACGTTGCAACATCAACACCACAAGAACCTCGCCGTAACCAAGCGAAACTCCAAACTGGAATCCCAACGGGATTCTTCTATGGGGTCGGTTCTTTAGGTGTTCTGCTTTGGTCATTATTTTTTCGCTTCTTTTGGGCATAAACGTAACGAATACTTCTTACTCAGCATGGAGTAACCCAGGTGCCGCTATCATTTAACGGGATGAGGAGAGAAAAGC
>JAQGOY010000069.1 GCA_028293375.1 Verrucomicrobiales bacterium | reverse complement strand
CGTTTTGAAAGCTCCATCTCGGGTAAACGCTTTCGTTCCATCGGGCATCTGGACTTCGAAAAATCCATCCCCCTGGATGGCCAGGTCGAGTCTCTCGCCGGTCTGCGTCATTTCACCGTTGGTAAATATCTTGGCGGTGGCTATGGGGCGTGATCCGTGCCCGATCTGTAAGCCCGTCGGCAGTTGTGTTCCTCCCCCCTGCTCTGCTCCTGCGGATCTTGCCGTCTGATACAAAAGATCCTGAAATTCGATTTTGCTTTTCTTAAAGCCAGTGGTGTTAACGTTCGCAAGGTTGTTTGCTATGACGTCCAGGTTCAATTGCTGCGACTGCATGCCTGCCGCGGAAGAATAAAGGGCTCTTAACATATTTTTTAACTTGCGTTACCGAGTTCGCTGATGGCTTTTCCCATTCTCTCATCCTGCATCTGAACTATCTTTTGATTGGCTTCAAAACCTCTCATAGCCGACATCATATTTGCCATCTCTGTAATTACGTTGGCGTTGGAAGCTTCGACATATCCCTGCTTCATAGTTGCTTTGGAATCAGAGGTCTTAATTCCTACGTTCTTCGCTACGAAATAGCCTCCGGAAATCTCGGTCATCAAGTTTGGCTCGCTAACGTCCGTTAAACGAATCCGCCCCTTTTTATCCGAACCCTGGCTAATCTCACCTGTTGAGCTGATGGAAATCGGGCCTGGGTTTTTCATGTCGAATTGGGCAATTCCTCCATCCATGATAACTTGAAAACCTTCCTTCGTAACTAATTGTCCAGTGCTGCTAAAGTGGAACTCTCCATCTCGCGTATAAGCCGTTGTTCCATTCGGCATGGCCACTTCGAAAAAGCCTTTGCCTTCCACAGCTAAATCTGTGCTGGAACCAGTAAATTTCATTTCCCCTTGTTGGAAACTGGTGCTTGTATCCGCCTTCGGCAGCGCATAATGATCCAGAGCCTTGTCGAAGGATGCTCCGGGTTTTGGAATCATGCCTCCCTGCAACGCGCCAATCGAGAGTTGCTGTTTTTTATATCCAGGAACGCCGCTCGAGGCCAGGTTCTCCGCTGCGATCTCCTGCCATCTCTGGTTCGCATTGAGTGCTGAGGCGGCCTGGTACAAACTGACATTCATACCCTTTGCTCAGCATTGCCTATGCCATTAGCTTATTTGAAGCTTTTAGAACGCGAAATTCGGGAATTGAAGAAATCTGCGGAAATTTTTCCCCTCCTGGGATACAAATGGGAAGAAACTGCCTCGAACTAATATTGGCAACCCAGCTCTATCACCTGGCCGCATGGGCAAATAATCCGGATTTTTGTGATCGTTTCCCCTTCTTTATGAAAGGTAATTTCGGGCTTGGATTGCTTGCACTCCTCGTGTGCACCGTTCGCTTTCATCTCCTGCTTTTCCCCCTCAATTGTTTTAGCAATGGGATTATTCGATGCAACCACTTTGAGCTTGAAAGCAGCCGTCGGTAACGCTGTGCCAGTTGGCGGAATGAGTGGAACGAATGAGCTGGCCATATTATGAATTTTTGCCGCCTGCTTTTACTTTTAAAAGAACGGTCACCCGGCGGTTAATCTGGTCAGCCGGTTCCGCCCCCGGCATGGGCGACGTGTCCCCGAATCCTGCGACCTTTCGGATTTGCGCCCCTTTTACCCCGTTCTCTTCAAGTTTTCTTCGGGCTGCATTTGCTCTATCCGACGAAATTTCCCAGTTTCCGTAATCTTCCCGGATTTGGGCGTTGCCTTGTTCGGTATGGCCTTCAAGTTCTACTACAAAATTTGCGTGACGAGAAATTTCCCACGCCAGGGTGGAAAAAACCCAGGCCCCGTAAGAAGTGAAACTTGAAGATTGCCTCTCAAAAATTGGCTTCTTCGAACGATCAAAAATGCTGATCCTCAGACCCTCGGGAGAAAGGTCAAGCTGGACGGATCGCTGGTCTTTTTCTTCTGAATCCGTTTCTGTTTTCAGGGACTTTAGCAAATCGTCGTTCAGTCTCCGCAACATTGTTAATTCGATGGCCGACGCGGAATCGAAGTTTCCGCCTGTCGACCGCAATGCCTGGCTGTCCTTGTTTGGTATGATTCCAACGGACTCCTTGGTAACGGAAGAAAATGGATTTTTGAATGCCCGCTCAACCGCTTCCTTTATTTTTTCATCCTGGGAGGTCAACCATAACACCAGGAAAAGGGCCATCATGGCTGTCACGAAATCTGCATACGCGACTTTCCATGCTCCTCCGTGATGTGGATGTCGCTTCTTCGCCATTATTTCGACTTCCCTATGTCCTTCAACATTGTTTCAAGCTCTTCAGCGCTCGGCCTCAGGTCGCTGGAAATTCCTCTTCTAGCCACTTCCACCGCCATGATTGGAGCCATCCCGTTGGCGAAACCGACCACCGAGGCTGCGACACATCGATAGTATGACATCTCTGCCCCCCCGATAAACTCCATGTTCACAGCCAGAGGATTCAAGAAGCCGTATGAAATTAAAATGCCGAGAAAAGTTCCCACCAGCGCCGCCGCCACGTGGTGACCGATTTGCTCAATTGGCCCGGCAATCGATCCCATGGTGATTACAATTCCCAAAACTGCCGCCACAATCCCGAATCCTGGCATTGCATCCGCCGCTTTGGTTAACACCCCGATTGGTTGATGATGTTCTTCGTCCATGCTGTCCAGTTCGATTTCCAAAAGTAGTTTCAACTGGTCTGGTTTTACTTTGCCGTCAATGATGGGACGCAGGCTGCTGCACAAAAAACCAACCGCGTGTTTATTGTTAAAGAAAAATGGGTATTTAGAGAAGATATTGCTGGACGCAGGACTTGAAACATGTTCCTCAAGGGCAATCATTCCATTTCGCCTTCCCAGCATGTAAAGTTCGTAAAGCGCCCGGAACAAGTCGTTGTAGGCAGGCTTCCCATAGGGCGCCCCTTTTAATGTCGCTCCCAGCTGCTTAACCAGGTCTATCAGAACCTTTTTGGGGGACATGATGATCAGCGCCCCCAGCGCAGAGCCACAAATCACAACGAACTCTGATATCTGGATCAGTGCTCCGATGTGACCGCCAGCCATCATAAATCCACCGAGGACCGAGGCTGTTACTATTATGGCTCCGAGAATGACAATCATGCGTCTATTTCGCCTCTTTGTCGTGGCGTTGCAGGTATGTTTTGATCGACATGATCGCCTGGGAATGAATCTGGCAAATGCGCGATTCAGTAACGCCAAATGCTTCTGCAATTTCCCGTAACCGCAGGTCTTCGAAATAATAGAGAGCTAAAACTTTACGCTGCATTTCCGGCAATTGCTCCAGCCTGTCGGCAATCAATCTCGTCATTTCTCGTTTGACCACACCAGCACAGGGATCCTGTTGTCCGGGATCGGCCATTGATTCATACTGAGAAGGGCCATCCTCGGATTCGCCGTTGCGGACGGAATCGAGGCAGACAAAGGTTGCTGGCCGAATTTGCTCCTGCAGGTCTTCATACTGTTCAAGGGTGAGGTTCATGGCTTTCGACATTTCCATGTCGTTTGGAACACGGCCGTTCTTTTGCTCCCATTCCCTCATCACTTCTGTGACTTTTCTTGCTTTGTCATGAACCGATCGGGGGACCCAGTCCAAACGTCGAAGCTCGTCAAAAATGGAACCTTTGATCCGCATTCTCGCATAGGTTTCGAAAGATGTTCCACATTGCGGATTGAAT
Organism: Verrucomicrobiales bacterium; assembly: GCA_028293375.1. Taxonomy (GTDB): domain Bacteria; phylum Verrucomicrobiota; class Verrucomicrobiia; order Limisphaerales; family JAQGOY01; genus JAQGOY01. The sequence continues at coordinate 6,014 of JAQGOY010000069.1, read as the reverse complement.
CTGCGGATTGCATTTAGCAAGCCAACCAGCCCGGCGCTGTAAAGATCTTCACCATCCACATGCGAAGGCAGAGTCATGGCGACACGACCGACAATGGACTTAACGAGTGGCAAATACTGCTCTACCACTTCGTTTTCCACTGACGAGCCTGGCCCGCTTTTGACGTATTTTTGCCAGAGCTCGGCCTGGTGATGTTTAGTTGCCTCGACGGTTGTGAGGGTGGGTTCGGTTAGGGTTAGGGTTGTTCCGCTCATGGCTTATTTGGAGGTGGAAAGGTTGACGGAAGGACTTCGTGCGGCGTGCTGCTTTTGGTAGGTGACCTCTGCGAGGCTTTGGACCCAGATCTTCCCCCACCACTTCAGCAACATGCCGGCGATATACGCAGCCAGACATGATCGCCAGAGCATGGAAGGCCATTGGCTTTCATTGGCCCAGGTAAAAACCAGGCCGGTCGAGAATCCAATTAATCCGCCAAGGAGCATCAGTAGTTTCATACTTCTGAGTGCTTGCTTAGCAGGTCTGCTGCCAGCCGCTAAAAACCCAACAAAATCAACCCTTGGACCGAAACTGGCGAGCCAGGAGCGCTTCAGCGGTTGCTGGTAACAGGTCGCCCGGAATATTTTGCCCAGCACTTGTAAACCGTATAGGAACGTTTGTGCCTAACACTAAATTCCACAGTTTCCCCCACCGAGTCTCCTCGTCGAGGTGGCCCACGATAATATCTTCCAGAGCAAATCCTGAAAAAGCACGCACTTGCGCCATCATTATCGGCAGTTCGTAGGCAGCATTAAGCACAAGATGCAAACGGGGCATTCCAAATTGTCGAAGCAGCTGATCGAGATCATTCAAAGCCGCCTTGTTTTGCCAGGCGATTCCGGGCAGATCGATGAACTGCATCGCCTGGATGTCCACCGCCGATTGGCCAGTCCAGGTCCTTTGCGCTTCAAGTCCGAGAATCTCGCAATAAACGCTTAACGATTCGGCTGTATTCGCCGTCAACCCATCCAATCGCCAAACCTTCGCCTGGCCTCCCTCAATCAAAACGGTTTGCGTCAGCCATTTAGCCAAGACTACCGACTTTCCACTGCCTGCCGGCCCAATCAGGATGTGGGGCTGGGGTCCACAAAGGGAGGACGCAACGGAGGGTCGCCACAGTCCCGCTAAACATTTTTTAATTATCGCGAGTTCTTCGCCCAGCTCAGCGGGCGGGTAATCTCCATGCTTCTGCTTGACGATGTCCAGTATCCTTTGCACATTTTGTGGCAGAATCCCGCTTTCCTGGAGAATACTCGCTGCCTTCCATTTCTCATTCTCAAAGTGTCTGGGTTCGGGCAGGGCCGTCGCCGCCGGAATCGGTGTGGTAAGCGTCAAATTAGGGTTGAGAATCGGCACCTCTGGTTGTTTCGGTGCACTTTCGGCAGGATCAGGTTTGTAGGCGATGACTTCGATTTTCGCTTTTTGCCATAACCGGGAAATGCCATCTGCCTGCAGCTTGCGCACGTGAATGACCACGGCCTCCGGACCCAGTTCCTGGCGAATCTGGCTCACGGCTGCTGCTGCAGAGTCGGCTATAAATGATTTAGGCGTCACATCGATTCCATTTGGCTTATATTACCGGGACCGAGTGAACCGCAATTGCTAAGCCGCTTCAAGATAAGGTATGACTGAAGAATTCTGAATTTCCATGCGTGCAGGAACTTCAGAATAAGAAAGCACAGTTAAATCCGCGAAGGTCGTTTCGAAGAAACGCCGGAATGGCAGCCTGATCTGCGGCGAGCATAGGATTAGTGGCGCCTGGCCTGCAGAAAGCATGTGCTGAATCCTGGTCGACAATGTTTCCACAACATGACGTGCCAGCCGCGGTTCCATGACCAGGGTGACTTCAGTTGCAGTTTGTCTTATCCCTTGCGCTATCTGCTGCTCCAATCTCGGGTCCAGCGTGATTGCTTTCAGACTTCCGTTTTCGGATTGATATGGTTTGGCTATCTGGGAGCCTAAAGCTCGCCTTGCGCATTCCGATAGTTCATCGGGATTTTTTGTGGTGGAGGCAAAATCACTCACTTTTTCAAGGATCCCGGCCAGATTGCGGATAGATATTCCTTCAGCCAGTAGATTCTGCAAAATTCTTTGCACTTGTCCCACGTTTAGCTGGGCCGGAATCAGCTCCTGGACAACTGTGGGGTGAGTGACTTTGAGGTTATCGAGCAGGGTCTGTACATCCTGTCTTGAAAGGATATCGTGACAGTTGCGTTTAACTGTTTCAGAAAGATGCGTCACCATGACCGAAGCAGCATCCACAACCGTATATCCGCTCATTTCTGCGGTCTTTCTTTCGGCCTCGCTTACCCAAGTTGCGGGCAGTTTGAATACCGGTTCTACAGTCGGCATTCCTTTCAACACGGTCCTGCTGTTGGTCGCGTTCATTGCCAGCCATTGCCCAGGCATTAGTTCCCCTTCTGCTATAGGCATTCCTTTAAGTAAAAAACGATAGCGATTGGAATCCAACTGCAAGTTGTCCCGCAGGCGAATCGGAGGCACGATGACCCCCATATCCTGGGCAAAGGTTTTACGCACTCCAGTGACTCTTTCCAGGAGATCCCCTCCCTTTCGGGCATCGGCCATGCTCACCAGCGCGTAACCCAGTTCAATTTGTAAAGTATCTATTGAGAGCAAGTTTTCCAACTTGTCCGGTGTGGTCGCCCCTGCTGCCCCCGGCACACCGGCCGCTTTAGCTCCAGCCACCGCAGGTACTGCCTCGCCTCCCAGCGCGTTATCCGGCAACAGTTTTTCTGCTTTTAAGGATTTCGCCAGGAAACCGCTAATGACTGCGAGCACCAGAAATGGGATCATTGGCAATCCAGGCACCATCGCAAATACCACGAGCATTCCTGACAACACCTGCATCGCCCGCGGATAGAATAGCATCTGTCTGCTCAATTCCTTTCCCAATTCATCCTTGGCCGCAGCACGAGTCACCAGGATACCTGCTGCTGTTGAAATGATCAGTGCAGGAATTTGCGAAACGAGTCCGTCTCCGATGGAAAGCAACGTGAAGCGTTGTAGCGCATCCATCACATTCATCCCTTTTTGCAGGATGCCTACTGCGAATCCACCCAAAACATTGATTAGTGTAATGAGTATGGCGGCCACGGCATCTCCTCGAACGAATTTGCTCGCTCCGTCCATTGCTCCGTAAAAATCAGCTTCTTGCTCGACCTTCTTGCGGCGCGCCCTGGCCTCCGTTTCGTTGATCATTCCCGCATTTAATTCCGCATCGATCGCCATTTGCTTGCCTGGCATTGCGTCCAATGTGAAACGCGCCGCGACTTCCGCGATTCTTCCTGCGCCCTTGGTGATAACGATAAAATTGATGACGATCAGGATGAAGAAGATTACCAACCCCACCACATAGTTCCCCTTCACCACGAAATTTCCAAACGCCTCGATAATATGTCCTGCATAGCCATCGAGGAGGATAAGGCGCGTGGTGGCAATGTTGAGCGAAAGCCGAAAAAGGGTGACAAACAGCAGCATCGTCGGAAACCCGCTGAATTCGGCAGGTTCTTTGACATAGAGAATAATCAGCAGGATCAATAGCGAGAGCGCGATGCTGATTGCGAGAAGTGAGTCCAGGATCCATGGATGAACCGGCAGGATCATCACCAGGATGGTGACAAACAATCCAGTCGTGAAGATCAAGTCGCCATTGCCGAGGAGTCGGGAGACTGGGCTCTTTTTTCGCGCCATGAAATTTTAGTTCCTGTTATTCTGTGTGTAGTAACGGTAAGCATTGACCCTGTAGACATATGCCAGGATCTCCGCCACTGCTGTGAAGAGCTGAGCAGGAATCTCGCCACCCACTTTTCCATACTTGAACATCATTCGCGCCAACGGCTTGTTTTCGATGATGGGGATCTGATTTTGGGTGGCAATTTCTCGGATTCGCAAAGCATTCAAGCGCGAACCCTTGGCTACAATTTTTGGTGCTTTCATCGTTTTTCGATCATAACGAAGCGCCACCGCGATGTGTGTTGGATTCACCAGAACCACATCAGCCTGAGCCACTTCCGCAAGCATTTTCTTTTTTGATCGAGCCGATCTTCTCCTTCGTTGCGCATTCTTGACTTCAGGATTTCCGTCCGAATTCTTGCTCTCTTCTTTGACCTCTGCCTTGGTCATCATCAAATTCTTGCCTACTTTGAACCATTGATACCCATAATCGGCAGCCGCCACGATGAGCAGAGAACCCCCGATGCGATGAACTATTTTAAAAGTCGAAGTGCTTAGAAACTCGGCAATTCTTGCCACATCTACCGAAGTATAGAAAATAGGATCGGAGACGATCTCCTGAACGACTTTTTGCGAAAGGGTGGCGATAAAACCTAGTTTTAAAATCGAAAGGGCAGTTGGGACGGCTGATTTGAAAGAGAAGACGCGAGCCAATCCCTCTAGAGGGTTGAGGCGTTCGAATTTAAATCCCAGCGCTTCTGGTGAGGCCCGGAAACGGCATTGCATGCCCCCCGCAAGAAGCCCCGCGATGGCTGTCGCGCTCAGGATCGGCCAAAGGCATTTACCGAGTACCATGGAGGATGTGATGCAGTATCCCTGCATTACATTTTCCGATATGGGAATCTCGTGAAGGTGTGAAAAAATCTTGAAGAAGCTTTCCAACATTTGCCGCCACATTTCTCCGCCTGTGAACGAAAGAGCGCTCATTCCAGCGAATAGGACGGCCACTGTTTGAACTTCAGCGCTGCGCGGAAAATTACCCTGCTCGATAGCTTCTTGGAGATGCTTCGCTGTGGGTTTCTCCGACTTATCTCCTGCGCCTTCGCTCATTGGGGACTGTTAAGCAAGGGCCATTCCAATCGACTTAGTTTCCCAGAAGTTGCGCAACCCGCAGGACGTCTTCAGGCAACCGATTCAAATAATTTCCAATGTGCTGGCTCATCAGTTGGGCGGTAAGTCCGAACACCGTCATTCCAGCCAGCGTTTTAACTGCATAACTCTCGCTGAAAACGTTCATTTGCGGCACCGCGCGGCTCAACACTGCAAATACCACGGTAATGGTGAAGGAAACAGCAATGATCGGCGCTGTCATTTGTGCAGCAATCATGAAAATGCCGCTACTCTTGACGAAAATCTGAGTAAGCACTCCGTTTCCCATGTGTGCTCCTCCGATTGGCAGGTAAAGATACGATTTTTTAAACGCCAGAAGCATCCAGTGATGCATGTCCATGCTCAGCCAGATCATGGCTGCCATGTAGTTTAGAATTGAACCTGGCGCTGCAGCCTGGGTATTCGATAAAGGATTGAAACTCGGCGGAAGCGACAATCCTATTTCCATCGAGATGATTCCCCCCGCCAGATCAATCGCATAAAACAATAATCGACTCATGAATCCAAATGAAAGTCCCACCAGCACTTCGGTAATCATGATTTTTATGCCCAACATCCAATCAAGATTTGCGGGGATCATGGAAGGCAGGGAACTGGTCACCAAAAAGGAAACCAATGCTCCCAGCGCAAGTCGAACTTGCACTGGAAATCCTGGCGAAGAAAAAACGGGGAAGATGGCGAGCATCGCCGATGCCCGCAAAAACACCATCATCCAGGTCAGAAAATCGAGGTCAAAATTCATCTCACCATTTCAGGCATCCTCTGAATCATGCCCGTGGTGAATTCGATTAGCGTTCTAAGGATCCACGGCATGATCACCAAAAGCAAACCCACCACTCCCAAAGCTTTCGGAACAAAGGTAAGAGTTTGTTCCTGGATCGATGTCACTGCTTGAAACAAACTGATGCCAAGACCAATCGTCATCGCGGTCATTAATATTGGCGTGGCCAGAGCCACTGCCTGCATCATTAGGGATTTTACCAATTCGGTTGCAAACTCAGGATTCATAATCAGGTTCCAAAACTTAGGACAATCGACTTAATTACCAGGTTCCATCCATCCACCAGCACGAACAGGAGGATCTTCAACGGCAACGCTATTGTCGCTGGCGGCAT
>JAQGOY010000066.1 GCA_028293375.1 Verrucomicrobiales bacterium | reverse complement strand
GACGATAAGCAGGAGAGTGCGGTGCGAAACTGGAGTCGAAGTCGGGAGAGGCAACCTGGAGGATGTTGTTTTTTGCCGTCGGTTCGACGAGAGCGATTCCGGAGAAATGACAGTTTTTGACAATAGTGCCAGGGTTGAATTGAATTTCATACCGTGGCGCAGGCAAGCCTGCTTGCAGTTCGTTTTTCCAGAAAATGCAGTTTTCGTAGATACTTTTGCTGCCGAGATCATCGACCCCGTTACGATTTCCGGTAAAAGTTGTGTTTTTCACGATTATCCAGGAAGTGCGAAAAACAGTAAGCGGAGCGTTGTTGGTAAAAGAGAGTTCGCCAGCTTTGAGGGAAATAAAATCGGGCCCGAGGTTGGAAGTGTTTCGAACGAAAAGGCAATTGTCGACCACGGCAGAACTGCCTTCAAGCAAATCGAGGGCGGCGCCGGTAATCTGGGCACGGTTATCAAAAAACTGGCAATTGCGGATGGTGACGAAAAGGTTGGAGCTGGTGAACCCCTCGGGATGCTGGATGGAAATGCCGCCGGCACAGGGGCTCGAATAATTATTGCTAATAACGAGAGAATCAAGGGTGGGATAAGATCGTCCGAAAATCTTGACGGCTCCCCCGTCGGTGTAAAAGAAAAGATCCGTCTCGAATTGAGTGCTGGGTTCAAACTGGCGAGTTTTGCCTTTGGCAACAAAGTTGTTGGCGCCGGTGAGGGAAAAGCCGCGGATGACGGTGTTGCTTGAGATTCCACTCCCGAAGTACACAAGGTGATTTACAATTGCAGGATAGGCCGGGCTTTTTGGGTCAGAGAGGGAAGCATTGGCGGCAGAGAGAGTCACCTGGCCTTCGGCCACGAGGTGAATGCCCTCGTGTTTGGCATTCAGCCAAATTAAAGCCTGACGCGCTGAATTCGGACGGTAGAGGCCTGAGTGGACGATGACCGTTTTGACGGAATTCGTGGCTGCGGAGTCGAGCGCCTGCTGAATTTCGTCAGCTGGGAAGACATGGAAAGCGCCGTTGGTGAGGGTCACGGCGGTGGCGGAGAGGGAGATCAAAGCCATGAATAACGGAAGAAAAAGTATCCGAAACAGGCATTGCATTTGTAAAACATTAAAATCGGCCGGTTAAAAAGCAATGCTGGAAAGGCTAAAAAACGGTTGTGAATGTAACCCGGGAGGATAACTTGAAGGGGTATGCGTCACTTTTTCGAATTCAAATCACTTTCAAAATCGAAGGCTGGGTCGTTACTGGCGATTGCTTCAACGGGGCTAAGCCTGGCAGTGGCAACGTCGGGGAGAGCGGAAGACCTTGTTACCGTTTTGCCGAGTAAAATCAACGCAGCAGTACCAGCGCTGATGAAGGAACGGAGAATGGAACAGGAAGCGGCAGCGAAAAACCTGGGCGCATTCCACGATTTCCATTTTACGGATAAACGAGTGGAGAGCGGAATCACCTTTCAACACCACGTGGTGGACGATGCTGGAAAAACCTGGAAACCGGCGCACTACGATCACGGGACAGGATTGGCCGTAGCAGACGTGGATGGAGATGGACTGCTCGACATGTACTTCGTGAATCAACTGGGCGGCAGCGAACTTTGGAGAAACCTCGGTAACGGAAAATTTGAGAATATCACGGCGAAAGCGGGGGTGGCACTGGCTGACAAAATTTGTGTGGCGGCTGCCTTTGCGGACATTGATAACGACGGATTGCCCGATCTTTTTGTGACCACGGTACGGGGCGGCAATTTTCTTTTCAAAAACCTTGGAAAAGGAGTGTTCAAGGACATCAGCAAAGAGGCCGGTGTTGATTATGTGGGGCATTCCTCCGGAGCAGTATTTTTTGACTTTGACCGCGACGGGCTGCTGGATCTGTTTGTAGCCAACATAGGAACCTATACGTCGAATGAGAAAGGCAAAGGGGGATTTTACCGTGCACTGGATGACGCCTTTGTGGGGCATCTAACGCCGGGGCGATTTGAACAGAGCCTGTTGTACAAGAATATGGGGGGAGGAAAATTTAAATTGGTTTCAAAAGAAATGAACCTCCAACACAAGGCATGGAGCGGAGATGCCTCTTTTTGCGATCTGAAAGAGACGGGGTATCCGGAGCTCTATGTGCTGACCATGCAGGGAGATAATAAATTCTACGAAAACAGGGGAGGAAAATCCTTCCGAGAAAACACGGCGGCCTATTTTCCGAAAACACCGTGGGGTGCAATGGGAATCAAATTTTTTGACTACAATAACGATGGACGAATGGACTTGTTGATAACCGACATGCATTCGGACATGACGCAGGGACAAACGACGGTGGGAAAAACGACGCTGAAGACAAGTTTCGAAAAGGAAAAAAGCGATGTCTGGTGCGCACCGGAGTGGGGTAAGGACGTGCTGCAAGGAAGAACGAACCAAAACATCTTTGGAAACGCCTTTTACGAGAACCAGGGAAACGGAAATTTTGTGGAGAAATCAGGACCGCTGGGCCTGGAGACCTATTGGCCGTGGGGAGTTACAGTGGCCGACTTCAACGCTGATAGTTTCCAGGATGTCTTTGTGACAGCTGGGATGGGTTATCCCTTCCGATACTCGATTAACTCGCTGCTGCTGAACGACGGGGGCAAGAAATTTTACGATGCGGAATTTCTGGTAGGGATCGAACCGCCATCCCATCTCGAAAAAGAGTATTTCGTGCTGGATTGCGATGGAGAGGACAAGGGACACCCGCTAGTTGGCAGGCATCATGGTAAACTTTCTGTAACGGGTTCCATCAGTTCACGATCGTCGGCAGTATTTGATCTCAACCAGGATGGCGCGCTGGACCTGGTGGTGAACCAAATGAACGATTATCCCCAAATCCTAATCAGCGATTTGGCCCAGAAAAAGAAGATCCATTATCTGAACATCAAGTTAGTCGGGACAAAATCCAACAGAGATGGGTTGGGAGCAACTGTTCGAGTGACGGCAGGAGGAAAAATACTCACCCAATTCCACGATGGGAAATCCGGTTACCTTTCGCAAAGCTTGATTCCGCTCTATTTCGGTTTGGGAGAGACGGAAGGGGCAGAGAAGATAGAAATTGTATGGCCATCGGGAATCAAGCAAACGATGACCAAGGATATTCCGAAAAACACCCTGATTACGATTAAAGAGACGGAATAAACGGATTCCCCTTGAATTGGGTGGGACACTGGTCGCGCCGTGCCTGTCGTGGCACGGCATCACCCTTACGTTGTTCGGGAGGCTTACCTGCAGATTATGCCCGGAGATAGTGGAGGGCAAAACGGGGTAGGTACAGAAAAAAGGCCCTCACACCAACTGAGGGCCTTTTGATCGAAAATGAGCAACTATGAAGCTCGGTGATTACCCTAATTCGGGGGTCAGGGAAAAGCAACACAAAAGTTACATTTTTAAGTCAATTAAATTTTGATTGTAAACTTGTTGGACGAGAGCAACTTCTGACTTTTGAATGATCTGAATTAACGAAACAATTAAAATTAATTCATTTATTGGCGTTGGTAATATCCTCCATTAGCGCGAGGCAAGTGGCTTCGGTTATTTCTCGAACATCGTTATGTCGAAGGCCTTGACCCTGGCCGCTTACATCGCTGGAAGAGGCTTGGCCAAGGACCTTGGAATCTGCCAAGCGAATAGCGGTCACCTGGATATCGGGGACGGAATAAACTTTATCTCCAGAGACCTGGGTTACGGTGACGTTTCGGCTTGAAATAAGGACTTCGAGGACGACGTCAGCTATTTTTGAGAGGACTTCACGATCCTTGCGTGCCTGCTCCCCTTCTGCTGAAACGGAAAGATCGTTTAAAGGACGGTTGGGGAGAAGTTGGGAGGCAACTTTTTGATCCGAAAGAGTAACGCCCGCCGAACGAAGAGGCCGACCGAAAAGACGTTCGACGTCCCTGAGAGTCTGCTTATCCGCTAAAGTGGGAGTGTTATCGGCAACGCGATAGCGATTCTCGGCCTGAACGGTGTCGGAATTCTGATTAGTGGCGAGGTTGGAGTGTTTTGTGGAGGTGGTGGTTTCCTTGCGGGCAGTGAGAACGACGCCGGATTTGTGATCCACCAATTCGCGATTTACATAAACCAGGACTTTTGGGGAATTGAGTTTGGCGTAGGTGGCTTTGAAACGTTCCACCACTTCCTGGGCCTGTTGAGCACTGACTAAAGGTCCGGGCGCGGCCACCGGTTTTTGATCATAAACAAAGCCCTCCTGACGGGGTTGATCGGCTGTTGGCGCAGGCGCACTGGAGATGACGGGACGGGGTTCGGGACGGGGCGCAGGAGCATTCTCGGCGTGGCTGGCAACGGCAGAGAGCAAAATTGAAAAAACTAAAAGATTTTTCATAAAGAGTTCTTTCTTATCGAGCCTGTCGAACGCGGACGGTGTAGCGACGTGCTTTATTATTCATGGAGAGAAAAGAAACCGTTTCCTGGGCATTTTCGGTCAGGATCAAGTTTTCCCATGGGGTTTCATCATTGGTGGAGAAGCCTTGCTCATCCTTAAAAACGCAACTGACCTGGACCTGAATGCGGCGGCTTTCGCGGTTGCGAATGTTGGCTTTCACCTCGAGGCGACCATCTTCCTTGAACCCCTGTTGGAGACCGGAGGTGGTGACGGAATGTTCGGTGGCTTTGTCCATGAGAACGAACACTTCCTTATTCTCGAGGTCAAAAATGGTGGCATTGCGAGGAGTGTAAGCGCCCCCGGGATGGCCGGTGGCGACGGTCTCGACACTGCTGTGGACAGATTCATGGACCGGCACGCAACCCGCAGACGCGAGGGCGATAACGGCACAGATTGTTAGTGATGGAATTGATTTCATAATCTTTGAGATGCGGGAGAATGGTCGCTGACGAACACGACTTTGTCCCCTGAGGAGGGAACGTTGATGGTCAGAGTTTTTGTCAACGAGGTTATTGGACGACCGTATGAATCATTAAATTCAACGGTTAAAATATTTTCGCCAGGTGACATTACCAGGCCGGCAAAGCTAATGAACTGAGGAAGATTTTCCCAGGAGCGGATGTCGGCAGTGGGAGTGGTAGTGGCAGAAACTATTTTACTGACGAGACCGAAAGCCAACAAGCCAAGGCCCACTTCATCCCCGCTATTATGCCTGCCCTGCTGGGTGGCAGCGAGGACACCGCCGCTGACCAAAGCAGCGTTGCCAATGGTATCCGTGGTGGACTTAAAGACTGCTTTATTGGCCAAAATATGGTCCATAACGCGGCCTCCACGAGTGGTTGCCTGGAAATAAAGGTCATCGTAGGGAAGCACCTGGACGTTTTGACTTTGGACTTTCACGGTCGCGCCGCGCACGGGACTGGAACCTGGGGAGAAGCGGAGTTCCTCATGATACTGACCGGTGGCGTATTTTTTGACAGATTCGCCCCATTCCATGAAAACCAGCACATTCGATTTGGGAGGAATGACGGCCGGTTTCCCAAACTTGCATTCCTCCTGGGCGCGTTTGAAGGCATCTGAGCCGTCGCCTCCCAGTTTGGCAGTGGCTAAACCATCCAGATAGTCGAGAATGGCGTAGTCACTGGAGTACTCTTTGTTTTCAGTGTCGGAATCCTGGATTTGGGCAGTGCGAAAACAAGCGCGGGCATTGTCCGGTTCTCCATCCATCCAATATAAAATCCCGCGGTAATAATAAGCCATGACGCGTTCATAAGGCTCGCCAATGAAGGTCTTCTTGTTTTCACCAGAGAAATAACTGCGGGCTTTACGTCCTTCCTTATCTCCAAAGATACCACCCAAGGTAAGGGTTGCATCGTCAAGGTTTTCGCGGGCGGCAGCAAAATCAGCCCTTCTCAGAGCATCGAGGCCGGCGCGATATTCCCAAAGGACCTTGTCTCTGGCGGGAACACGATTGGGAGCGCCACTCAGGCTGGAGGATGGAACAAAGGCAGACCTTTCGGAATCTGTCGATGCACAACCGCTCAAGGCAATAAGGGCCAGGGGCAAAAGCCATTTACTACGAGGAAAATTCATGGGGAAACCGTCTAGCGATAAGCGGCGTCTTCGAGTCCCTGTTTTTTGATTTCAGCAGATCCTTCCCAGATGATGTCGCTGGTGCGGGCATCAATGAGTTGGAAGGAATAAAGAATGTAATCGCTTACTCCTTTAGAGGTGCGAGTAGTCATGCCCTGAAGCTTTCCAGTGAGAAAGAAATCGGCTCCTTTGAACTCCACAGCATTGGGGTCGCTGCTGCTGGTAACCTGGCCGGATTGTTTCAGATCACGTTCTTTTTCCAGAGTCTGCATGCGATCCCTGGCGAGGAAGCGGACTTTACCTGAAGCTTTTCCATTGAGCTCCGTGCGAATGCGGGTGAGGAAGATGTCCTTGTTAATGGGAAAACGAGTCTCGTTCATGACGGGATCAAGCACGATGCGCGGCATGCCCTGGGCTCTTTGAATTTCCGGGACATTGAGAATATCGCGGGCCATTTTGCTGGTGACAACAACGAGGTCCTGGGATTCAACACCGGTTCCGGCAACGAATCCCCGTTCGTCAGCCTTCATTTCGGTGACAGGAACGCCGGAAGGATTTTGCACGCCGTGGGAGGCGCATCCAGAGGAAAAAGCGGCCAGGGCCACGACAAAGGCGGCGGAAGGAATCAATATTGTAGGTTTCATTTGAGTATAAAATTTTAGCGGCCGAACAATCCATTCACATGAGACATTCCCGAGCTGGAAGCAGCGGAGGAGTTATAATAATTGTTGATGACCGTTGTGGGCTGCGGCTGAGGGGCAGGAGCAGCTTCAGTTCGAATCACGACTGGGGCGGGAGGTACGACGTAGGTGGTGACGAAACGGGGACGATAGCCGTAATAATAGCGATACCCGGGACTATAATAATAAGACCTAGGGGCATAATAACTGGTTGAAATTCTATCCGAAGAGGAATCGGCAATAGCACCGAGCAAAAGGCCCGCGCCAGCGCCGATGGCAATTCCTTCCGCAGTGTGGCCACTGCCTTGATTATGGCCGATGATACCGCCAGCGACGCCGCCTAAGACGGCCCCATTGAAAGCATACCCTGGACGATAAGGGGCGCCATAGACGGGGGTGCCGTAAGAGTAATATTCCCGTTCCCGACGTTCCTGTCCAACAATGGAGCCCAGGAGAAACCCCGCGCCGGCTCCGATGGCGGCACCTTCGCCAGCATGACGTCCGTTATTGTGTCCGATAACGCCGCCAGCGATAGCGCCGATGGCAGCGCCACCGAAAGATTCCGGGCTAAAGAGTTGGGCCTGGGCTGTAAACGCGCTGGCGGCAGTTGCTGCCAACATGACCATTTTTTTCATAGTGTAATCTTCGACGTTCCGTTACCTGGCTTATTCGAGCCTTCAAAATACCACTTTGAAGCTTTTTGTAAACTCGTGTGGCCTGGCTATAAATCATCCTTTTCCCAGTCGAAATCCTACTATAAACTGAACGGCTCTTTATAATAGTCGGGCAATTTGCCTTTCCGGTTGGGTCCATTTGACAATGGGTAAGACGAGAAAGAGCTGATAAAGGTTAAAAAAATGTTGGCAAAACGAGTTATTCCCTGCCTGGACGTGCATAACGGCCAGGTCACGCGAGGCGTGCAGTTCGGAAAAGCCGAAGCGGACGAGCTTCGGAATGTGGGAGACCCAGTGGCACTGGCCTTGCGCTACAACGAGCAGGGAGCGGATGAAATGGTGTTTTTCGATATCACAGCGAGCGCGCACGGAAGGGCCTCGATGATCGATGTGATTGAGAAGGCGGCAGATCAATGCTTTATGCCGCTCACGGTGGGAGGGGGGATACGAACGGTGCAAGACATGCATCAAATGTTAAAAGCCGGGGCTGACAAAGTGAGCATTAATTCGTCGGCGCTGGCAACTCCTGGACTGATTACCGAAGGAGCGGAAAAATTTGGCAGCCAATGCATCGTGGTATCCATCGACGCGAAAAAAACAGGTCCTGATAAATGGGAGGTTTTTTCGCACGGAGGCCGAAAGGCGACGGGGCTGGATGCGATTGAATGGGCCAAGAGGGCGGTTGCCCTAGGGGCGGGAGAGATTGTGCTGAATAGCATTGATGCGGACGGAACCAAGGCTGGGTTTGACCTGGTGGTGACCCGGAGAGTGAGTGAATCCGTGGGGGTGCCGGTGGTGGCAAGCGGAGGGGCTGGAAAGCTGGAGCATATGGCAGCGGTGCTATTGGAAGGGAGCGCGGACGCGGTTTTGGCGGCCAGCATTTTCCATTTTGGGGAATTTACAGTGGGCGAAGTCAAAAATTATTTGCATGAGCGGGGAATCGCAGTGCGATTATGAATGAACTTTATCAAAGCAAATGGTTGCCGGTGGTGATGCTGGTGGCATCGAACATATTCATGACCGTAGCGTGGTATGGCCACTTGAAGCACAAAGACAAACCGTTGTTTCAAATGATCCTGGTGAGCTGGGGAATCGCCTTTTTCGAATACATGATCATGGTTCCCGCGAACCGCTGGGGGAACAATGTGTATTCAGCGACTCAACTAAAAATAATCCAGGAGGCCATTACTCTGACTGTTTTCGTCGTATTCGCGTATATGTATCTTGGAGAGCGTTTGAAGTGGAATCATTACATGGCCCTTGTCCTGATATTTGGCGCGGTGGCCCTCACCTTCCTGCCCAGCAAGTAAGGGTGGTCAGCAATTCTCCGAAAGTTCGCCAGCCGAAAAAGGATTGAGGGACAATCTTTGCTCCGAAAAGCTGGGCGGGATTTCGCCTCATTGTTCAACTGGGGAGGGTTCAGCATGATGTGCAGCCAGGACAATCCTTATGCACAACGATTCCTCGGATTCTGCGGCGGATAACCAAAAACCGGTCCATTCTGAGGGAGAACTTCCACCCACTGACAAGGGAGTGACGCGGCGAAGATTCATTGTCGACTCCACAATCACTGCTTCGGGGCTGGCGCTGATATCCCCGATGAGCAGCCTGGGCGCCGACAAGTCCAGTACAGCTACGGGGGTTGAGAGTGCCCGAGTGAAGTTGAGGGTTAATGGAAAAACACATTCACTGGAACTGGACCCACGGGTGACGCTGCTGGATGCGTTGAGAGAAAGGCTTGCATTTACGGGGACCAAAAAAGGGTGCGATCACGGGCAATGCGGGGCGTGCACGGTTTTAGTGGATGGAAGGCGAGTGAATTCCTGCCTGACTTTGGCGGTGGTGTGCGAAGGAGCGAAGATCACGACG
>JAQGOY010000062.1 GCA_028293375.1 Verrucomicrobiales bacterium | reverse complement strand
CGTTCAAGTAACAGACGTGAAACACCCTCGGGTAAGTTTTGAGCAGGCGGATGGTCGCGCATTGGAAAAGACTCTCAATCCTGAATTCCTGGCATCTTTACCTCGCCCATGGCTTGTGATTGAGGATGCAGACCACGCCTATGAAACCTCGGTGGCCGTACTGAAGTTTTTCGGGCCACTTATGCAGGAGGGAGAATATTTGGTTGTAGAGGACGGAATCATTTCAGATCTGTCCAAAGACGCCACTTATATGTCGGGTCCGCACAAAGCGTTGAAGGAATACTTGCCTCTTCACCCGGAATATGAAATCGATGGCGAGTTTTGCGATTTTTTTGGATATAACCTGACCTGGTGCACCAACGGCTTCCTTCGCAGAAAAGGTGCCTCTGGAAGTTCCGTTCCAGCCGAAACTGTGGTGGATATCTTGCCGTTGCGTGAACAAATCAAGCGGGGTGAATTGGACACCGCTTTTGCCAAACTCAATTTTCTAAAGGGACAAAAAAAACCGACGGCTGGTGTCGATTATTTAAGGGCGCTTTATTTTATTCGCAAAAATCAGCCCCATGGCGCCATTGAATCCCTCAAGGAGGAATTGCGTTATTTTCCCGAAAATAAAGATGCTCTTTGGCTTCTTGGAAAATTAGAGTCAGAAAATCCGATCAAATCGACGCTTGGGGATAAAGAGTTTCAAGATCTGTTTAAAGCAGTAAGACCTTTTACCATGGTCGGTGAAGCACGTCTCTTCTCACTCTACACTCTGGCAAGGCATGTCTGCGAACTGGATGTCCCCGGCAATTTTGTCGAATGTGGCGTGGCCGCTGGTGGCTCTTCGGCGCTTCTTGCCGCAGTTATTTCCAGGCACAGCAAGCGGCCGCGCATGCTCTTTTCGTGCGATACTTTCGAAGGAATGCCCGACGCGACCCCGGAAGACAGGCACGATGGAGTCCATGCCGAAGCTACCGGCTGGGGCAAAGGGACCTGCTCTGCCTCGGAAAATTCCCTGATCGAGGCGGCTACAAATCTTGGGGTTCAGAATCTGATAAGACCGGTCAAAGGACTTTTCGGAGACACCTTGCCAAAACATCGCGGGGAAATGGGGACCATCGCCTTTCTCCATGTCGATGGCGATTGGTATTCCTCCACGCGGGATATCCTTGTAAATCTGTTTGACCAGGTTCAAACCGGGGGACGCATCCAAATTGACGATTACGGCTATTGGGAAGGATGCAAAAAGGCCGTGACCGATTTCGCCAAAGAACACTCCTTAAATTTCCAATTTAACGTCATCGATGAAACAGGAGTCTGGGTTGCTAAATAAACTTTTTGGCTGGGGTCAAAAGGAAACCCCGAAAATGGTCAACCTGGGGTGTGGCAATCGTTTTCATCCCGATTGGTTGAATATCGACTTTAACTCCCAAACTCCCGAGGTCAGGAAGCATGACCTCATGACAGCTTTGCCGCTAAAGGATGGCAGTTGCTCCGTAATTTATAGTTCTCACCTCATTGAGCATTTTCCCAAATCGTTCACTCCTCTTTTTCTGGCAGAATGTTTTCGGGTCCTGGTTCCACAAGGGATTATTCGGTTGGTCGTGCCAGACCTGGAAATGATCGCTCGTCTCTATCTTGAGAACCTTCAAAAAGCGGCCACGGGAGACTCTGATTCAGCAAAAAAACACGAGTGGATGCAGATTGAACTCCTCGACCAAATGGTTCGCGAGCAAAGTGGCGGCGAAATGTTGGAGTATTGGAAGAAGAACCCCATGCCAGCGGAGGAATTCGTAATTCATCGGATGGGCCATGAAGTAACTCAATTCCTCACATACATTCGCAGCCAGCCTCCTTCACCGACTCCTCTCCCTTACCGCTCCATCCAAAACTACACCCAAAAAACTCCGGAGGAGGTCACAGCTTTTCGAAGACAGGGAGAAGTGCATCGATGGATGTACGATCGGGTATCTTTAAAATCGCTGCTCGAAACTGTGGGCTTCCACAATGCCCATCGGTGTCAGGCAGGCGAATCACAAATTGCCAATTTCAACTCTTATCAGCTCGATTTGAATCCAGACGGGACAATCCGGAAGCCGGACTCTCTCTTCATGGAAGCAATTAAGCCATGATTTTTCGGTTTTGTCCCAGGCTCCATCGCACTTTAAAAAATGTTATTTAGCAGCTGGCAATTTATCTTTCTTTTTCTGCCGGTCACTCTGCTGGTATTTTTCCTCATTCCCGCGAGGTTGGGGAATTTTCGGAAAATATGGCTCTTTGCCACTTCCCTCTTCTTTTACGGCTATTGGAAAGTGGAGTATATCCCTCTCCTGCTTTTCTCCATTGGCTTTAACTACGCCATTGCTGAGGGGCTTTCCCGCTTTGCCGGGCGCAGGTTCTCCGTCCACCTGGTCACTCTTGGCGTAGTCCTCAACCTGTCTCTGCTCGGATATTACAAATACACCAATTTCATTTGCGATGTGCTCTCCACGGTCTCTCCTTTCAAGGTAGATCGCTTCAACATTGAACTTCCCCTCGCCATTTCGTTTTTCACCTTCACCCAGATCGGTTACCTGGTCGATGTTTACCGGGACCGCAAACTTCATTACAACTTTTTCGATTACTCGCTCTTTGTTGTCTTTTTCCCCCACCTCATCGCCGGTCCCATTGTCCGCCACTGGGAAATCATTCCCCAACTCACTCAAAAGGAAATCAAGGCCTCCACTTCAGACCTCGCCGCCGGGTGGACTCTCTTCCTCCTTGGTCTCTTTAAAAAACTTTTCCTTGCCGATGCCATTTCCATTCCTGCAACTGCGATTTTTGGAGCGGCAGAAAATGGTCTTTCCACCAATTTCCTTGACGCCTGGCTGGGAACGATCGCTTTCGCATTGCAAATATATTTCGACTTCAGCGGCTATTCCGACATGGCCATCGGGCTGGCTCGAATGTTCGGTATTAAGTTTCCTTGTAATTTTAATTCCCCCTACAAGTCCGACTCGATCGTTGAGTTTTGGAAACGCTGGCACATCACTCTGACCCGCTTTTTCCGAGAGTATCTTTATTTCCTCCTGGGAGGAAACCGATGCGGGAAGGTTCGGCAGGTTTTTAACATCATGGTTACCATGCTTCTGAGCGGTCTATGGCATGGCGCAGGTGTGACATTTATTATTTGGGGCGCACTCCACGGTTTTTACCTGGTGGTCGCCCACCAATGGCAGGGATGGAGGAAGAGAACTGGATGGACGAACAATCCGCGCTGGTATCGCACTGTTGCGACGGCTGTCACCCTCTTCTTCGTTTTGATTTCCTGGGTCTATTTCAAGGTGAGTGATCTCCACAAGGCAAATCATTTTACCGCCACCATGCTGGGCGGCCACGGATTAACCATGTCTGTAGAAGCCCTGCCCAAATCCTCATTTCTCGGAAAAACCTGGCTGCTTATCGGAGGCAGGATGGTGGCTGACACGGCAAAGCTTGATTCCTACACCTGGACCCTGGAATTGATCGGCGTCCTGGCCCTCTTTGCCCTCGTCTTTCCCAATTCGCAACAGCTTCTCGTTTCCTACGAGCCAATCTTCGAAACAGTGCACACATCGGGATGGTTTAAACTCAGGCTCAACGCCGCCACCGGACTTCTGCTCGGCATCCTTTTTTATGGCGTCATCCGGACATTTTTCGTCAGTGCCCCAAGCCCGTTCCTTTATTTTAATTTCTAATGAAAATAAGTTGGAAATTTTTTGCGGGGTTTTCCCTTGGATTGGCCGCCATCATTGTCATTTATTATCAACTCGTGCTCCTGCAACTCGGGGCAAAAACGGAAACTTCCCGCTGGGCCGCAGAAATTATAGAAAAGAAAATCACCGCGTCTGAATCCATTCATCAGCCAAAGCTCTTGATCCTGGGAGGATCCGCCAGCCACTTCGGAGTCAACGCCATGGAATTGGAACGCCTCCTCGGGATGCCCGTTGTGAACGGTGCTTCGTTCGCCGGTCTCGGCCCCGGCTATATTCTAAAAACAGGTGAAAGGATGCTGAAGCCAGGCGACACAGTGCTTCTGATCATGGAGTACGAAATGTACCTCTACGATGCCAGAGGCAAACCCTATGTTAACGAAAATCTTTCGGATTTTGTCTTTGCTCGTGATCCTGAATATTTTCGCAATCTTTCCTGGACCGAAAAATTTCAAATGATCAGCACAGTCCCTTTGAACAGGATCAAACGGGGTTTGCGCAGCAGAAATGGGGAGGAGGAACGCTGGCAGGACACTGGAGTTTATACTGCCCGCATCTTGAATGCGCGCGGAGATCAACAAGGTCATTTCAAAAGTGCACGACCAGCAAATCGTGCGTCCGCCACCCAGTTAAACGGAATAGTTACTAGCGCTCCGCTGGAAAAGAATGTTTCTCATCCTCACCTGGAAGAATTCTGCAAATGGGCTCGTGCCAAGAATATTCGGGTCATCGCCACTTACCCTAACCTGGCTCGTCATCCGAACTATACCGAAGCAAAACTATCGGAACTGAGCACTACCGTGAAATCCATTTTCGATGGCCTCCACGTTCCTGTCGTGGGAACCGCCTGGGAGGCGACATATTCACCCGATTTGTTTTTCGATACCATGTATCACCTCACCCTGGAAGGGAGCATGATTCGATCCGCTGACCTGGCTAAGCAACTCCAACCTTACGTGCATCGAAATTAGGTATGTTATTTAGCAGCTGGCAATTTATCTTTCTTTTTCTGCCGGTCACTCTGCTGGTATTTTTCCTCA
>JAQGOY010000055.1 GCA_028293375.1 Verrucomicrobiales bacterium | reverse complement strand
CCCGATGGCTGGTGAACCATTCGGCTTCTTCAAGCGCAAGCCCAGGAACTCCCCAGTATTTGGGGATTCATTTTTAAAAAAGAAGGAGGGGCCCCATTGGTTGGCAGTGAGGAAATCAAGACGGCCGTCGCCGTCAACATCCGCTATGGCGATCCCGCGGCTGACGGAAGGTTCGGCGAGCCCAATCAGAGGAGAAATATCGTGAAATCTTTTGTCCGAGCCGAGAACAAAAAATGGATTCCAATCTTTACCGCTAAGGTCTGCGCCGGGTCGAAAAGCAGGCCAGAAGCGAGGGTTGTGGATCAGTTTATCGTTGCTTGTGCCGAGAGCCTGGAGTTCGGGCCAGCGATTGATTTTGCCTTTCATGAAACCGCAAGCCTGCATGGCTTCCAACAGGCCGTCGTTGTCGAAATCTGCCACCCGCGCTTCGAAGGCAAAGCCGCTGCGGGCGAGGCCCAACTTCTCGGCCCCATGAGTGTATGGAGCAATGCCAGCGGCCATTTTTTCCAGCCGACCTGTGCTGAGCCAAAGGAAATGACTTTCAGTGAGTCCGTAGCGGGTCGCTAGATTGCTGACATAAATGTCGGGAATTCCATCCCCGTTGATGTCGCCAAAATCCATTCCCATGCTCTTGAACGAGTCGTGCCCGAGTACGCAGGACTTTGGAGTGGTGAAATCGCGCTCACCTTCCAGCAAAGCGAATTTGACATGTCCGGGCGTGGAACGATTGTGCAGGAGACGGTCCGGACCAAAATCATTGGCGAGATAAATCTCAGGCAAGAGATCCCCGTCCAAATCCATTGCTCCCATGGCGAGGGTCCACCCACGGGAAACTTCGGGGCTGAAAACGTCTTTAACCTCAGTGAAATAGACCCTGCCAGGGATGTCGCCTCCCTGCCCTAAGAAAAGATGCTTTTCGCCTCCGTTGAGGGCTTTGGATTTGCCTTCGTGCAGGGTCTGCACGCCGACCGCCCTGGCGTCAAGAACCTGGGATCCGTCCGGATAATAGTTTCCAATGAGTAAGTCGAGTCGGCCATCTCCGTCAAAATCTGCCTGGAGCGCCGAGTTCGAAAACCAGCGCTCGCCCGTATTCACCAGTTCCACAGGTGTAAACGATTTTAATGAAAGATTTCCGACGAGCGTTCCACCACTTCTCTTTGCATCTTCCATGTTCCGCAAATAAATCACAGGGGTGCGGCCCCAGAAATAAACCATGATGTCCATCAAGCCGTCATCATTAAAATCGCCAACGAGTGCGCCCATGGGGGCGATGGAGGATACGTCATAATGATTGTTTCCCCAGAAATCGGAATTCAGTGTGAAGGGTGCGTATCGGTTGCCGGTGCCGGGCACGGGTGCCACGGTGACGAGATCAGTCCGTGGATCGACGAGAACCAAGTCATTTGGCAGGCCGTCGCCGTCAAGATCGGCCAGGGAGGCGGAAGCACCAAGTGATGAGACCCATGCAGAGATGCGCTCCAGGCTGGGGTGAACCTTGCGCGCCAACTTATAAGGTGGATGGCCAGCGACTTCAGGCAATGGAAATTTTTTGAAACTGAAACGGGAGGCAAGTGAAGCCATTTCAAATTTGGGAAGCTCGGGCACCCTGGCGAAGAAGTAAGAAACCGTCACCAGAATCAACGCCACCAGTGCGCTGGAATACTTTATCATGCGGTGGCGGCCATGTTTAAGAGAAGCTCAGGACCGGAAGCGGCAGCCTAAGTGGATTCGAGCTGTTTCGGGCTTTTCTGATCGGCAGAAGGGCGCGCTGCCGAATATTTTCTTCGCTTCTTTAGAATAAAAATATCAGCCACGGCACTGAATCTACCTGCAAGAAGTTTGATGAGCCGAGTCAATTTGAAGTCCATGCAATAACCGAGGGTATTCAGGACCTTGCCGCTATAGAGATAGTCCGAACTTTTCATGGTCTGAACTCCGGAGCCATTGTTCCATGTGTTATAGAACTTAAAAACAGATGCCACAGTCAAAGTGTCGTAAATAGCTTCTTCACTCCACCCTGCTTCCTTCAGAGTGAGGATGTCAGAAGCAACCACACGTTCTGGATGATCAGCCAGTTTGCCAACATAGCGAAACAATGCCTTGTGCGCTTCATCCAGGCGCGACGTTTCAAGATCGTTAAGAACTTCATCCACGAGGTTTTCCTCCAAAAATTCCCTGGCTGCGGCAGCGTGGGCGTCGCTACAGAATGAGCATTGGTTCCTGCGGGAAAAATAGGCGCCGATGAGCTCGCGAAGGCCGGGAGACAAAGGTGAAGGACCATGCATGACTGCTTCGGTGAATCGAACCAAATGATTCGTGCTGCCTCGTTTAAAGCGAAACAAGTGCAGGATCTCCGGGATGGCTTCACCGTCATCGCGCAATTTCTTGAAAGCGATGGAAGTCATTCCTTCCGCTGGACGAGTTTCGATTTCTTTTAGGAACATAGGTTTTTCAGTTCGCAATCAGCATGGATGAGCTGACTCAATGCATCGGGGCTATGGAGAACGAACTTACAGGAATTCCCCGAGTTGGCAACAGTGCGACAACCAATAGGAGACAGTATGGGGCGATTTGGTTGGAATCAGGGATGAATCGCAGAATGTGCTCACAGTTTACTCAGTCCTGTGTGGGTTGGGCTTAGTTCCTTTTCACCTTTGGTGGAGCCATTTATCAATGAGAAAGGAGGAGGTTTTTGGTCTATTGATTTAACGCATGCAGAATAGGAGGCACCGGGTCAAGTGGGAAACATGCTCCTATGAGATCAGCTTTTATGATTTTAGGGGTGGCCGTGGTTCGGTCATTTTAGGACTGAAAGCAATTCGGTCCTACCCGGTCCTACCTTTTTTACGTTACTGGAGGTTGGCAGTGTCCTTTGAAAATCGCGACGTTTTCGAATTTAAGCGGTAGTCCGTTCCTTCATTTGTCCAATGCTTTCAGTTGATTCAGGGTGACTACTCCCGCAGGGATCATGGCCAGAACTTTATTGGCGGTGCCTTCATCAATCTGGCGGCTCAGGTACGGAGCGAGTTGGGAAGCGTCTTTTGGGAGATTTCCTTGATGCTCCTTGGCGAATTCCATCATTCCCCTGCTGACGATATCTTTTGGATCGTTCACATCCCAGGATGTGGTGCCGTTCATGGAGAATTCATACGATGAATCATATTCCATATCGGCTGGCGCTGCCTTCTCGGCGAATAGAGGTTCACCTCGCAAAGCATCGCCAAGCTTGCCGGACTGGAGGATTGAGTACCTTTGGATAACGCTCGAATCGACTGGCATTTCGAAGTAGGGCTGCAACAGGGAAAGGTCGGCAGGCAAATTTCCGCCATTTGCGACGGCAAATTTTTTTAGAGCAGACCTGGTCAATTCGGCGAAATCAACTTTCGCGATGTTCCGAAGTTCCTTCAAAGCTTTTCGAAAGTCGGCTTCGGTTTCCAGGGGCTTCCCTGACTTGACCGCGTCGAACCATTCCTTGTCGGTCAGCAATTCCAATTCAGGGATTTTCTTATCTGGCATTTGCTCCAGGCGAAGTTTTAATTGTGCGGCTCGGACCGACCAGGATTTCAAAGTGGCATTGATGCCGGAATCATTGCTGATCGCAGCTTTCAACTGAGACAATTCCCGGGAATTCTCACGGGCGCGGCCCACTTCTGAACGCAAACGAAGCAGTTCGTTCATGCTTTCGGGTGGAAGCTTTTTTTCCTGCAGCGCTGACGCCAACTTACCGGCAGCCAGTTATTGGTGCGTCGCAGCTTCTCATTTTCCTCGGCCAGCACGTCTCTTTGCTTCTTCAGAACCACTGCCTGGTTTTGAAAATGAGCTGCCCTTTCTGCCTCATAAATCCCCGTTCCAAGGACGGTGGCGAAGGCGGTCAAAACAATTGTTTTTTGAAAAGTTGTCATAAAGAGAGTTTTTGTAAATCCCAAGGAAGTGGTTTTTAACATCGCGCTTGATAAGACTGTGCTCCCGCAAATGGTCACGCTCAAGCCAACGGGAGCGGCCTGGACCGAGTGAGCGGATAACAGGAGCGCCAGGGCGGCGGAACTTCTTGTGATTCCTTTTCGCCCCAAAAGATCGCGCAATTTATCGAGAGCGCGGGAGACTCTTTTTTGCGCCGTATCGTT
>JAQGOY010000047.1 GCA_028293375.1 Verrucomicrobiales bacterium | reverse complement strand
TTCGGCATTTACGCCGATTAAAGATGAGAGATGGTTGGGGGACGGACTCCAGACAGTGCGCGAGGAACTGGCAGGCATCACCCCCCTCTCGTTTCAGGAACTCAGTTGGCCCGGGTACTTGAAACCTGACCGCTCAAAGCTTTTCGCCGGTTGTTCATTGCTGCTTTTTCGCCAGCTTGAAACTTTACCAGAGGGAAAAGAGCACCTGCGTGATTTTCTTACAGTATCTCTGCCAAAACATAAAAATTGGCAGCTTGCGTTCCTCGAAACCTATAAAGCGAATTTCAGGCAACTGGTCGATGTGGAAAAATGGTGGGCATTAAAACTAGTAGAGTTTAATTCCAGGCGGCCAGACAAGCTCTGGTCGAAAGTAGAAACTTTGTCCAACCTGGATGAGATATTGAAGGTACCGGTCTTTGTCCGTGGCGCGGATAGTGAACTGCCCAGACATCAATATATAACGGTGAGCGAATTGATTGAAAATTCGGATACGCTGACCCAGGAAACTGCTCTTAACCGAATCCAGGAACAGTTGTCCATCGCGCTTCGCCTTTCCGCCCTGGAGATTGCCCCGCTCCTTGAAGATTATCGTGCGACTGTTGATGCTTACCTTAGTCAGAGAAAACAGCAGACTTCCGGAAAAGGTGCATCCACCCCGACGAGCCTGACTCCCTTCCGAAAAGCAACATTACAAAAGCTCGGGGCGTTGGAAAAAGTGCGACAAAAAGAGTCGCAACAATACCTGATAGAATCCGCAGCCCTCTCAAAATAGGGTATGGAAAACGAAGTTGCCTTGATTGCCCTTGGCTCTAATTGGGGGAACTCCCGAGAACTGCTTAACCGAGCATTTGCCTCGCTTCAGGAATTGTCCCTGACGCCGCTGATACGATCGTCGATTTGGAAAACCGCGCCAGTCGATTGTCCACCAGGGTCTCCCTCGTTTTTAAATGCCGCTGCGGCGATTCATGTATCGGCCGACCTTTCGCCAGAAGTTCTCCTTAAGCAGTTGAAACAACTGGAGTCGGACATAGGCCGGGTTCCGAAAAAGATTCACAATGAGCCGCGAGCGATAGACCTGGACATCATTTCTTTTGGCAAAAAACGCTGGAACAGCGAAACACTGACCCTCCCACATCCAAGGGCGCATTTAAGGAGATTTGTACTTGTGCCTCTGGCGGAAATAGCTCCCGGTTTTTGTTTGCCCGGTTTTGACACGACCGTCGGGGACCTGCTTCGAAACCTCCACTCCTCCGAAATATTAAGCCGCCACCTGGTTGATCCCGACTGATTGTAAAAGAAAAACGGCGATCCCAAACAGGAATCGCCGTTGAAGTTAAAAGCCTCTTATTTTATTTCGTATTCGGAAGCGGAGGCAGAGCCGCAGCGGGCGCGGGGACTGGTGTTTTTGCTCCAATGATCTCGACATTGGCCTCCTTTTTGATGGTCTCAATATAGGCGGGCATCAGCTTCTGAACATCCCGCTGCTTTAAGCCTTTCTTGAGATCCTCCGAGATTTTAGCGAACTCCAACTTTGTCGCTGGAATTTTTTCATAAAGCTTGATGATATGATATCCGTAGGGGGTCTCCACCAATTCGCTGACCTGGTTGGTCTTGAGACTAAAGGCTGCAGCTTCGAAAGCAGCCATCATTTGGCCCCGACCGAAAGTATATTCTCCGCCAGTGGATTTCGATCCGGGATCATCAGAAAATTCAGTGGCAAGCTTGGCAAAATCTTCACCTTTGTCGGCCCGATCCTTTAGCTTTTTCGCAAGTGCTTCTTTTTCTTTTTTCTTGTCTGCAGCGATTGGCTGGCGGGTATTTGGATCAGCTGTGGCGATCAGGATATGGGCGGCTCGGACCTTCTCCTGCTGCTCAAACTGGCCTGGGTTTTCGTCGTAATATTTTTTAGCATCGGCGTCAGCGACGGTGACTTTGGACCCCACTTCGCGATTGATGACTTCCTCACACAAAGTTTGTTCGGTGACGCGAGCTTTGAATAGCTCCGGGGTCATCCCTGAGGCCGTGAGTGCTTGAGAGAACTTTTCCTGGGTTTCGTATTTTTTAATCGCGTCATCCATGACCTTGGCAACAGCCTCGGCGGATTTGGCTTTGTCTTCCGGGGTGGCGCGGGAGATGAGAAGCTTCGTCACGAGAAGTCTGTCCAATAATTTTTCCTGGATGGCCTCCCGATTCTCATCGGGGATATTCTGGCCCTGGGCAGCAGCATTCGCTTTGTAAAGGGTGTAGGCGTTATCCACCGCGCTTTGCTTCAATTCTACCCCTTTGCCCCTGGCTACGACCTTGTCCTCGAAAAGCTCGGCGGGTTTCGCTGGCGCGGCAGAGGTTTTAGCAGTTCCATCCGGTTTCGTTGCTTCCACAGCGAAACTCGAGGCAGCCATAACAGTGACGGCTCCAATCAAGGCAGCCCCATTCATAATCTTCTTCATAATCTTAGAGTTTAACAATCCGCACATTACTAATGTCAGGATCTTTTTGGATTTCTTCAAGTACTGAAGCCGGTGGAACACTATCCAAATTGAGAACAGTCAATGCTTTTCCGCCGACGTTTTCGCGGCTTAAGCTCATGCTGGCAATATTGACATTATGTTTGCCCATGAGATTACCAATGTAACCCACAATACCGGGACGATCCTTATTGTTCATTAAGAACAAAACACCTTCTGGAACAATTTCAACCGGTTGACCGCTCAAACGCACGATTCGGGGCAGATTTTTCGAACCGAAGATCGTCCCCCCGGCCGAAACACGCTGGTCACCCGAAAAAGCAGCTACATGGAGCCATTCGTTGTAGTCGGTCGCCTCGGTGGATTTCACTTCCTCAACGAGGAGTCCAAGGGAAGCGGCGAGGTTTCTCACATTTACCTGGTTCACATCCTTGCCACCGGCAGATTCAAGAAAGCCTTTCAAAATCGTGCGGGTAATCGGGTCTGTAGGGGCCTGAGTCGCCCTGCCACCATAAGTAACAACGAGTCGATCATTCCTCTTGGGAGCCAATTGACCCACCAGACGACCTAATTTTTCGGCCAGGTTCAAATAGGGCTTCACCACCGCGAAAGTTTGCGCATCAAGATTTGGCAAATTGACCGCGTTGCGGACCGCACCGTGCAGGAGGTAGTCAGTGATGGCTTCGGCCACTTCGATTCCAACATTTTCTTGTGCTTCCTCGGTGCTCGCACCCAGATGAGGCGTCATAATCACTTGCGGAAGAGCGCGAAGCGGAAAATCTGCGGGCAATGGCTCGACCTCATAAACATCCAGCGCAGCCCCGGCCACCTGGCCGCTTTGTATGGCGTCGTGAAGGTCCTTTTCGTTGATGATTCCGCCACGGGCGCAATTGAGTACGCGAACACCCTTTTTCATTTTGGCAAAAGCGCCGGCATTCACCATGCCCCGGGTCTCATCCGTCATAGGCATATGAACAGTAATGAAATCAGCCCGGGAATAGATTTCTTCGACCTTTTCCACTAATTCGACCTGCATCTGCTTGGCACGGGCGAGTGAGAGATAAGGGTCATAAGCCAATACCTTCATGCCGAAGGCCAAAGCGCGTTTGGCGACCTCCGAGCCGATACGGCCCATGCCCAGGATCCCAAGCGTTTTGTTATAGAGTTCAATACCCTGATAGTCTTTCCGATTCCACTGCCCGGCTTTCATCGAAGCATGTGCCTGCGGGATTTTGCGAGCCAAAGCCATGAGCATGGAGAACGTCAACTCGGCAGTCGAAATGGTGTTCCCGCTTGGGGTGTTCATGACTACGATACCGCGGTCTGTGGCTGCATCGACATCCACATTATCCACTCCAACACCTGCGCGACCTACCACCTTCAGGTTTGGCGCTGCTTCCATGACCTTCTTGGTGACTTTGGTTTCGGAACGAACGACCATGGCGTGAGTATCCGCGACCAGGGGAAGCAATTCGGCTTCGGACAAACGCTTGCTGAGCACTGTCACCTTAAATTCAGGCCTCTGTTTAAAGTATTCTATTCCTTTCGGGGAGATAGGATCGCAGATCAATACGTTCATAAAATGGTCGGCAGTCTAAGTAACAGGTTTAATCAGGTCAAATACTCAATCCCAGAGTAAAAACGGCTCTATCCTCCAATACAACTCATGGTCCGTAGGGGTTGAGCGAAGTCTTTTTGCCCAATTCGGTGGCCTGCTTCTTTTTGGAGAACTACTGACTGGGCATAGAGAGCGACTTCCTCATCGCTGGATCCAGCGCGCAAAACCCCCCTTAAATCATGCTCGTTCAGGCTAAACAGGCAGGTTCTGAGCTGGCCGTCCGCGGTGAGCCGCAGCCGATTGCAGTGGCCGCAAAACGGTTCACTGACCGGGGCAATAATCCCCAATTCACCTTTGCCATCGGGAAAACCCCACCGCTTCGCGGTTTCACTAGCGTTAACAGGTATTTTGGGAGTCAGTTCAAAGTGGCGTTTAACCACCTCGAGAATTTCGTTTCCCTTCATCACCAGCTCCTTCTGCCAGGCTCGGTTGGAATCCAGGGGCATGAATTCAATAAAACGCATGGAAGCCCCTTTGCTGCGGGCGAAGCGCACCAGCTCGACCACTTCATGATCATTAACGCCCTTAATGATGACAGCATTGATTTTCAGAGGGGAGAAACCGAGGGTAATTGCCAGGTCAATGCTCTCACAGACATTGGAGAGGGCGTCGCGGCCGGTGATTTTGGCAAAGTTTTCCCGGTCGAGGGAATCAAGGCTGAAACTCACCCGGCTTAATCCAGCATCTCGAAGTGCTTTACCCTTTTGTTTGAACAAAAAGCCATTTGTTGTCATGGCAATGTCGTGGATGCCGTCAATTTTCGCCAGCATCCCCACGAGTTTTTCAAAATCCTTGCGCAGGAGCGGTTCACCGCCGGTAAGACGAATTTTTTGAATTCCAAGGTCGCGACCAATGCGGACAAAACGGGCAATTTCCTCAAAGGTCAGCATGCGGGACTGCGGTTGCCATTCCCGGTTAATCTTGATGGAGTCTGCGGCGGGCTGGAACCGGTTCAGATAAAAGTTCGCCGCTTCTTCCGTCTCAGGGAGACAGTACATGCACCTGAAGTTACAGCGGTCGGTCACACTTACCCGCAGGTCTCGAATGATGCGCCCATGGGAATCCACCAACTGAGAATTCCTGCTCATTTCGGAGCGCCATCCGGGGCTGGCGATGGAGCTGGGACCGAGTTTGTGGGTTTCTGTGATGGATTATCACTGCTTCTCAACTCGAAAGACTGGGCCGGAGCTTTATTGGTGGACAGTTTATTTATATTTTGCAGGCGTTCACCGCCCTTTTGGGTTTGGACACCGTAAATTCCCTGACGAATCCATTCGAGCCGGCGGGCGATGGAAAGTTCCTCTTTCAGATGTTGAACCTGGTCGCGTAAAATGGAGAGATCGTTAAATTGCTTTTCCAAATCCGCTTTCTCGGCCTGGAGCCGCTTTAACTCTTTGATCAGATAGGTTTTGTCCCCTTCTGCAACTTCCAGTTTCTTTTGGGTATCGTTGATTTGCTTCTCCAACTTATCCATGGATGACGTCAGATCGGTCATTCGCTTGGTCATGTCGTCGTTTTGCCCCTGGAGTTCATTGATGCGGGCATCCCGCTTTGCCATTTCGACGGCGGCAAGTTCGGCAGCGGCTTTGGCAGCGGCCTGGGCTTGAACCAAATTCGACGAGACGGTGGTAAGATTGCTGGACAAATCGTCCAACTCTGCTTTGCGGCGGGACAAATTGTTGGTCAATGCCCCATTGACCGATTTTTCCTCATCCAAACGGGATTGCGTAGCCACCACATTATTCGAGAGCATGTAGATGTGCGCAAGATGGGCTTCGCTTTCCTTGACGGCTTGTTTGTGGCGAACCACAAGCAGGCATCCGAGGACGAGACACATCAGAACTAACAAAATGACAGCGACTTTCGCCTTCATAAATAATGAGCATGCGGATTGAAGTGCAATTGGCAAGCCTTCATCCGTCTTGATAAATAGACGTGACGGTTTAAATTGTCTTCATGGAAATACCTAAAGAGGTGGCAGTAATGACACTTCCGAATGCCACACTCTTCCCGCAAGCCCTGTTGCCTCTTTACATCTACGAACCGAGGTATCGTCGCATGCTTGTGGACGCATTGCAAACGCATCGCACTTTTGCAGTGGCCATGCAAAAACCCGGTCGCCTCCGCGAAACACCGTCCTTGATTGGGGGGGTGGGTTTAATCCGGGTAGCTGTGCAGAACGAAGACGGCACCTACCATTTGATCCTGCAGGGGCTCACCAGGGTGACGCTAACCCGCACAGTGCGCTACAAACCCTACCGGATTCATGAAGTGCAACCTGTGGAGACTCCCGCCAATGACAGCCTGGCGGTGGATGCCCTGGTGGCCCGGGTTCGCGACCTCGTTTCGCAACGAGTCCAACTCGGGTTTCCTAAAAAGGGCCCCGCGCCCAAACAAACCAAGGACATGATGATTTCGATCAAGGAAGTACTTTCTTATATCGAAAAAATTTCAGATCCGGAACAGGTGGCTGACCTGGTTTCGTGTGCTCTTTTGCCCCGTGCTGAAGAACGCCAAACGATCTTGGAAACGATTGATATCGAGCCACGATTGAAACATCTCATCCATTTTTTAATGGCAGAAATCGGCCAGCAACGGAAAGATAAGTCGAAATGAACAATTCTTCTGAGATACCAGGCGCAACTGGCGAACCTTCGCGCGAGGAAATTCTTGCTGTGCTTTTTTCTAACCTCGTGATGTCGCTTTGCCAGGAGGCTTTTGCCTGCCTGGGCCAAATGCCCCACCCCATGACCGGCGAAACCATGCAGGACCTTGAGCGCGCTCAATTCGTCATTGGCCAGTTGGAAGTATTGCTGATCAAGACCAAAGGAAACCTCACTCCGCAGGAAAGCGAAATGCTGAAGCAGAATGTCGCTGGCCTAAGAATGGCTTTTGTCGAAGCTGTGGAAAACCCACAGGCCGGTGCAATACCAAACGCCGGGCCGCAGAGCGGAATCCCCGGTGGTGCTGCGGCCGAATTTGTCCCGGCGCAGGAGCCTGCCGCCCCCCGGGCAGCCATGCGCACGGAAACCCGCGAACCTGTTCCAGCACCGCCCGGCGGCTCGAATTCCATGGGCGTTGCTCCCGCAGCTTCCAACGCCAACCAGGAAGAGCCTAAAAAGCGATACACCAAAAAGTATTAGTCGGTTGAATTGAGCTTTCCAGGGCGAATGGTTTTTGCTGTTCGGGATTACCTTCTTTGGTTATGAAAGGCGGCTTGATGAAAGTGAAAGCATATGCCGCCGCCGGGGTCGACATCGATCTGGGCAACAAAGTAAAAGCCACCCTGCCGAAACTCCTGGCCTCGACTCATCGCAAAGAAGTCCTTGGCAAAGTCGGCGGCTTCGGAGGCCTCTTCGCCCTCGACACGCGGAAGTATAAGCAACCGGTCCTGGTTTCGAGCACTGATGGAGTTGGAACCAAACTGAAGCTGGCATTCGCCATGGACAAGCACGATACCATTGGCCAGGACCTCGTGAATCATTGTGTGGATGACATAGCGGTATTGGGAGCAGAACCCCTTTTCTTTCTGGATTACATTGGAACTGGCAAATTGAAGCCGCATGTTTTCACTCAATTGATCGAAGGTTTCGCACGGGGATGTTCGCAAAATAAATGTTCGCTTATCGGCGGTGAGACAGCACAGATGCCGGGCTTTTATCAGGACGGAGAGTACGATGTCAGCGGGACAATCGTGGGAGTGGTGGAAAAATCTAAATTGTTGGATGGAAAAACGATCAAGGCGGGTGACGCGGTAATAGGCATGGCATCGAGTGGTTTGCACACCAATGGATACTCACTTGCCCGCAAAATATTTTTCGAGCAGCTAAAAATGACCGTAAAGACGAAGGTCCCGGAATTCGGCAATTCGCTTGGGGCGGAACTTTTGAAAGTACATGTCAGTTATGGCGTTCTCGTTCAAAAACTGTTGAAAAAATTCAACCTCGAAGGCAAACCACGCACAGTAAAAGGACTTGCCCATATCACAGGCGGCGGCTTCGTGGATAACATTCCCCGCGTACTGCCGGCAAAATGCGATGTCGTCATCAAAAAAGGTTCCTGGGAAATGCTGCCGATTTTTTCCATGTTGGCGGCGAAAGGAAACGTTCCTGAAGAAGAGCTTTACCAGGTCTTCAATATGGGAATCGGCATGACAGTAATCGTCTCCGGGGAGAAGGTCGACTCGGCCTTGAAATTCATCAGGACCCAGGGACAGGCTGCCTGGATAATCGGAGAAGTGGTCAAAGGCAAAGGCGAAGCCCGGGTGAGATAGTCAGGCCACCACCTCACTAATAATCAAGTAGAAGCGCAACCCTTGTGGAGGCCCGGGCAGCGGATTGTAAAATTTTCCGCAGTTCCTCCAGGTCGCGAATAACCCCGTGCTTTAAGTCGGGCTCGGCGATAGCGGTCTCGTAGGAAGGAGGGACGACGACGTGAGTCGCCCCCTCGCGAAGATTGGAAAGGATATTCTGAACAACCTGAAGAGCGGGAGTGGCGTCGATCCATCGGGGTTGAACAGCAGGACTTAGGAATTCCCTAAAATCCAGGATGTTGGCAAGGCTCGTTGCCGTTTTTGGAGCCGCTCCAAAATCCAGGCGGATCACATTGGGGTGCGAAGGCTCGGGTTCGAGGGGCGGTGCGTTGTTACTCGCGGTTTCGACGCCGAGAGCACCGATAAACGCAATCATGAGAGACTTGCCATCGAGAAAAGGAATTAATCCCATTTCGTTTTCAAGCAGACAAGTGATAACGCCACTCATTCTAATTTTGCGATCAACAACACCGATTCGGTTTGGAGTATTTCTCTTCCAAAACGGCAGCATAGACGCTGCCGGGAGTTTCCCGAGGGGAGCCTGACAAGTTGACTCTTATCTGTCCACCTTCCTCGCAACAAATGCAGGCGGTATTGGCAGCCAGCGCCCGCTCGGTTGCGCCTTCTGCAGTCAATTCGCGGGTCAAGCCAATCACCAGGGCAATGAGGCTTGTCACCTGAAGATGTTTGCTTTCCAGGATTTCGTAATCCTTCAACCATGCGGGAGCTGATTCGCGAAGGCCGCTTGCCTTTTTTCGAGCCACCAGCAGCACCCATTCGCGCAAGCAGAGCACCACTAAAAAAAGAACCATGGCAAGGAACAGGCCGGTTATTACGGCATCCAGGCAATTGTTAAAATGAAGAATGCGATTGCTTCTCAGTGCTTTGGCCGCGCTATCGATAGTCATTTGTTCACCACTATTCCTGGCAACTTCCAACACCCTTTCAAGGGCCGGCAATTTGACGTTCAACTCGTCGGCAATTTGGAGAAAGCCAATCCTCGGAAAGGCGGGCCGTGATTCGTGGTGGAATATCTTCTGCACTCCTGCGGTCATGGTCACCGCCAGCAACCAGCAGAGTGGAATCAGCGTCACCAGGGTAATGCGCAATCTGGGATTCGATTTATTCAGTTGCATTTTCAAAAGAATCGTCGTGGCCAGGCAAAGCGCAATCGAGGCAAGCAGTTGATTGGCTATTCCAAAAAGCGGCCAAAGCGCTTTTACGCCACCATCAGGATCAATCACGCCCTGAATCAAAAATACTCCCCACGACGCGACCATCAGGGCGCTGGCAAAAACGTTGGAGACTCCATTTTTGACATCGGCCAACGGTTTCCAGACGTGCCCCAGAAAATCCTGGAGCAAATATCTTCCAACCCTGGTTCCGGCATCAAGGGTGGTAAGGATAAACAGGGCCTCAAACATGATGGCAAAGTGGTACCAGATATCCAGCCAGCGGCCATGGGTGACTTTGCTAAAAATGGAAGCCATGCCTACAGCCAGCGTAGCCGCGCCTCCCGTTCGCCCGAACAAAGTCTTCTCATGAACCTGCTCAGCCAACTGATGCATCTGCTCCACCGACACTGGTATTCCGGCGGCAGTCACTTTAGCAACGATTGCCTTCTCCGCATCCGGACCCACGCCCGCCACATTCATGCTGAGATAAACTCCTGGATCCAGGGTGCAGGCCGCTATCAAGGCCATGATGGCAACCAGCGACTCCAGGCACATGGCTCCATAACCAATATGGCGCGAATAACTTTCCCGGGTAATCATTTTCGGGGTTGTTCCGCTGGATATTAAACTGTGAAATCCGGATATGGCTCCGCAGGCGATGGTGATGAAACAGAACGGGAAGATTTTGCCAGGAACAACAAGTCCGGAGCCATCAACAAATTTACTGATGGCGGGCATTTTCAGATCCGGCAAAACCAGGAACACGCCCAGGGCAAGGGCGATGATTGTTCCAAGTTTCATGAACGTGCTGAGATAGTCGCGAGGAGCCAGCAGCAGCCAAACGGGAAGGACACTCGCGAAAAAACCATAAACTATAATAGCAACGGCCAGGAACATTTTGGACAGGGTCAAAGCCCGCGACCAGCTCTCATGTTCATGCACATATTGGCCAAACCAAACTGCAGCAAGCAGCAGAACAACCCCGAAGAAACTGGCTTCCGCCACCTTGCCGATGCGCACATAACGTAAATACCCACCCATGAACATGGCGATGGGGACAGTCGCTCCAACGGTAAACACTCCCCATGGACTTTCGGCCAGCGCATTGACGATGACCAGGGCAAGAACGGCAAGGAGAATGATCATGATGCCAAGAATCGAAATCATGGCGACCATCCCTGCAGCGCTGTTCAGTTCCTCCTTAACCATTTGACCGAGCGATTTGCCATCACGCCGCATCGAAGCGAAAAGGATGATGAAATCCTGGACGGCACCACCCAGCACCACCCCAACCAGGATCCAAAGGGTTCCCGGCAGATAACCAAACTGGGATGCCAAAACAGGTCCAACCAGGGGACCGGGACCGGAGATGGCCGCAAAATGATGCCCGAAGACAATCCACTTGTTGGTCCGTACAAAATCTTTCCCGTCGTCATGAACTTCGGAAGGGGTAGCCCTGCGGTCATCCAGCATCAGAACTTTTGCGGCAAGCCACTTCGAATAAAATCGAAAGCCTATGGCATAGGTACAGAGGGCGGAGATCAGGATGTAAAGCGAATTGACGTGATCACCCCGACCAAAGGCAAGCACGGAAAAAGCCCACCCACCAAGGAGCGCCAGGAAAACCCAAAAGAGAGTACTCAGGGCGCTTTTCATTCGACGACTCCGGAAGCTCCTGCCGGTTTCGAGCTAGGTTGCGCCCGCATTGGGAGCAGCGGTGGATTGTTCACCCCTCAATGAAATAATAAACAAGAGCCCAACGCCAACACAAATAGCGCTGTCCGCGATGTTGAAAGCTGGAAACCCCAGTTCCTCCCCAGACCGTGAAACGATAAAAAAACGAATAAAATCAACCACATGATGCCGGAAAAGCCGGTCCAGAACATTTCCGATAATGCCTCCGAAGATCAGTCCCATGGAGATCTGGCCGAGCGGAGTTCGTGTTTCGAAATGGTGGCGAAAGACAAAGAGAGCCAACAGTGCCAGGAGCGATACTATAGCCAGAGCAGCATTGTTTCCGGAAAACATGCTCCAGGCCGCCCCAGTGTTTTGCCAGTGAACCAATTTAAAAAAACCGTTGATGAGCGTTCGCTCCGCAGGTACCGGCATGTAGGCCAGAACCAGCATTTTCGAGATCTGATCGAGGACCACCGAAACAAATGCGACCAGTGCGATTCGGGAATTCCCGTTCATGACGCTTTGTATATCACCTTGGTGCCAAGAAGAACGTCATGGAGAGCCCGCTTGTCACGACGAAAAATGATTAATAAATAACCGAAAAGAAATGTAGGGAAAACGCTGAGAATTACCGCCAGTATGCGAAACGTTGCCATTTTAAAGCCCAGTTTGCTCCCATCCGACTGAACAATGCGCGCGCCAATGGCAAATTTTCCCAAAGTGGCCCCATAGGCTGCAGTCATGATCCAGTAATAAAATAACTCGAGCGATCCCTGTTGAATAAAAAGCTTTCGAACCAGGGGATTTTGAAAATCTCCCATCATCGAGGTGTTAAAATCGGCCGGGACGGTGAAAATAAACATCGAGACCACTCCAAGAAGAATGTGATCCAGAAAGTAGGCGCTCAACCGACTAAAAAACCCAACAAACCGCTCGGAAATCTCCTCCACTTCTGGTTTAGAAACGGAATAAATTTGAGGAGCACGGCCCAGTTCGAATTGAAGCTCCTGAAAAGAATTCGCTTCTTTCCATTGATCCAGCTTGCTGCTCCAAATGTTCGTCGCAGGTCCCACTCTTCCGTCCAGCACCCATGCCTGCAGTTCCTCCAGACTCACGGGGCCATACTCTTTACCGTCGCTGGCAATGATTTTGTAGGTCGTGTTCAACCTCGTTTGTTTAACGCAGCATGAATAAAATGCCAAATTAAAACATCGATTGATCGGGTTAACTCATTGCTTTAGATTACACTCGCTACCCCAACCATGATTACGCATTTCAGATGGCTTACGGTCTTGTTCCTTTTGACGTCTGCCACGACATCCCTTGTGGGACAATCGTCGAAGTCGGTTACTTCGGCCACGCCGTCCGCAGTTGATTTTGTCAAAGATATTCAACCCATCTTTGCCGAACGTTGTTACAAATGTCATGGCCCGACAAAACAGAAATCAGACTTGCGCTGGGATTTTAAGGAGTCGGGTCTGCGAGGTGGAAAGTCTGGCGCCGCGATTCAGCCGGGAAAGGCGAGTTCCAGTTTGTTGATCCAACTGGTTTCTGGCGAAGGAGAACTTGTCATGCCAAATGACGGCACGCGCTTGTCGCCGGCACAGGTGGCTTTATTAAAGGCCTGGATAGACCAAGGCGCCAAATGGCCCGACGGGCTTGATCCCAAGGGTATCGACCCCAGGGAACATTGGGCTTTTAAACGTGCGGCAGTTCCTGCCATTCCCAAAGTAAAGGATTCCAAATGGGTGAAAAACCCAATCGACAATTTTATCCTCGCCCGCCTGGAAAAGGAACATCTCGCGCCTTCCCCAAGCGCTAAAAAGCGAACCTTATTGAGAAGGGCCAGCCTCGATTTAACGGGATTGCCACCCACCCGCTCGGAAATTGAGGCGTTTCTTTCCGATGACAAATCAGATGCGTTCAATCGGGTCGTCGAAAGGCTCCTTGCTTCACCGCATTACGGAGAAAAGTGGGGAAGGCAATGGCTGGACGTCGCCCGATATGCCGACAGCAATGGGTTCGAAAAAGATGCGACTCGTTCGATCTGGCCCTATCGGGACTGGGTCATTGCCGCGTTTAACAAAGATCTTCCTTACGATCAATTCCTGGTGGAACAAATCGCGGGCGATCTTTTGCCAAATCCCACGCTCGAGCAAAAGGTTGCCACGGGTTACTTGCGAAATTCCATGCTCAACGAGGAGGGAGGCGTGGAACCCGAACAATTCAGGGTTGAGGGCCTCATCGATCGCATGGACGCCCTCGGCAAAGGTGTGTTGGGTTTAACTCTCAATTGCGCCCAATGCCACAACCACAAATACGATCCCATTTCACAAAAAGAATACTACCAATTTTTAGCCTTTTTAAACAACGATAACGAACCTATCATCGAGGTTCCCACCTTGACCCAAAAATCGAAGCGTAGCCAAATATTGAACGACATCCGGGCTTTGGAAGACGAGTTGCTCATGAAGCACCCGGAACTGACGGAGAAAATGGAGGGGTGGGTAAAAACCAACCAGTCCACCAAAGGCAACTGGATAGTGCTGGATCCTCAAACCTGGTTCGGAGCCAACGGAGTGAAATTCGAGAAACTTGAAGACCATTCGCTTCTGGCCACGGGTGACCGCTCCGGCGAAACCGCCTACAGCATGACTGCACCTGTTTCATTGCAATCTGTCACCGGATTCCGGGTCGAACTATTAACGGATGGGACCCTGCCCTTCGGCGGACCGGGAAGATCTGCCAATGGAAATGTCGTCCTCACTGAATTCAAAGTTTCGGTTGTTGCCGGCAGCGATGGAAAGACGAATGACCTGGTGCTGACCAATGCGACGGCAGATTTTTCACAGAAGGATTTCCCAGTGGCCAAAGCGATCGATGGAGATGTGAAGACAGGCTGGGGATTGGATGCTGGCCCGGGTCAAAACCAGGACAGGCATGCAGTATTCCAGCCGGTTGGCGAAGTCAGCGCAGGTGAAGGAACCTTGATGACTTTCAACCTGATTCAAAAGTTCGGCAATCAGAACGTCATTGGCCGCTATCGCATTTCTGTAACGGCCGATTCAAAACCTGAGGCGGATCCATTGCCTGCGAAAATCAGGAGGATTGTTGACCTAAGTCCAAGGGATTGGTCCGAGGATGAGAAGCGAACAGTATTCAGTTTTTATCGCACGACCCTGCACGAATTCGAAGACACTAATAAAAAATGCGCCGATTTATTGAAAGAATGGCCGGTCGGTACTCCCTCGCTGGTCCTTGCCGCCAAGCCCACTGGACGGACCACCCATTTGTTCAAACGCGGAGATTTTCGTAAACCCGGGGACGTCGTCGAGGCCAACGTACCGGCTTTTCTTCCTCCCCTCGAAGGAAACAGCCCGAGGAACCGTCTGACTCTGGCAAAATGGATCGCGTCCCCGGTCAATCCCACCACGGCAAGAGTAATGGTCAATCGAGTATGGCAAAGTTATTTTGGTAATGGGATCGTGATGACTTCTGAAGATTTCGGCACACAGGGAGAAAGACCGACTCATCCAGAACTGCTGGATTGGCTGGCCACCAGTTTTGTCCAGCACGACTGGAAATTGAAGGATCTGCATCGTTTGATCACCCAATCCGCCACCTATCAGCAGGACTCCATCGTGACAAAGGAAATCGAGGAAACGGATCCCTATAACCGCTTGTTAGCTCACGGACCCCGCTTCAGGGTTTCCGCCGAAGAGATACGCGATATCGCCCTCGCAAGCAGCGGACTCCTGAGTCAAAAAATTGGCGGGCCAAGCGTTTATCCGCCAATCCCGGATGGCGTCCTTTCGCTGGGCTATGGCGCACCGATGAAGTGGGAAACAAGCGTCGGCGAAGATCGTTATCGCAGGGGGATGTATACATTTTGGAAGCGAAGCGTCCCCTACCCTTCTCTCTCGATTTTTGACGCGCCAAATGCCGATCAATCGTGTGCGCGCCGGCTTCGTTCCAATACGCCCCTGCAGGCATTAACAACTCTCAACGACTTGGTTTTCGTCGAAGCTGCCCAGGCTCTCGCCCTGAGGATTTTTAAAGAAGGCGGAAAAGACGACCCGGAAAGGCTGAGTTACGGTTTCGAGTTGTGCGCGGGCAGGAAACCGGATGCCACCGAGAGCGCCAAACTTTTGGAATTTTTGCAGAAGCAAAAAGATTACTTCGAAGACCGGACGGCGAGCGCGGTGAAAGTTTCCGTGGCAGACCCCACTAAAATCCCCGAAGACGTGAATCTTCACAAAGTAGCGGCCTGGGCAATGGTGTCCCGCATTCTATTAAACATGGACGAAACAATTACCAAGGAGTGAGCGAAATGAATTATCATAAAGAATTAGAGGCCGAAGCCCGTAAAATCATCACCCGACGCTACTTCTTCAAGGAATGCGGGCTGGGACTGGGAGCAATGGGCCTGGCCAACCTGCTTTCCGGCAACCAGGCATTTGGTGAGGTGGTCTCCAGCTCCAATCCATTGACCCCCCGAAAACCTCATTTTGCACCCAGGGCCAAGCGCGTCATTTACCTATTCCAGGCTGGAGCGCCCAGCCAATTGGATTTGTTCGATTACAAGCCCGAGCTGTTGAAATTCGACGGCAAGCCAGTCCCCGCCGAGGTGGTGAAAGGTCAAAAGTACGCGTTCATCAAACCGGACGCGGCGCTGTTTGCCTCGAAATTCAAATTTGAGAAGCACGGCCAAAGTGGCGCTGAAATTTCGGAAGTCCTGCCGCACCTGGCGAAAGTGGTGGATGACATAGCGCTGGTGAAGTCAATGACCACGGACGCGTTCAACCACGCTCCTGCCCAAATATTCATGAACACCGGTTCCCAACAATTTGGCAGGCCAAGCATGGGGGCCTGGACCACTTACGGCCTGGGGTCAGAATCACAAGATTTACCTGGATTTGTTGTTCTCAGTTCTGCAGGTGGAACCAGTGGTGGAGCGGGAAACTGGGGGTGTGGTTTTCTTCCAACCGTTTTCCAGGGAGTTCCATTTCGGCGAAACGGCGATCCCATTTTGGCTCTCAGCAACCCTGCAGGAGTGTCGCGCGAGATGCAGAGGCAATCCCTCGATCTTCTCCGGGAAATCAATGAGCACCACCTCGCCCTCACTGGCGATCCCGAAATAGCCACTCGCATCAATTCTTTTGAGATGGCTTACCGGATGCAAACCAGCGCACCCGAGTTGATGGATCTTGGACAGGAATCGAAGGAAACTTTGACCATGTACGGCGCAGAGCCGGGTAAGGCATCGTTCGCGAATAATTGTTTATTGGCGCGTCGGTTGGTGGAACGCGGCGTCCGTTTCGTGCAATTGTTCCATGAGGCGTGGGATCATCACAGCGACGTGACCGGGGGCGTGAAGAACCAGGCCAAGGCCACTGACCAGGCCAGCGCCGCGCTGATCCAGGATCTCAAACAACGGGGTCTTCTCGAGGACACACTGGTTATTTGGGGCGGGGAATTTGGAAGGACTCCCATGGTGGAAACCAATGCCGAAGTGGGTCGCAGCATGGGTCGCGACCATCATCCACAGGCCTTCACGATGTGGATGGCTGGAGGCGGAATTAAGAAGGGGATCACCCTCGGCGCCACGGACGATCTAGGATTTCACAT
This sequence comes from Verrucomicrobiales bacterium, assembly GCA_028293375.1. Classification (GTDB taxonomy): domain Bacteria; phylum Verrucomicrobiota; class Verrucomicrobiia; order Limisphaerales; family JAQGOY01; genus JAQGOY01. The sequence goes on along the minus strand of JAQGOY010000047.1, from coordinate 932 downwards.
TGTGAAAGACAGGGTTCACGTGCACGACCTTCATGCCACGATCTTGCAACTTCTTGGCTTCGACCACACAAAATTGACCTATAAATTCCAAGGACGCGATTTCCGATTGACCGATGTAGAAGGCGACCCGGTCAGTGCGTTGCTGGCCTGATCGCTTCCTTTGGGACCGTCATGCATCCCGTTGCCAAATCGGCGCGGAAGAGTAGTGTAGGCGAATGGAAACGGTATTCGCGCTCCTGGTGGGAATGGGACTAAGTGCGGCCTGCGGCTTTCGAGTTTTTGTGCCGATGCTTGTGTTAAGCATTGCTTCGCACACCGGCCACATTCACCTCTCCCCCAGTTTTGCCTGGCTTTCCACCAATAGCGCGATTCTGACTTTTGCCTTCGCCACCATCCTGGAGGTGGGAGGATACTTTATTCCTTTTGTCGATCACCTCCTGGATACCATCGCCACACCTTCGGCGGTCATTGCTGGAACGGTGATCACGGCTAGCATGGTGACGGAGATGGACCCGTTTTTGAAATGGACACTGGCTGTGATCGCTGGGGGTGGTATGGCAGGGTTGGTGCAGGGAAGCACTGTGTTAACCCGCGCGTTCTCCACTGTTTCGACTGGTGGACTCGCCAATCCAATCGTTGCCGCCGCAGAATTAGGCGGGTCTGTGGTAGTCTCTATCCTGTCCGTTTTGCTGCCTGCGGCGGCCGCTATCTGCGTGATACTCTTAGGAACCTGGGCGGTTACAAAATATCTCAAAAAAAGATCACAAACGAAATCGGATCTCTCATTTTCCAATCCTTCGGCCTGATTCCTTTTCAACGGCAAACTTGACCACAAGAGGTATATGTTCAGTCCCGACGTCGGGTCCCACATTCCTGCCAAGGACAACAATCCTGTCTGAGTCCAGACAATGATCCACTGGGATTCTAATAGC
>JAQGOY010000022.1 GCA_028293375.1 Verrucomicrobiales bacterium | reverse complement strand
ATCCAACTTAGGAAACCATTGCTTTTAATGCTTGGGGTAGTCGGTGTTGTCCTTCTGGTCGCCTGTGCCAATCTTGCTGGACTCTCCCTGGCCCGTGGAGCCGGTCGTCAGCATGAATTGGCGATTCGGGCTGCATTGGGTGCTGGACGCTGGCGTTTGATTCGTCAGTCTCTGGCAGAGAGTCTCATTCTTGGCGCAATGTCGTGTTTTGTTGGGGTTGTCTTTGCTGTCTGGGCGCGCACCGTAATCGCCAGCCTCATGGCACGGGCTGGGGATACTTTGCATTATGATCTTTCATTGGATTTTACGGTGTTGTGCACCGGGATGGTTGCCGCCCTGGCTACTGCCACCTTTTCTGGTTTATTGCCCGCCCTGCGCGCTGGGCGTGTCGATCCAAATGATGGATTGAAACCTCGTGGCGTTCTGGGCGCTCCACGATTGCGTATTGGGAAGGTTCTCGTCGCCGGTCAAATTTGCCTTTCGCTTCTCCTGATGGCCGGTGCAGGTCTTTATCTCCGAACGGTTATTAATCTTCGAAACCTTGATGCCGGCTTTAACACCTCCAATCTCCTGGTCTTCCAGTTAAACCCCGGTTCTGCTGGATTTAATGCCTCCCAGCTAAACGCATTTTATGACCAGGTTCAAAGTTCCCTCATGACTATTCCGGGCGTGCAAAATGCAGCGCTGGTCCGGAATCCTTTGCTCGACAATCAAGACTGGGCCGGTGGCTTTTCTTTTCCTAAACACGCGTCTCCTCCTTCTGGTGATCTCCAGACTCATCGGTTGGTCGTTGGTGAATCTTACTTCGCCACCCTGGGTATCCCCATCCTGCAAGGCCGCGCGCTGAGTTCTACTGATAAAGAAGGGGCTGTCCCAGCCCTTGTCGTCAACGAATCGTTCGCCCGCAAGTATCTCCCCAATGAAAATCCCATCGGCCAGACGGTGAGTTTCTTGAAAACCGATTGGCAAATCACTGGTGTGTGCCGCGATACAAAGTATGCCAACCTCAAAGACCCAGCCCCGCCAACAGCCTATTTTTCTTTTCGCCAGTTCCCACTGAAATATCGTACCAGTTTCATCGTTCGCTCTGCTGTCCCTCCCGTGACTTTGTCGAGTTCTGTCAGGCAGGCAGTAGCAGTCATCAACCCTGCCGTTCCCGTAGTTCGCATCATCACCCAGGATCAGCTTCGTGATGGAAACATCAGCCAGGAACGGCTATTTGCCATTCTTTGCGGCTCGCTCGCCGGGTTCGCCGTGCTTCTTTCCTGCGTCGGCCTCTATGGACTCATGGCTTACAATGTCACTCGCAGAATGGGTGAGATAGGTGTGCGCATGGCCCTGGGTGCGCTTCCTTGGGATGTCGCTCGTTCGACCTTGAAGGAAGCCCTGGCGCTCACGGCTATCGGCATTGGGCTTGGTTTGCCTCTTGTCTTTGCCGGATCTCGGCTCATCAAAAGCCAGCTCTACGGTATTCATCCCACCGATCCTGTTACTTTGATTTCAGTGACCTCGCTTTTGTTGTTCGTGGCGCTCGCCGCAGCATGGTTTCCCGCGCGAAGATCTGCATTGATTAGCCCGGTGGATGCTCTGCGAAGTGAGTAGCAATCGTTGAGAACAGGATCGCATCTTTTTAGCTTTTTGGATTGGAACGATTGTGACAAATGACTTTCAACAGGCGTTTAAGCAGTTGCTGCGAAGGCCAGGGTTTTCCTTCGTTGCCATTGTCTCACTTGCCCTTGGCATAGGCGTGAACATCATGATGTTCTCGTTTTTCAATGCCTATTTGTTGCGGCCTGTTCCTCTGGTGCGCGAACCCCAGCGTATTGTTCAGTTGAATCGAACGGATTCTTCCGCCCGGCGGCGCGGTTTCTCACTGGGGGAGTATCAATCGTTGCGCCAACAACAAACCGTGTTTTCTGACATGGTGGTATTTGCTTCTCCAGGCCCTGACTCATTGCTGCTGGGAGTTCCAGGTAACCAGGCCCGGTCGGCAGGTTCCAATGGAGAAGAGATTCGCGCACTCGCCGTCTCCGGTAATTATTTTTCGGCCCTGGGCGTGACCGTCCGGCAGGGCAGGGGATTGGTGGAGGGTGACTCGGAGCGGCCCGACGCACCCCCTGTTGTGGTGCTGAGCCACGGACTTTGGAAAAGACGTTTTGGTTCTGATCCCCAGGTTGTGGGCACCCAGGTGCTCCTCAATAACCACAGTTTTTCTGTTATTGGAATTGCCCCTCCGCACTTTTCAAATATGGGCGACCTGAGGGTGGTGGATGCGTGGGTGCCCATCACTTCGCTTGCTCAACTCGAAGAGACCCAATCCTCGCAGGAGGCCACTGCCGCTTATCGTTTCAGCATCATGGCTCGCATAAAACCGGGTCTCTCTTTTGAGCAGGCTGGCGCTGGCATTCAAGTTGTTGATGCTCGCGTTCGACCCGCTTCTGATAACGATTCACGACTTGGCCTCCAGGTCAAAACGGAACCCAGTTTCATGTCCCTGAAGGAGAATCTTGAAATCGTCGCTCCTGTCATGACCGCCGTCAGTTTCGTCCTGCTTCTGGCCTGTGCAAATGTCGCCAATCTTTTTCTCTCCCGTGCCGTTGGTCGACAGAAGGAAATGGGGGTTCGCCTTGCCCTTGGAGCAACTCGATGGCGCGTAGCCCGACTGCTCCTGGCCGAAAGCCTGGTCGTCGCCACCATCAGCGGTGCCCTGGGCCTTCTTCTGGGTCAATGGGCCTGCCAGCTTGTGTGGACTCATATTCAGCAGGCCCTGCCTGAATTGAATCTTTTCCTCGCGGACCTGGACACAAGTCCGGACTGGCGGGTGATTTGCTACACTCTCCTTGTCTCTTTTTTTACTGGCATCCTGTTCGGTCTTGCCCCGGCTTTGCAGGCAGCCGGCGCGTCTCTTTCTGCCTCCATGAAGGAAGAAAATACTTTGTTTGGTTTCAGGCTTTCTCACAACCGCTTGCGAAATGCTTTTGCCATCTGCCAGGTTGCCATTTGCTTCACGCTGCTTATTGGATCCTGTCTTTTATTACAATCTGGAAGATCCGCCTCTCATGTTGATTTCGGTTTTAACCCGGAAAACGTATTCGTGGTGCAATTTAATTTGCATCGCCAGGGTTATTCCCCCAGCCGCACCGCACTCTTTCAAATGCAATTGCTGGAGCGAGCCAGGCTCCTTCCAGGCGTTGCTTCTGCTGGCTTCGCCCAACACACCCTCGCTTCCCGCGAGCATGTCGACCATGTTTCTGCCGATTATTTCGACGCCATGCAGATTCGATTGGCAAAGGGCAGGATGTTCACCAGCGCGGAAGCCTCATCTGGCGTCGCCGTCGCTCTTGTCAGCGAGTCTACCGCCCTCCGACTGTGGCCCGCCCAGGAGCCTCTGGGCCAACGCATGACAAATGCGCCCTTCGCCGAAGTCATCGGCGTCACGCGCAACGCCCGCAATCTCTTCGAATGCCTCTTCAATAATGCGAGGCCGACTCCTCTCATTCCAGGCGTGAAACTAAATGATTACGTTTTTCTCCCCGTATCTGCTGAGCTCCTGGAGAACTCATCTCTAAAGCTGGTGATTCGAACTACAGGAGATCAAAAGAATTTCTATTCGCTTTTGAAACAAGAGATTTCCTCCATCGACCCCGCGCTCATCTTTTCTGTCCAGCCTTTGACCCATGAAATAGAGGTGACCTTGCGATTGTTTTCACGCCTCGCCGCAATCGCCAACGGCATAGGAGCCGTCGCCCTGGCTTTATCCATGCTGGGAATTTATTCTGTCGTTGCTTTTTGGATCAGCCAGCGCACCAGGGAGATTGGTATTCGGATGGCTCTGGGGGCAAAGCCATCGAACATTCTCATTTCCGTTCTACAAAATGGTTCAAGGTTGATTTGCTATGGTTTCATAATAGGAATACCAGGCGCACTCATCGTTTCCTCGTTCCTATCCTCCATTCTCGTTGGTTTAAAATCGGTCGACCTCGCTACTTATCTTTTTGTGGCCGTGCTGCTCTGTGTGGTTGGTTTGTTTGCCTGTTTCTGGCCAGCTCGACGTGCCTCCAAAATCCTTCCCATGGAGGCTCTTCGCCATGAATGACCATCGCCTCTACTCCATAATTCTATGAACAATCTAAGATACGCTTTCCGTCAGCTTTGCAAGAGTCCTGGATTCACCGCTGTCGCCCTGATAACCCTGGGTCTCGGCATAGGCGCAAACACTGCCATATTTAGCCTGGTCAACGCGCTTCTCTTCCGCCCCCTTCCTTTTCGGGATCCTCAGCAATTAGTGTGGATTGTGAATAGCCTTCCTGGCGCAAGCGGACTTTCCGGTTCCACCACCCGTGTCAGGAATTTCGTTGAGTGGCAAAAACGAAATCAGTCGTTCGAGGAGCTTGCCGCGTATTTTGCCTTTTTCGATTACGGAAGTTACACGTTAACGGGGGATGGTGAGGCGGTGAAGCTTCAGGGCATGGGCGTCACGGAAACATTCCTGAAAACAATGGGAGTTCAACCGCAGTTGGGTCGTGGCTTCGCTCCAGAAGAATGCCAGGACATTACTCCAAAAGCGGTCATGCTTACCGATGGTTTTTGGACTCGGCGTTTTCAGCGCAGCCGCGAAATTGTTGGGCATACCATTATACTAAACGGAGTCGCCACCGAAGTGGTTGGAATTCTTCCCCCATCTTTCGATTTCTCTTCCACATTTTCTCCTGGTTCCAGGATTGAGATCATTGTTCCGTTTCCAATCACCGACGCGACGGATAAATGGGGCAATACCCTCGCAGTGATTGGACGTCTCAAACCAGGCGTTGGGCTCAAGTCTGCCCAGTCTGAGTTTGATGTCATTAACCAGCAGCTCAAAGCAGAACACCCGGAACGGAAAGGGTACTTTGATGCCCGCATGTCTGCGCTGCAGGAACAAATAGGCAAACAATTCAGGCGTCCTTTCCTGATTTTGTTTGGCGCGGTTGGCTGTGTCCTCCTCATCGCCTGTACTAACTTATCCAATCTTCTTCTGGCCAGGGCCACTTCGCGCCGAAAGGAAATGGCCATACGCCTGGCGCTCGGCGCAAGCCGTTCCCGTATCATTAACCAGCTATTGACAGAAAGTACGCTTCTTTCCTTTTTCGGTGCGGCTCTCGGATTGCCGCTTGCGGTAATTGCCACCAAGCTGCTTAGCCAATCCCACGCATTTAATATTCCACTCCTGTCCACTGCACGCGTCGATGGCGCTGCCCTTCTGTTTACCTTGATCATTGCCTTCTCCACCGGGCTTCTTTTTGGCATCGTCCCTGCCTTTCGTCTTTCGAACTCCAACTTGGACGAAGATTTGAAGGAAGGCAGTCGTGGCTCCAGCCAGGGCCGTGGCAGATTGAAAATTCGCGAGGTGCTTGTTGTGATCGAAGTAGCCACTGCCTGCGTTCTTCTCGTCGGCGCAGGCCTTTTCATTCGAAGTTTTTCACAGATACTCAATATCAATCCTGGCTTTCGCTCGGAACAGGCGGCAGCCTGGCCTATTAATCCCAGAAGAACCTTCGCCAATGAAACCGAGAAAACGGTTTATTACGATGATCTGGTCCATCGCATTAAATCTTTGCCTGGAGTGGAATCCGTCGGCCTGAGTGATACTCTGCCGCTCGGTCGCAACCGCGCCTGGGACGCCACTCCCAAAGGTGCCCAATATCAACCGGGCGATGAAGCCTTTCCACGCATTGTTGATCCGGGGTACCTGGCCGCCATGAAAATCCCAATTCGTTCGGGCCGCGACTTTGAGTCTGCGGACTCGGTCAGCGGCGATAACGTGATCATCATTAACGAAGCCCTGGCCTTGAAATCATGGAGAGGCCAGGAGGCCGTTGGACAAATTCTCCGGGTCAATGGAGGGGAATTTCGAGTCATTGGCGTCGCTGGAAATGTTCGCCACAGTGCTCTGGAGGAGCAGGGTGGCCCGGAAGTGTACTTACTTGGCGCCCAGGTTGGATGGGCATCCGAGGAGCTCGTTGTGCGAACCAGTGGATCCCTCAAGTCGTTAATTCCTGCCGTTACCTCAACCTTGCGTCAATTCGAACCCAATATGGCCGTGACCGAATTCCGTACTCTTGGCCAAATTGTCGATCTCGCGGTATCACCCAAAAGATTAATGACCGCTCTCCTCGGCTTTTTTTCAGTCCTGGCTTTGGTTCTGGCTTCCATTGGAATTTATGGAGTGATTAGTTATTCCGTAAGTCAGCGCAAACCTGAAATTGGTATTCGACTGGCCCTCGGGGCTTCGACTCGTGATATTTCCAGCCTGGTGATAGGCGAAGGAATGAAGCCTGTTATGCTCGGACTGCTTCTTGGCTGGGCAGGCGCCTTTCTTCTCACTCGAATCATCAAGAGTCTCTTGTATGGCGTGAGCGCGACCGATCCACTCACGTTTATTTTCTATGGACTCGTTTTGTTTGGCGTGGCGTTTGCCGCCTGCTTCCTGCCTGCACGCCGTGCGTCTCGCATGGATCCCTTGGGCGCCTTGAGAGTGGATTAATGAAAGCGTAAAAAAGCGTGAAACCATGAACGATCTGCGAATTGCAATTCGACAATTGATCAAGAGCCGTGGTTTTACTTTTGCTGCGGTGCTTACACTGGCCCTTGGCATCGGAGTTAATACTTCCGTCTTCTCATTATTGAACGCGGTTCTTTTTCGCCCACTCAGCGGGGTTAGGAATCCATCGCAAATTATCTACGCGGATCAATCCTCGTTTTCATATCCGGAAATTCAGCACTACGCACGGCACAGCAAATCGGTGGTTGGAGTCGCAGCTTCAGCCTGGGGAACAGCTGTTGCCGATCTCAAGGCCTGGGATTTGCGTGGGGAAGCGCTTACTTCGCAAATCTCGTTCGTTTCCCCAAATTATTTTGTTGTGCTCGGCATAGGGGCATCTCTCGGCAGAGTGCTGCTGCCGGACGAATCCTTGGCCAATCCGGTGGTGGTTATTAGTCATTCCTTTTGGCTTCAACAACTGGGTGCAGATCCCGATGTGCGTGGAAAAGCGATAAAGCTTAATGGCATCGATTTTACCGTTGTCGGCGTAGCCGCAAGCGGCTTCCGCAACGAACCGGGTTACGGAACGGGTCCATCAATGTGGGTTCCTGTTCAATGGCAACCTCAATTGGAACCTGGCCGGGGTTGGATTAATTCGATGGCCACGGAACGCATGAGGATGTTTGCGCGCTTAAATACTACTGCCGATTTCGCAACCGCCAGGGCTGAATTTGTGGTGATGGAACAACAGTTTTTGTTGGACAATCCACTAATAAAGCGTGACTACCACGCTTTTCCAGCTGCGTTGACCCGCGGATTCAGTTTCATGGCCTGGCGAGGTGAAACGGCGGGCCTGGCCATCGCTGTGTTGACCGCGTTCGGGTTTGTTCTTCTCATCGCCTGCGCCAACGTGGTGAATCTCTTTCTCGCCAGGGCCACCACGCGACGCAAGGAAATAGCCATACGCGTTGCTCTCGGCGCGAGTCGTGGTCGTCTGATCCGTCAAATGCTGGCAGACAGCGCTATCGTCGCCTTTTTGGGCGGACTGCTGGGTTTGGTTTTCGCTAATTGGACCTTGCATGCTATAACGCCTCTCGCCTCGGAGTTTTTATCCTCCTACAAATCCCTGGACGTTCAACTTGACTGGCGCGTCATCGGTTATACCCTGCTTCTCACTTGCAGCGCTGGGGTCCTGTTTGGGTTGATACCAGCCCTCCAGGTCTCCGCCTCAGCTTTTAACTCGGATCTCAACGAAGACTCGATCCTCCTCGGGTTGCCGTTGCCGGCCACTCGGCTAAGAGAGGCTCTGATTGTAGGTCAAATCGCCACTTGTTTTGTTCTGGTTACGGGTGCCACTTTGGTCATGCGCGCTGTCCAGTCTGGTTCTTCTCGGAATTATGGATTTAACGCCGCTCAGGTTGTGATGATGCGTTGTGATCTTTCCCAAAGGGGTTATTCGCCAGCCCAGGTTTCTCTTTTTTATCGGGACATAACGGAAAGATTGAACACTATTCCTGGTATAAAATCGATAAGTCAAGCATCACTCGGATGGTCTCCCACTACGGAAATTCAGATCGAAGGGCAATCAAAGAACCACCGGGCCAGTCAAACTTTTGTTTCTTCGGGATATTTTGGCACCCTGGAGCAATCCATGGCGGAAGGACGCGGTTTTACAGAACACGAAATTCGCGATTCGGCTCAGGTCCTGGTCATTGCCGAATCATTGGCGAAAACCTATTGGCCCGGGAAATCTGCCATAGGAAAGCGTATTCGCCCCAGTGTCCTTGCTCCTTTCTCTGAAGTAGTAGGTGTGGTTCGGGACGGCGTGGCTTCAGGAGTCAAACTTCGAATTCGCAATGGCAAACTCCAAGCTTTGTTCAGCGGTTTTTCCGCCGACATTTATTCTCCCATTTCGCCTGCTCTAACCAACAGTGCTGCAACCTCCATCCTTATTTCAACCAGCTTGAATCCTACCGCGATCATGCCCGTCCTTCGGCACGAGGTAAACGTCCTTGATCCCTCCCTTCCCGTTTATTTGACTGGATTGCGAGATGCCCTTGAACTTTGGGTCAAACCGCTGGCCATCTTCGGAACCGTAGGAGTAGCCATGGGCGCTCTTGCACTGCTTCTCGCTTCTCTTGGCATTCACGGGATTGTAGCTTATTCCGTCAGCCAGCGCACTCGCGAGTTTGGGATTCGGATGGCTTTGGGTGCTGCACCCGGAACGGTGCAGTTACTCGTGCTGAAGCAGGGGCTGAATTTAACTTTGCTCGGTTCTTTTATCGGTTTGCTTGGGTCCCTTGCTCTAACCAGAATTTTATCCAGCATTCTCTTCGGATTGAATCCTTTCGATCCTGTTTCTTTTGCCCTGGTCGCCGTTTTGTTCGCTTTAGTGACGTGGCTTGCCTGTTGGTTTCCTTCGCAACGTGCTGCGTCCATCGCGCCAGGCGAAGCACTCCGCTATGAATGAGCAACTTGGCAAGTTCCCAAAGATGGGACGACAAATTCCCATATTCGGCAAATAGCTCGACCCTGCGACCGTAAAATGTCTAATTTCTCGGTTGATGACACTTATCATTCGATCGCATATTATGGCACGATGTATGCAATGGAATTGGCTGATCGATGAATAATCTGCGCTCCGCCATACGACAGCTGGTCAAGTATCCCGGATTAACCCTTCTGGCTGTTCTCACCCTGGCTATGGGCACGGGGGCGATCACTGCCATTTTTAGCGTGGTTAAAGCCGTGCTGCTGCAGCCGCTCCCATTCGAAAAGCCAAATGATCTTGTCGTTGTCTGGGCAAATAATCCACACCAGGGTCTCCAGGGATTCGGCACCTCTTATCCAAATTTTCTCGATTGGAAGCTTCAAAACCACAGCTTTGTCGATCTTGCTGCTTCCAGTCCCGACAGTTTTAATGTCACCATCGGAACTGAGCCCGAACGCGTTCGAGGCGCTTCAGTTTCTGCTAATTTCTTTTCGGTTTTCGGGGTGAATCCCATTCTCGGTAGATCTTTTCTTCCCGGTGAAGACTCGCTGGGCAGGGACAATGTGGTTCTTCTTGGTCAACCGTTTTGGGAACAACATTTTGGAGGCAACAGCAATATCATTGGCCAGACCATGACTCTAAACAGCAAAGTCGTCACCATCGTTGGCGTCATGCCCAGGCAATTTCATTTTCCATTCAGTTCGGAAGTCTGGGTGCCTGTGACTCTTGACAACAAATCCAAAGAAAGCCGGGGATACTGGTGGCTCAATGTGGTTGGTCGCCTCAAGTCCGGTTCAGGGATCGCTAACGCCCAGGCGGACATGGACACAGTTTCCCGCCGGCTAGCACAGCAATATCCAGAAACGCACTCCGGCTGGGGTGCAAAATTAGTGGGAATCCATGAGCAAACCGTTGGCTCTGCACGCGATGAGATTCTTCTCTTGTTCATGGCCGGTGTATTCGTCCTGCTTATTGCCTGCGCCAATGTCGCCAATCTGCAACTGATCCGAACCTCTGAACGCCACCAGGAATTTGGCATTCGTACGGCCATTGGTGCTACCAGGAATGACATCGTCGTTCAGATTTTGACTGAGAACGCCTTTCTCTTCGCACTCGGCGGCTTGTGCGGGTTTTTGATCGCGGCCTTCAGCATCGAATATTTCCTGAAATTCGTTCCTTCGAATATTCCGCGAATTCGGGATGTCCATGTCGACTTCCCGCTCTTCCTTTTTACCCTTTTAATTTCGTTGGCAAATGGGTTTATTTTTGGGCTTTTGCCTGCATTGAAAAGGCCGGCAATGGATCTTTATTCCGTACTGAAGGGAGCTGGAAAAGGAGGCATTGGCGATGGCTCTTCTTCCAGGGTTCGCCAATTCCTGATCGTC
>JAQGOY010000279.1 GCA_028293375.1 Verrucomicrobiales bacterium | reverse complement strand
TAAATTAAATCGCCCGAAGTTTAACCAGAAGATCCTTGCTCTCGACCGTATCGCCGACCTGCACGAGCATCTCCGCGATGGCACCGGTGGAAGGGGCATAGATCGTGGTCTGCATTTTCATGGCTTCGAGCGTGATGAGTTTATCGCCCTTATTCACTTTGCTGCCAACGGTGGTGGACATGGCGGTGATCAGGCCCGGGATGGGAGCGCCGACTTGAAGTGGATCGTTTTGATCGGCCTTCGGTCGTGTTTTGGCAACTGCCTTGACGGAACGATCCTGCACGGCGGTTTCGCGAGGCATACCGTTCAGTTCGAAGGTTATCAGGCGACGGCCATCTTTGTCGGGAGTGCCGATGTTGATGAGCTTAATGAAGAGCGTTTTGCCTTCTTCGATATTGACGGAGATTTCCTCGCCTGGTTTCAAACCATAAAAGAAAGCGCCAGTGGGAAGGACCGAAACATTGCTGTAGTCGCGAAGGAATTTAGCAAACTCAGCGAAGACCTCCGGATACATGAGGTGGCTGTAGAGATCGTCCTCGGTGGCATCGCGCTTTAGCTTCGCTCCGAGTTCCGCCTTGGTTTTCTTGAGATTCAGCGGATCGAGATCAGCGCCGGGACGCCCTTCGATGGGTTTGATATCTCCCAATACAACATGCTGAAGTTTCTTAGGCCATCCACCCAACGGCTGACCCAGATTTCCCTGGAGCATATCAACAACCGAGGCCGGGAACGAAGTCCCGGGTTCCAGGTTGAGCACGTCAGCAGGTTTGATCCCGCGGGTGATAAGGAACATGGCCATGTCGCCAACGACCTTGCTGCTGGGGGTAACCTTGACGATATCGCCAAAGAGTTGATTCACCTCGGCATAAGTCCTGGCGATTTCCGGCCAACGGTGACCAAGACCCATGCTGGCGGCTTGTTCTTTCAAGTTGGTGTATTGGCCACCGGGCATTTCGTGCTCGTAGACTTCGGCGCTACCGCTGCGGGGAGCGGTATCAAAAGGAGCATAATAAGTGGAGACCTGTTCCCAATAATTGGAGAACTCGTTCAATGTCTTGAGATCGAGCCCGGTATCACGAGGAGTGTGTTGGAGGGCAGCGACAATAGAATTCAGGTTGGGCTGACTGGTGGAGCCGGACATGGAGGCAATGGCGAGATCGACGATATCCACGCCGGCATCGCTGGCGCGCAAGATCGAGGAGGCATTCACGCCGCTGGTGTCGTGGGTATGGAAATGAATGGGAATACCGAGCTCTTCTTTCAAGGCCTTGACCAATTGGTAGGCGGCGTAAGGCCTGCATAATCCGGCCATGTCCTTGATGGCGAGGATATGAGCGCCCATTTTCTCCAGTTCCCTGGCAAGTTTGACGTAGTACTTGAGCGAGTACTTGGTGCGGCTCTCATCAAGGATATCGCCGGTGTAACAGATAGCGGCTTCACAAATGGCTTTTGTATCCTGAACTGCCTCCATGGCCACTTTCAGATTGGGAGTGTAGTTGAGCGAATCGAAAATACGGAAGATATCAATCCCCTGCTCCGCCGAATGTTTGACGAACCCGGCGACGACGTTATCCGGGTAATTGGAATATCCGACCGCGTTTGAACCACGAAACAACATCTGGAAGCAAAGATTAGGAATTTTGACCCGCAACTGGCGAAGACGTTCCCATGGGTCTTCGTGAAGGAAGCGCATGGAGGTATCGAACGTGGCTCCGCCCCACATTTCGACGCTGAACAATTGTGGGGTTCGCGCAGCAACGGCCTCGGCGATGGCCAACATGTCATAGGAACGAACACGTGTGGCGAGAAGCGACTGGTGGGCATCGCGAAAGGTGGTATCGGTAACCAAAAGCCTCTTTTGTTTGGAGGTCCATTCGGCGAATTTTTTGGGTCCCAGTTCCAGGAGCAACTGACGAGTACCCTTTGGAGGGGCAGTCTTGATCCCGGAAGCAGGAGCAAGGGCAGTGTGCATCACCTTCTTCGGTGAATAGCCTTTCGCCTGTGGATTGCCGTTAACGATGACATCGCCAAGAAAAGCAAGGAGCTTGGTGGCGCGATCACGGCGAGTTTTGAACTGGAAAAGCTCGGGGGTGGTATCGATGAGAGTGGTGGTGGCCTGACCGGAGCGGAAGACAGGATTATCAATGACGTTTTCGAGGAAGGGAATGTTCGTCTTCACGCCACGAATACGAAACTCGCGAAGAGCGCGAGTCATGCGCTGGAGGGCCATGTTAAAGTCCTGGCCGGAGGCAGTGATTTTTACCAGGAGAGAATCGTAAAATGGTGTGATGACACTGCCAGAGTCGCCCATCCCGCCGTCCAGGCGGATGCCGAGTCCCCCTGCGCTGCGATAGGTCAAAATTTTCCCGTAATCAGGCATGAACTTGTTTTCGGGATCCTCAGTAGTGACGCGACATTGAACGGCGCAGCCGATCCGAGGTATGGCATCCTGGGTGGGAATATTGATTTCCTGCCCGAAAAGGGAATGGCCCTGGGCAATCAAAATTTGCGACCGGACGAGGTCAATTCCAGTGATGACCTCGGTGACGGTATGTTCGACCTGAATACGAGGATTCATTTCGATGAAATACCAGTCCTTGCTATCCAGATCGTAAAGAAATTCGATGGTTCCGGCATTGTTGTAGCCGACCTCTTTAGCCATTCGGGCGGCGGCTTCGCAAAGTTCGGCCCGGACCTTTTCATTGAGATGGATGGAAGGGGCTATTTCGACGACTTTTTGGTGTCGGCGTTGAACGGAGCAATCTCGTTCGTGGAGATGAACGACATTTCCATGATGGTCGCCCAGGACCTGCACTTCGATGTGTTTCGCCCTGGGAATATATTTTTCGAGGAAAACCGCAGAATTGCCAAAGGCCCGGCCGGCTTCATTTTGAGCCTCTTCGAGGAGATCGACAAGGTCAGCTCCTTTGTGAACGACGCGCATTCCCCGGCCTCCTCCACCAAAAGCAGCTTTGATGATCAGCGGGAAACCAATTTCCTGGGCGATCTTGAGAGCCTTGTTCCGATCCTCAATGGGATCTTCAGTGCCCGGGAGGGTGGGCACTTTTAATTTTAAAGCGAGGGCCCGGGCAGCCACCTTATCGCCCATGAGTTCGAGCAATTCAGGGCTGGGTCCAACGAACGTAATACCAGCCTCGTTGCAGGCTTTGGCGAAAGCGGCATTTTCGGAAAGGAAACCATAGCCGGGGTGGATCATGTCCACGCCTTTTTCCTTAGCAATGGCGATAATGCTTGGGATATCCAGGTAGGCACCCACTGGCCCTTTGCCTTCGCCCACGAGATAAGCTTCATCCGCCTTGAAACGGTGAACCGAAAGACGATCTTCCTGGGCGTAGATGGCGACGGTACGGAGGCCCAATTCGGTGGCAGCCCGGAAGACGCGAATGGCGATTTCGCTACGGTTTGCCACCAAAAGCTTTTTATAGGTTTTAGCGGGTTCTGCGGACTCTTTTGCTTTGCTTTTTGAACTCGTGCGTTTCTCCGAAATCATAATCAAGGGGTGGTTATAAACCGCGGCCAGAATCAAAGCAACATTTCGGAACAGGCAGAGGAAAGTCCTGGGTAAGATTATTTTTAAGATAATTGTGGTTGCCTCGCCTTATTCCGTTTCGTTCGCCATGTTTTCTGAAAACCGCGACCTTTGGCGGGAGCTTCGTTTCCCGCGTGCCAGGAGGGCGCAGAGCCATACCTGGCAAGCGGAAAGCCTCGCTCCCATCCAAAGCTGGCGATTTTATTTTAGATCGCAAGTTGGCCGTATCGCTGGATGTCAGTGTTTGCAAAATAAAAACGACTCTCGATTTAGTGTATAGGCCTGATTTGGTTTGGGAGTGGTGACAAAAATGGAATGTCACCAAAAAAGTGACAAGAAAGTGACATTTCCCCAGGAGAACCCGGTTGTCACCTCTGACAGAAGGTGACATTTTATGGGTGATGACCTTCGTTGAGTTATGATCTCGCGGGAATGGAGGTGGGACAGGAATTTTGTGCTTTGTCTTTTTGTGTTCATCATTCACGGGTTGTTTGATTTATTACTTTTCGCACCCTGGAATATCTCTGGACTTTTGCTGGGGACAATAGAGAAGGGTTTTCAATTTTATTTTGGGTCCAGGTTCCCTCTTTCCAAAAAAGGACAGGGGAAGGACATTTTAAGGACATTTGCCCAGGAGAACTTGCGATTTCGGCGCGAGAGTCGTTTCGTGTTCGAGGCGAGGGACCTGCCGGTCGGGGACAGGGAGTTTGTCCACAGATTAAACAGATTTTCGCAGATTGGAGAGTGTGGACAGGAGGGGAAAAGGCCGGAATTTATTACACAAGTCAAGGGAGTTAAGGGAGGACACGGCATAGGATTGGATGGACGGGCGGGGGGATTGCCTATTCGAGGAAGCCTCATTCTGCATCCAAACTTCCAACTTCCTGGATGGGGATTTTGGGCCGAGGTTGGCTCCCCTTCTTCGGACAGCCGATCCTTCGACGTCGAGGATTTGTCCTTTTTTGAAATGGACAAAAAGGTGACAGGAAAGCGACATTTGCCTAGGAGAACTGGTTTGTCATCTGTGACAGAAGGTGATACTTTTTGGGTGGCGACTTTCGTTGAGTATACGCTGTCGCTAGAATGAGGCAGGGCAAGAATTCTGTGCTTTGTCTTTTTGTGTTCTTCGTTCATGGGTCGTTTGACTTTTTTGATCAGATTCTCGTCACCTCGCATCCTACGAATATTAACGACGCCCGCGGGGTGGCTTTGATTTTTTGCGAGGCCGGACACTTCGATTGGTGCCGTTCGGGGATTTGTCATTTTTAAGCAAGACATGGGAGGAGACAGGAAAGCGGCTTTTGCCCAGGAAGGAAGCTTGCGATTTTTGTCCGGGGACTTCGATTCCTGTTCGAGGCGAGGGACCTGCCGTCCAGGCTGATACGGGATACGCCATCTCCAGAAAGCCTCGCCCGCGAACCATACTTGCAAGCTTTGGGCAGTGGAAACAGGGGGGAAGCTTGCGATTTCGGGTCGAGCTTCGGTGATTGAACACAGGGAGACGTTGCTCGATGGTGTCCGTTCAACTTTGGTTAGGTGCGTTAGGTTTTTCAAAAAGGACATTTTAAGGACAGGATTAGGACATTTTTGGTTTAGGCGGCTTTCTTTTGGGGTATTCCTTCTTTTATGGATGGGTTGGGATTTCTCAGTTGGGCTATGGTCTTCAGTTGCTGTGCGAGCTCTTTCACATCTTCTAAAAGCTTCTTTTGATATTTTGCCCTTTCTTCGGGACTCCTTCCTTCCGGAATCGTAGCTTCTGGTTTATTCTGCTCAGGCTCCAATTCGGCAGCTTTTACTGGAACTGGTGCTGCAGATTGCGCAACGGTGGGAGCGGGTGCTGGAACTGGTGATGGGATCGGTTTGGGAAGGGTAGTGAGGGATGGATTTGGCAATGCTGCCCGACTGGTCGCGGGTTCATCGATTTCCGGGATGTAGTCATCGATGGATTGGTTTCCGCGGTGAATGATCTTTGTCAGTCGGTTTTCGGTTTCGCGTTCGGCACGTTCACCCTGCTCGATCATTCTCATGAGTTTATCGGTTGGAATATCGGAGAATTTGCGGGTGCTCAGCTCCTCGCGAAGTTGATGCAGGATGGTGGCGCGATGGGTGGCCTGGCTTCGGAGATCGTTTTGGAGTTTCTCGTTGTTCACTTCGAGCCATTGGGAATGCATCAGGGCGAGGTCGGCCCGGTGTTTCCCCAAGACACGGCCGATGGTGCGTGGAGTGTAACCCACAGTGGCGGCGATTTCTTCGTAGGTCTTGTTGGCGAAGCGGAGTTCCAGGATTTGGTTGATGGTTTCTCGTTTCATAATTCAAGTGGTTTTAGGTTATTTTTAGATTTTCAATTTTGATTCGGTTTTATCTTTCAGGTGCACTTTAGCAGAGGGCATACCCCGTAGGATGTCCTACCCTCTAAATACTCTGAACTATTTTTAGTCTTGTGTAAGCAACTTAATTGGAAGGGGTTGCGAATGAAAACTGGACTTGATGGAGCGAACTCATTCAACTCCATTGGAGGAAAGACTGTGACAACCCCATCGACTGATTCGATATCAACTGGGACGCTGGTTTTGTAACCAGCCGGAGGCGTTGGCTTGGTCAGGAGTGTGATTTTTGATTCAGCAGAAATTCCTCTGGCGACAAAACTGGAACTTGACTGTTGAGATAGTCCACCTTATTTCGAGTCACAATTGCCAGGATTTCTCCTTCTGCCACGGCCGAGAAATGTTGAATGGCATCTTCAAAATCCCTAAAATTTGATGAAAGCGCTGCTTGGATTTCAGATTCTGATACCGACGATACCCGTACCAGCTTCTTTAGATCGGCAAGTAAGGTTAATGTGTCAGCGTGACCTTTTAACTTTCTGAGGATATAATAGAGATTGCTAAATGACAGCGACGAAAGGCAGATTGTGATTTCGCCAAGCTCAGCAAGAGCAAACAGGCGGTGTGCGTATTCCGCGAAGGGTTGGCGATCAGAGAGGTGGTCCAGCGCGACGTCGCTGTCCAAAAATATTTTAATCCTGGGACCCATGCTTGTTAAGCAGTGCTTCGGTCAAAGCGTCGTTTTCGTCAAAATGAGCCGGAAGTTTCACTGCGCCGCGCAGGGCGTCGGTGATCGGCGTTTTTCCAGCCTTGCTCTGCTGCCAGTTCAAAGCCATGACGCGCAATTGCTGGGCTATGACTTCGGGAAGTGTCGTGTGATGGGACCTTGCCTCCAGCTCTGCGAGGTGAAGAACGTCCGAGTCGAGATTTATCGTCAATGTGGCGCTCATAAGAGCAAGCTACATGGTTTGGAGGCTGGCGACAAGTCTGGCTAATCTCCTTGTCCAGTATCACTCATCCTCTGTCTCCGACTCTTTTCGAAAATAGACATCCCACCCTATTCCAATGCCTAATTTTCCAAGTTGAAGCATCTGCTGTGGCATTAAGCACGGGCCTCCCTGGCCCGTGGAAACATAATAAGCCATGATATCCATTTTGCATCCTTTGGCTTGCAGTTGCTTAACAGCTCCCAGTTTGCCTTTCAGCAACTCAAGCAGAAGATCCAAATGGCGTCGCGTATCCCGCGAGGTGGAAAGCTTTTTCGTCGTATAGAACCATCCATTGGCCTTCCGAAAAAGTCGGTTGCCCTTCGAGTGCGGTTCTCCTTTTATAAAGCTACTCGTGGGTTGAATGTTTAAGAGTCCGCCGATCTCATCCGGCTGAATATGGTCTGAGAAAATGCGCAAAGTGGAATACGTCTCCAGACAAGTAGGATAAGAGTCATTATATTCCGATGAGGATCGCTCGGTCATCTCACACAACATAAAAGCATTCGCTACCTTTTTACGAGCGCTAACAGTTGCCCTGCGGGCCGTAGATTGAACGGTATTGAAATCAAAGCTCGGGTTGGACGAAAAACTCGAACTCTTTGTGGTGTTGGATCGCTAGTTGCAGGTTAACGAATTGTACTTTGATGGAGGGTTCGAGTTCACAAGCGAAGTGATTGGATTTTTCACCGGCGTCCATTGAAGTATATCGACGTATTCTGGCGTGGATTGGATTTCCATTTTCATCCTTCATTCCCATGACTACGAGTCCCAAATCGACAGGCAAGCCTGAGGTTTCCACGTCAATCGCAGTGAAAGGAGCTGGGTCCTGTCGCCAGGGTGGGGTGGATCCTGTGGCCACGCTCCCTCGAATAATGATTTTGTGAGCGAGAAAAATGTTTGTGGATTGCAGTGCCACGAAATTTCAATTGGTCGCTAAGGGAATCGAGGGACTGGTCCAAACTTCGTTGGAACTCCATCCATACTGTTGGGCATATACAGTGTAATGGACCGGTTTCGGGAGGTCGCGCATGTTGCATTCCATCGATCCATTGTATCTGAGATACCCCGGAGGACTGTTGAGGGGCAGCACCCGCCGACGTTCCAGCTAGAGAGAATGCTTTTAAACTACCAATGAACGGAATCGTTAAAGATTTTGTATTTCACACTAGTTAATAGTGTTACATGTTTTCTTCTGTAAGATTGGAATTTAGCTGGCTTGCGTGCTTTTAGGACGATCCAAGCGCTAATTTTGCAAAATTAGCGTCGAGAGCGCATTGCGTTGTTATTTTTACCCAGGCCTACGCTTCGCTGCTACCTGGGCTATGAGGTCGCGCACCTTTGGTGCTTTATTTTTGGCTCGTCTTCGCGAGCGAGGAAAAGGCGCAGGGCTGTCGGACTAACCATTTTCATCGGCCATATACCGCCCATTTCCCATGAGCTTTTCTCTCCTCATCCCGGTAAATGATAGCGGCACATGGGTTACTCCATTCTGATTACGAGGCAGTTTGGAGTTTTGCTTGGTTACGGCGAGCTTCTGGGGGCATTGGTGTTACGGCGCTTCGGACATTTCAAGGCGGAAGTTCAATTCCGCCCTACCTTTTTTACGATTCCGCAGGTTTGCGATGGTTGGTTTCGAGATTCGTCGTTTTGCTTTTATAATTGGTTTTTGTGACTTGTTTGAACGTGACGATGTTTGGCTGGATAATGGGTGCCAGGGTTGATATGCCTCGATCAACCGCTGGGCTTTGGAGTCGCACACCTTTCGTCCTTTGGGTTTGGCTGGTCTGCGCGGGCGAGGAAAAGGCGCAAACACATTTACTAAAGTTGTATTGCTTGATACTAATGGACTCTCTGCAAGTCAAAAAAACACGTCAAGAAGGACATTATTGAGGCCGGTTTAAAGTCAACCAAGAAACCAACAACCATACTGGAATAATATGGGATCATCTCTTCAATCTTATAAAAATAAATACGTTCGTTTTCATGATGGCGATCTAACCGATATTATACTTCTATCCAAGAGTTTGATTTCGAATCGAGTTTCTGAATTTAGTGATGTCATTGAGGTTGTAAACAATTGGAATTCGGCCCTTGAACGTAGCGGGCCAGGCACTCTGGATCTAAAATTAGATAAGGACCTTTCCGACCCTAATGTAAAATCAAGGATAGTTGGTTTTTTGGAGGCTTTGAAAAACGAAATCGGCCATTATGGGGTAACTATCCCATCAGTATTTATGAACGGACTAAATCCACCTAATGGGACTGTCTATTTGGGAGACCCAGACGTAAGACATATCCAGGACACGATTTCAAGCCTTCAAGACCTTTTAGAGTCGAAGGATTCACTCCCTGATGTCTATTGGGTCCTACCGTAACTTCTTGTTGCCGCGTTGCCCCCTAAGCGGAAACACGTGCTGCGATTCGCGCGGACATTCTGGACAGTCAGCGGAACGATCAGCCGTACGGTGGGTTCACCTCGCAGAGCCATGGAAGCAGGGTACATTGCGTTTCTGCGAGGGAAGCGAATTACCTACTTTGGTCGCCAGGGGGATCATCACACGGAATGGTTTCCGGGGGCGTTGGCGTTGCGGCGTTTCGGGCATTTCAAGGGGGAAGTTCAATTCCGCCCTACCTTTTTTACGATTCCGCAGGTTTGCCTTGGTTGTTTTCGAGATTCTTCATTTTGTTTTTTATAATTGGTTTTTGCGACTTGTTTGAACCGGACGTCGTTTGGCTGGATAATGCTGCATTCGTGCCTCGCATCAAAGAGGGAAACGGAGTTGTATTGTTACGTTCATCTGCGAGTCCGATTGCTACCTATTGTGCTTTTATAATGAATCTACTTACGTCGTATCCTACGAATTTTTACGATGGCCGTCGGTTGGCAATGTTTCATTGCGGATAGGTACGGCAGAAAATGAGGCTGCTTTAAACCTACTTGCGCTTCGCTCCGAGTTGTTCAACTTCGGAACAACCTTCAAAATGATGGCCTACTTCGTCGTCAGTGGTCCACGAGGTGTAACGGCTGTGCTGGCTCCAGGATACTTCAAACGACTTTTGCGTCCGGCGCATCGTCTTCGTATTTGTCATGGTGACGCACCCAATCCATTCCCCCACCCTTTTTTTCCTGCCGACCCAGAGGGGTGAGGTCAAGGTAGTTGTAGGTGCCGATTAAAAGGTCGCCTCCCCGTCCGTAAG
>JAQGOY010000132.1 GCA_028293375.1 Verrucomicrobiales bacterium | reverse complement strand
ACCTGCAGGGGCAGGCCTTCCAGTCCTGCGTTATAGCGATCAGCGATCGATTTGCGCCGGTTATTCCACCCGGTCAATCGTTTGAGTTTAATTCTTAAAATCGCCGCCTGCACTTCATCCAGCCGAGAATTGAACCCATGCAGATCATGGAAATACCGGCGCTCGATTCCATGGACCCGCAGCATCCTCATTTTTTTGGCCAGTCCCTCATCGCTCGTGACAACCATCCCGCCATCACCGTCGGCTCCCAGGTTTTTTGTCGGATAAAAACTATAGCAACCCAGGCTCCCAATACTTCCGGTCATTCGGCCCTTGTATGCCGAACCGATGCTTTGGGCGCAATCTTCCACCACTAACAGCGACTTGTTTTCAGCCACGGCTCGGAGCTCATCCAGCGGAGCAGGCTGTCCAAAAAGATGGATTGGAATAATAGCCCGGGTTTTGTCGTTCATTCGGAACTCAACCCCTTCGGGCGCAAGGCAAAAAGTTTGGGGATCCACATCCGCAAAGACGATCTTCGCCCCGCATTGATGAATAGCCTCCGCCGGGGCTATGTAAGTGAAGGGGGTGGTAATTACCTCGTCACCTGGACCTATGTCCAGAGCCTTTAAAGCCAGGGTCAGCGCGTCTGATCCGGAATTGACCCCAATTCCAAAACGCGTCCCCGTATAAGCCGCCATTTCCTGCTCAAAAGCAGTCACGTTCGGGCCAAGAATATAGTGACCATGCGCCAGGACCTTCTCCACTACCTCCATCACCTCTTCTTTGATGGATGCGTGCTGCGCCGATAAATTTAAAAACGGAACGTTCATGCTCGCCCTGAGCATGCGAAAGAAGTCGTCATAATAAAGCAAAAAGAACCGGTTCAGGCCGGTTCTTTTGAAATGGACTGGGAACTCGGAAAATTATTTTCCAATCACCTGGGAACCTAACGTGCTCCCGGTCGATTGCGCTTTGACTTCGGGAATCCATTCCTGGATCTGTTTGATTCGCACATCATCAAGTGGATGGGTGCTCAGAAATCCCGGAGTTTTGCTTCCTCCATTCGCATTGTTATAAGCTGCAAATCGTTGCCAGAATGCCAGCGCTTGTTCTGGCGCATAGCCCGCGCGCGTCATATAAATAAGCCCAATTTTGTCCGCCTCGGATTCCTGGGCACGACTATGAGGAAGTTCATAACCCAGTTTCCCTCCCAGCCCGTAAACTGCGGCCACCGCAGTCTGAGTGATCTGTGAGCTGTTGGAAGTCAGTGACCCTACTGCCTGCCCTCCCACCTGCAAAAGCTGTGCCTGGCTCATTCGTTCAGCTCCGTGATGTGAAACGGCGTGACCTATCTCATGCCCCAGCACCGTCGCCAGTCCCGAATCGTCTTTGGCAATCGGTAGCAGTCCAGTGTAAACTCCCACTTTTCCTCCCGGCAGACAAAACGCATTTGCTTCTTTGCTGTCAAAAACCACGAACTCCCATTGGGCATTGGGCATATCTTTGCCGGCTACCTCTGCAATCCGTTTTCCCACCCTTTGCACCATCGCGTTGGCGTTGGCGTCTTTGCTTATCGGCACTTCTTTCTTCATCTGGTCAAAACTGGTCAGTCCCAATTTCATCTCGTCGTCGCTCGAAACGGTGTTCAACTCTTTTCTTCCCGTAACTGGATTCGTGGTGCACCCGGTTAGAGCAATAATGATGATCGTGCTGCAAAGCGCTATTTGAAGAATTATCTTTTTCATATCCCTTTAAATTGTGATTTCCCTAATTATAAAAATCCTACGAATCGGTCGCTTTTTGACAATGGTGCTCAAGCAGGTCCCGTGACTCAGGGTTTACTGCATTAAACGCTTTTGTATCCGGGCCACAAACCTTAACCTCTCATCGCCAACTCATGAAAGTAGACCTCTCATATGGACAGGGCCACCTCTCTGTGGAATTCCCAGAGGACCGCACCACTGTCATTCAGCCTTCCTCCGTCCCTGGACTTCCAGACGAGAAGGGTGCGATGTTCGACGCGCTTAACCATCCCATCGGGGCCAGGCCCCTGAAAAGCCAGATTCAACCTAGCGACACCATCTGCATTGTCTTCACCGACAAAACAAGGGCTACTCCCAACCACCGCATCATTCCTTGGCTATTGGAATATCTCGGCGATCATCCGGTCAAAAATATCACTCTGCTGAATGCGCTCGGGACTCATCTTCCTAATTCACGCGCCGAGTTGGAAAAGCTTTTAACCCCCGCTGTAGTGGAGAAATACCGGGTCTTAAACCATGAACCGGAAAATCCGGAGGCGCTGGTCGCTTTTGGAGAAACGAAAGACGGTGTACCGGCCCTGATTAATAAACACCTGGTCCGCGCTGATGTGCGCATCATCACCGGTTTCATCGAGCCCCATTTCTTTGCCGGCTTTAGCGGTGGACCCAAAGGCATTATGCCCGGTGTCGCCGGCCTTCAAACTGTCATGAGCAATCATGGCGAGAAAAATATTGGCCATCCTCAATCCACCTTTGGAATCACCGAGGGAAACCCCCTTTGGGAGGAACTGCGCGATATCGCCCTGAGAATTGGCAATTGCTTTTTGCTCAATGTCACCCTCAACGACCAGCGCCGCATTACCGGCGTTTTCGCTGGTGACCTCATTGAAGCCCATCGCCACGGAACCGGGTTTGTTCGCCAGTCTGCAATGCAAAAAGTAGCCCAGCCTTTTGATATTGTTGTCTCCACGAACTCCGGCTATCCCCTCGATTTGAATCTTTACCAGGGAGTGAAAGGGATGAGTGCAGGGGGGCGAATACTCAAACCCGGGGGCACTTTGATTCTGGCTTGTGAATGTCGGGAAGGCTTTCCCGCTAATAGTCCCATGGAAAAGCTCTTTGAAAGCGTATCCAGTTCGGAAGAATTATTGGCCCTGCTTTCTACCCCTGGATTTGTGCGACCCGAACAATGGCAGGCACAAATTCAGGCCCTCCTCCAGCGTCGTGCGGATATCCACGTTTACAGCGCCCTCCCGGACGAAGTCCTTAAAAAGGCATTTCTGACTCCCTGTAAAAACATCGCCCAAACCATTCAATCCAAACTCGCCGTGCTTGGTCCTTCGGCGCGAGTCGCCGTGCTTCCTCAAGGCCCCTTGACCATTCCCTATCTGGATTAACCAGCCCGCCGCGTTAAGTGATGAATGCAGCGCCCGGATCGCTGTTCACTTCTTCTGGTGCCGCCTGAACAATCGGGACCAGGGCTCTGCGATTCGTTTCCAATTGTTCCACATAATCTGCAATCGTATCGGGTGCCTGCTCCACGAACACCGTGGACCCGTCACGCAAAAACAGCAGCGACCCACTGTCCTTGGGATTCATTCGAACAATGTGGTCACAATTGATGAAAAAATCTTCTGCTTTGGGATCCTGAGATTTCGGGTGAGATACTTTTACAAATGGCATAAGGAGTGTCGTTGTTTTAGCGAATTGGACATTATTTATAAAGTCCCTTTTTTTACATTTCTGACCGGGCAGGCGCGTCGTTTTCTTTCATGATCATAATAATCCAGAAAGAAAAAGGATTAACCGGGAACCCCCCTCTTTTGATCTAGGGAATACCCTATCCCGCCACGGCGGTTTCTCAAATTGTTCTAGTGTGCACCCACCTCCCTTGGTAAGGATGCCGATTCTGGATTTAGGACCTACCTTATCCCATGAAGGCAAAAAAAGGGCAATTAAAGGGGGCGGTGCCAATTTCGAAGAACAGTAAAAAAACTTCTCAAGAAACTTTCACCAGGCGCATCAATCTTATCGAAGCTCAACTTCGTCGGACTCAGGCAGAACTTCTTTCGCTTCAGAAAAAAATACAAAAATGTCTTAAGTAGTCTAACCAAGACTTAATTTTTCTTCTTGCTCGATGTTCTTTTCGTGGGCTTTTTCTTCCTCACACTTTTTTTCTTTATCCGGTCTAATTGGGACAGTAAGACTCTGTTCTGCTTGATTAAAGCTTCCAATTCGTCGTTTAACTTCTTGAGTTCGTCGTCACTCATGATCCAATTAGGTAACGATAGCCCACTTATTTCAAAAGGCATGTAGGTATTTGTCTGACATCGGGTTAGACTTCTTGCCTCGTGCAAAAAAATGCCGGCAGGGAAGGTGAACCTCCCTCTGCCGGACACCATACTCATTTTTTGAGCGTAAATTCCTGAATTCAGGGCGTTTTTTGCCCTACTTCCAATGACCTTCCCGCCAAACCCATCCTCCACGTGTCCTTACCCAGCTGCCTTCCACATATCTTGAATAGCCGCGCGGTTTTACTTCGTAATGTCCTGGCGTCCAGACCCATTGATTACCACCGCGAATCCAATAACCGGGCACCCAGTAATGGTTCGGGCTTGGTATCGCCGGGCGGATTTCCACCGTTGCCGCAGGCGGAGCCTCTGTCACCACTATTTCTCTAACCGGTTTATCATGCACATAAACTGTTCGCGTTCGCGTGACGCATCCCGTCATTAATGCGAGCGCCGTCCCCGTCACAATCCCATAATTTATTATTTTATTTTTCATAACCCCAACCAAAAATAAACCCTTCTCTTTCTCATGTTAAGACGCGATGTCTACTCGCTTCTCCATAGGACCTGCCCTGATTGCACCCATCTTTCTTCTCATGCTTGACGAACTGGATTTGGCTGCAAAGCTTACGCATGCCGTCCGAATCTGCAAAAGGTAAAATCCTCGTCATCCGGGGCGGAGCCATCGGCGATTTCATTTTGACTCTGCCTGTCTTTTCCGCCTTGCGCGAAATGTTTCCTAAAACAGAGATTCACGTTTTGGGGTATCCGAAAGTTACAGAAGTCGCTCTTTATTATGGTCTGGTCGACGACACTCGCTCCATTGAGAGCCGTGAACTCGCTGGTTTCTTTGCGCGCCGGGCCACACTTAATCCTGAATGGATTCGCTATTTTGAATCATTTTCCATCATTGTCTCTTATCTTTTCGATCCCGACGGAATTTTTCAGGAAAATATCCGGTCCTGCGGAAAGTTCCAATTCGTCCAGGGACCGCATCGGCCTGATGAATCCCATGGGGTTGCCGCTTCCGAGGTGTTCTTAAAACCTTTGCAGCGGCTGGCCATTTTCGGCGCCAGCCCGCTTCCAAGGCTCAACTTGAAAAAAATGGCCAAACAAGGCGAAAATACTCTGGCCATTCATCCTGGCAGTGGGAGCGAGCGCAAAAACTGGCCTGAACAACAGTGGGCCGAGCTGATTCGAAACCTGGTTGCCACGACTACTCACCGGTTTCTCTTGATCGGTGGGGAAGCCGAAGGTCAGAAGCTGGAACGCCTCGCTGACCACATCGGCCGGGATCGTGTTCAACTACTCTTTAACAAACCTCTGGTTGAAGTCACACGTCAATTGGCTGCCAGCCAGGCCTTTGTCGGCCATGATTCAGGGATTAGCCACATTGCTGCCGCCGTCGGCATGCCGGGATTGCTTCTCTGGGGTGATTCCAATCTCCAAATCTGGAGGCCCCCAGGCCCGAACATCCAAATTCTCCACGCCAGGCACGGTCTCGATAAGCTACCCGTGGCCGAAGTGTTGGACGCCATCGCCAAACTGCCACTTCCTTGAGCTCAGATTTTAAATCGAGATACGCTAACCGCAGTCGTTTAGTCGTCGTCTCCGCTCCAATTCTCTTGGTTTTTCCCCCAAATTGCCTAACTTTTCATTCATGCTCTTTTTGACTCGATATCTTTTGTTAATTGCCGCCTGTTTCAGCGGGGCTTTGGTGGCCAAGGCCGAGAACTGGCCTTCCTGGCGGGGACCTTCTGAGAACAACATCTCCCAAGAAAAGAACATTCCTCTAACCTGGAGCCAAACGGAGAATGTCGCCTGGCATGTCTCGTTGCCTGACCGCGGCAATTCATCACCGATTATCTGGCAGAATAAAATTTTTATCACCCAGGCTATTGAAAAAGATAACTTCCGCGGCCTGTTTTGCTTCGATTTGAAGACTGGGCGGCAGCTCTGGCAAAAGGGCGTTATCTACAAGGAAAGCGAGCCCACCCATGAAGCGAATCCCTACTGCGCCGCCTCCCCGGTGACCGATGGAAAAGTGGTGATCGCCCATTTTGGTACTCCGGGCATGTACGCCTACGATCTCGAAGGAAATGAGTTATGGCATACTGAACTGGGACCTGTTACTCACGTTTGGGGATACGCTTCCTCCCCGATTCTTTACAGAGATTTGTGCGTCGTTTACCAGGGGCCGGGAACCAATTCCCATCTTGCGGCCTTCCATAAATCCACTGGTAAGAAGGCCTGGGATGTTCCGCTTGCGGAAATGTCCAGCAAAGATAGGGTGGATGGTTTCGCTGGAAATCCCCACGGGATCATGGGCAGTTTCAGCACTCCCATGACAGTGGATATTGGCAAACGAACAGAACTGATTTTTTCCTTCACAGAAGACTTGATTTCGTTCGACCCAACATCCGGGAAAGAATACTGGCGTTGCAAGGGGCTCAATCCTTTAATTTATACTTCACCCACTTTTGATGACGGAATTCTGGTCACCTTTGGTGGATATTTTGGAGGTGCCATGGCCGTGAAGCCGGGTGGTAGCGGAGATGTTACCGCGACTCACCGACTTTGGCAGGAACCCCGTCTTAAGAAGAATTTCATTGGCGCCGGCGTTATCAAAGACGGCTTTTATTACATTTTGTCCGGTGAAGGTTTTGTTCGTTGTGTCGAGGTAAAAACCGGCAAATTAGTTTATGAAGAGCGTTTGAAAGGGCAGGGGGCCAAATCGGATTCTTGGTCTGCCATGGTCCTGAACGGGGATCGAATTTACGTCCCTAATCAATCCGGGGAGACATTCG
Organism: Verrucomicrobiales bacterium; assembly: GCA_028293375.1. Taxonomy (GTDB): domain Bacteria; phylum Verrucomicrobiota; class Verrucomicrobiia; order Limisphaerales; family JAQGOY01; genus JAQGOY01. The sequence goes on along the minus strand of JAQGOY010000132.1, from coordinate 5,129 downwards.
TCCTAAAGGCAGCCCCAAAGTTTGAGGTTCTCGGGATTAACTCTATTCCGGAATTCACCAATTCCACCCTGGCCATGGGGCAGGGTGCTGTAATCCTGCGTACCTACAAACAACTCTGGTGCCTTCGCGACTCTTCCCAATGACGGCGCTCGATCTCCTGGGGCTTCCCATCGAATTTTCGCTAGGTGATCGACACAAAAAAACCCCCCGAAACTTCAGAGGGCTTTTTTGTGATATATTCTTTATTTCACCGTGATGATGTCCTTGATTGAGTCATAAGTGCCTTCTTTAATTCCTGGAACTTTCATCACTTCTTCGGACGTTTTGTAAGGTCGATTTTCAATGATCGCCTGGGCCTTTATGGGCCCAATTTCGGGTAGCGCTTCCAGCTCCGCCTTCGTGGCCGTGTTAATATTGACTCGGACACCTGCAGGAACTCGCGATACGGAAACTCTTGGCTTTTTGTCCACTTTGATTTCCGCCCCTGCTGGATCGCTTACGGATGTTGTGCGATTCACTATGCCCACTTTTTTGGTGTCGCTCTTCGTTGAAATCGCAATCCCGTTATCCGCCGTCACCTGTCGTGAGATCTTATCGATGGTTGATTTCGGGATGTCCGCGCGGATCAAATCTTCCACCGCTTTGTAAGGACGGTTATCAATTATTTTCTGAGCTCGGATCGTACCAATCCCATCCAGTGCTTCCAATTGTTCCCGGGAGGCCGTATTTAAATTGATGATCGTTCCACTTTTCTGGCCCAGTCCTGTGCTAAGAATTCCACCGGCTGTCAGTTGCGGACGAAGTTTTTTAACCGTCGATTCAGGAATCCCCGCATTGATCAATTGATCCACCGTTTTATAAGGACGGTTATCAATGATTTTTTGGGCGCGGATGGCACCTATTCCTTCCAGGCCCTCCAGTTCTTCTTTCTTGGCGGTATTTATATTCACCGTCCCTGGTGCAGTTGTGGTGGTCTTTTTTTCAACTTTCAGCTCAGCTCCGTTATCGGTCGTCTTGGTCTTGGTTGTCACTTCGACAGCCTTTGTTGTAATTACTGCCCCGAAAGCAATCGCCAGCGCCACCAGCGCCATAAATATTTTTTTGAGTTTCATATCTGCCTTTTTTGGGTTGTTCACGAGTTTCCATTTACAACATGTCGTGATTTATACCTCGCGCCACTTGGAACGGTATATCAGGCAATAGGAGGAGTAGGGGAACTCTGACAGCCCTGTCGGCACTCTTAGAAATATTGCCGAAGGATTTTTCCGGTATGGCTTTCTTTGATCGAAGCGATTCGTGCTGGACTCCCGGTCCCGACTATCTTCCCGCCATTTTCTCCCGCGTCCGGGCCCAGGTCGATTACCCAGTCCGACGAGCGAATGACATCCATATTGTGCTCGATCACCAGCACCGAATGACCCAGGTGAACCAGTTTGCGGAACACCTGCAACAGGATTCGAACATCCTCGAAATGCAAGCCGGTGGTCGGTTCGTCAAAAAGAAAAAGTGCCGGTTTTTTTGCTTTTTCCACCTCGTCCACATGCTCGGCGAGGTAGCTTGCCAATTTCAGCCTCTGGCATTCGCCTCCAGACAAGGTGTTGATTGGCTGTCCAAGTCGCAGGTATCCCAGCCCCACCTCTTTTAAGATTTCAATTTTTCGCGCCGCACGTTTCGCTTGCTTGCTGGTAAATGCGCACAGAATGTCGGCAGCCTCGTCGACAGTGGATTCCAGCATCTCCGAAATGTTGATTGATTCCGGCAACGATGCGTTCACGCTTTTCCCCGGCGCTGGAGCGATTGGAATTCGGGCTTCCAGGATGTGCGGCCGATATCTTTTTCCTTCGCACTCCGCACACTTCACAAAGATATCGCTGAGAAACTGCATCTCGATTTTTTCAAAGCCCGCCCCTTTGCATTTTTCGCACTGTCCCTGGGGTGAATTGAAACTGAAGGAGCTTGCGTTGAGCGCTTTTTGCAAGGCCGCCGGTGATTGGGCGAAGACTTCTCGAATGTCGTCAAAGGCCCCCACTTAAACAGCAGGATTGGAGCGCGGTGTGCGGCCAATCGCCGATTGATCCACCATGATCACCGAATGCAAATTGTCATATCCTGAAATCTTCACCGGAATCACGTGGTCCTCAGCCATTTCCGCCTCCTCTGATTCAGTGTCGTCAGCTCCTGCTTTTTCAGATTGAGCTGCTGCAATTAGTTTCACCAGATTCGGAAAAAGAGCCTCGCGTATAAGCGTCGTTTTTCCCGATCCACTGACCCCGGTGACGCACACAAATTTATTCTTCGGAATCGCGACGGATATCGCTTTCAAATTATGGGCGTTCACGTTTTCGATCCGGAGCCAATCCCAATGTTCCTCTTTTATTTGCTGCTCTTCGTGTGGCAACGCTGCCTGTTTTTCCTTGTTTAAATAAGCTCCCGTCAGTGATCGTCTCGATTTCAGCAATTCCGTGTAGGTCCCCTGGAATACAATCGCCCCGCCGGATTCCCCATGCCCCGGCCCCAGGTCGATAATCTCGTCCGCCGCTGCCATCACGCTTGCCTCATGCTCCACCACCACCACCGTATTTCCGGCATCCCTCAGGCGCGTGAGAATGGCAATTAAACGGTCCGTATCCCTCGGATGCAGTCCCACGCTCGGCTCGTCCAGGACGAAAAGGGTGTTCACCAGCCTCGACCCCAGGCAGGTCGTCAGGTTTACCCGTTCTGTTTCACCACCCGAAAGTGAACGGGTCGGGCGATCCAGCGTCAGGTATTCAAGCCCCGCTGTTTTCAAGTAACCCAGACGTGCTTCCAATTCACCCAATCCAAGGCTCACAGGATCTTTCACATTGTGCTTTCGACCCGCCCGCCAGGCCGTGATTGCCTGAAGCGCTTTGCCTACCGAAAGTTGTTGAAAATCAGCTATCGTCAATTGTTCATTGCTGCCTGGGACACTGGCTTTGAACCGCAAAGTCGCCGGCTGAAATCGCTTGCCCTTGCACTCCGGGCATTCCACGTATGATCGATACCGCGCCAAAAGCACCCTCACGTGCATCTTGTACGCTTTGGATTCCAGCCATCTAAAATATCCTTTGATTCCATACCAGGCCGTTGGCCATTCCACCCCGTTTTGTCCGTAGCCCGGGTCTCCTTCAATCAACCATTTCTGATCTTCTGCCTTCATTTCTAAAAAAGGAATGTTGGTTGGGATTCCTCTTTTTTTGGCGAACTTGAGCATGTCCTGGTGGGATTCTTCTCCCTGCCCGGTTTGCCACGGTTTCACTACTCCTTTTGCCAGGCTCAGGCTTGGATCCGGAATTGCCAGTTGATAATCCAGCGTGATGATTCTCCCGAATCCCCGGCACGCAGGGCATGCTCCCACCGGATGATTAAAATTGAAAAGAGCAGGCGATGGTTCTTTGAACTCGATGTCGCATTTGGGGCAATGCAGGTGGCTGCTGAAATTCCATCCTTCCGTCGCTTTTCCGTTTTCGTTCAGTAAATGCAGGCACAATTGCCCTTTGCCGAAATGATAAGCCTGCTCGCATGCTTCCAGAAAGCGGCTTTTGTTTTCTTTGCTTATCTTCACCCTGTCCTGGACCACCCGGATAAAGCTCTTCACCGAATCCTGCTTCAGGTCGCTAATCCGGAGCACATCGTTTTCTATCAAAACACGCTGGTATCCCTGCTTTTGCAAAAGGTCCAGGCAGGCTGCAAAACCAAATTTATCCGACAGCGGGAGTTTAAAAACGACCAGCACTTCCACCTGGTTCCAGCGCGCCGTCGCCTTATCCCAAACTTTATTGGATGATTCTTTTTCCACCAGCGCGCCGCATTGATGGCAATATAGTTTTGAAAGGCTCGGCCACACCACTTTGATGTAGTCGTTTATCTCGGTCATCGTGCCGATCGTCGATCTCGTGCTCTTGACCGAGTTGCGCTGCTCAATCGCGATCGCTGGCGGAATGCCTTCAATGCTGTCGACTTGCGGTTTATCCATCCGATCCATGAACTGCCGCGCATAAGGCGAAAAGGTTTCCACATAGCGGCGCTGTCCTTCCGCAAAGAGGGTGTCAAATGCGAGTGAACTTTTTCCGGAACCGCTGAGCCCGGTAATCACGATCAGTTTGCCGGTCGGCAAATCGAGGTTTAGATTCTTTAGATTGTTATGGCGAACGCCTCTTAACTTGATGAAACGTCCCGCTGCTGGCTTCGACATGAGCTTGGAATCTAATGGCTTGTCCTTCCCTGTCAAACGATCCTTCCCTCATCCGGTTTTCGAAAAATCAGGATGCGGTTCGTGTTGGTTCCTTTCGTGTTGTTGTCCACTCCCCAGCAGTTGGCTGTCTTGGTGAATTCCTGCGCGTTGATCATGATCGCCACACATTCAAGTCCCGCCTGTTGTCCGCATGGAACGATAGTTTCTTCCAACTTGATTTTACCGTTTCGGACTTCTCCTACTTCAAAAGCCACATGGCCTCCCGGCTTCAATATTCGCGATAATTCGCGAAACACTTTGGACATTGCCTCCTGCCATTTTTCCAGCTTTTTCAGGATGGTGATTTCGATCTCTTTGGCATCGATTCCCAGGAACCAGCAGCGAAGCCAATTGTCCGTCGCGTAATCCACCACGTCCAGGAATGGCGGCGACGTTACGACCAGCGAAACCGAGTCAGGTGGGATTTGTCCCGTTTGAGCACAGTTCTGGTTCAACAAAAAATGGCCCCCCGAAGCCTTTTTCAAGTTGACGATTTCTTCCAACGAAAGATCGTTTAACAGCTGCTTTGTCTTTTTAAGAATAATCTGCTCAACGTCCCGAACAGGGGGAACCTGATTTCTTTTTTCGTTGATCTTGATTTGGGACACGACTGAAACTGCCTGGTTCGGGGGCAGCGTGTAGACCGAAAAGAATCCGGGCGAGTGCCCAGTCAATCGATTCAAGGATACCATTTGAATCCACGAATCAGTCTTGTCGAGCGGTCCATTTTCTTTTTTCCCCACAAAATATTTTCGGAGCGCCATCAGTTTTCTCAAGGTCGTCTCATGATAAAACACTCGAAGATCATCTCGTATCTCGTCTTTGTAGTCCCAGGGTATCTGCAATAGTCGGGTTGCCACTTCTCGGAGTGTGGGAG
>JAQGOY010000208.1 GCA_028293375.1 Verrucomicrobiales bacterium | reverse complement strand
ATTACTAATATGCGCGACGACCACGACCACGACCACGACCACGACCACGACCACGACCACGACCACGACCACGACCACGACCACGACCACGACCACGACCACGACCACGACCACGAAGGCCATTCCCACGGACTCGGCCATTCCCATGCCCCCAAAGATTTCAATCGCGCGTTTGCCGTCGGTGTCTTGCTCAATCTCACCCTCGTCGTCCTCCAGGTGGTTTTTGGTTTGATCTCCCATTCCCTCGCTTTGGTGGCCGATGCAGGCCACAATTTCACCGATGTCCTGGGACTGCTCCTCGCCTGGTGGGCTGCCAGCCTTGCCAAAACGGCTTCCACAAAACATCGCACCTACGGCTTGCGCAGCGCTTCGATACTCGCCGCCTTTGTCAATGCCACCCTGCTCTTGATCAGCATGGGAGCCGTTGCCTGGGAAGCAATTACCCGGCTTAATCATCCCGAGGCGGTCAATGGGGTCACCGTCATCTGGGTCGCCGCTGCCGGCATCGTCGTGAATGGTGTCAGCGCCTGGCTCTTCTTTTCCGGTCGCAAAGGCGACATGAATATTCGTGGTGCTTTCCTCCACCTCGCTGCCGATGCCGGAATCTCCCTCGGTGTTGTCATTGCCGGGATCATTATCTATTTCACTGGAGCCATGTGGATCGACCCGGTGGTCAGCCTGCTTCTCGTCGCCGTCATCGTTTATGGAACCTGGGACCTCTTCAAGGATTCGATCAATATGATACTGCATGCCGTTCCACCAGGAATGGATATCGCCGCTGTCAGAAACTATCTTACCAAACTACCCGAAGTAGCCACCGTTCATGACTTGCATATTTGGTCCATGAGCACCACCGAATCCGCTTTGACAGCCCATCTCGTGATGCAAACTGAAACAATAAATCCAAATCTACTGCCCGGGATTATTTCGAACTTAAGAAAGGCCTATAAAATAGATCACATCACCATCCAATTGGAACCACCGTGCGCCAAACAAACATGCCCTTCAGCAAACAACTGCCAAGCCTGATCTGATTTATACAACCACAAAATCTCGCTATCCCCAATCCTTCCGTCCTCGAAAACTTTTTTTCATTGCCTGTCCTTTTGCGGATGGCTCGTTCGTCATATATTTGAACGAACGATTCTATAACTCTTAATAAGCCCCAAAATCATGAAATTTAAAATCACTCCCTGCCTCTGGTTTGACCACGAAGCTGAAGATGCCGCCAAATTCTACGTTTCCATTTTCAAGAAATCGAAGATCACCCAAATTTCCCGTTACGGCGAGGTCGGCAAGGAAATCCATGGCCGCAAGCCCGGTACTGTCATGACCGTCGCCTTTGAATTGAACGGCCAATCCTTCACCGGCCTCAATGGCGGACCCATCTTTAAACTCAGTGAGGCCATCTCCTTTCAGATCGAGTGTGAAGATCAAAAGGAAGTCGATTATTACTGGAACAAATTGAAACGCGGAGCCGATCCTGCTTCTCAACAGTGCGGCTGGATCAAGGACAAGTTCGGCCTTTCCTGGCAGGTCGTCCCCAAAATACTTCCAAAATTAATCTCTCATCCAAACGCCGAAAAATCCCAACGCGCTTTCGCGGCCATGATGAACATGAAGAAATTGGACATTGCGAAACTAAAGCGTGCTTTCGATGGGAAATAGCCTCGTCGCCTGAACAACCGGACCGGAATGGGAGCTATCGCAAATATTTAAAATAAATTGTTGACTAAACAGACAACAACTGTGAATAGTCTAATTATGGGTCGGGTAAGCGATGCGCGAGAAAAACTTGTTTCAGCTGTCTGGGAGCTGATGTGGACTGGCTCTTATGGCCAGACCACCATCGACCAGATCTGCGACAAGGCTGGCGTCAAGAAAGGTAGTTTTTACCATTTTTTCGATGACAAAGCTGATCTTGCTTCTGTGGCCCTCGATGAATGCTGGGAGAAGTATCGCTCGTCACTGGATGCCGTTTTCTCCCCCACGGTTCCTCCGCTCGAGCGATTGCAGCAGTTTTTCCAGATCGGTTACGAAAAACAACTGGAGATGAAGAAGCAATACGGCTCTGTGCAAGGCTGTCCTCTCTTCGCCCTGGGTGCCGAAATCTGTAATTCCGAAGCAAAATTGCGCACCAAAATCCAAAAGGTCTTTCAGCATCACCACCAATATTTTGAATCGGCCATTCGCGATGCCCACGCCATCGGTCTGATCTATGTGGAAAATCCCGCGGTTACTGCCCGAATTCTTTTTGCCTACTCCGAAGGTCTCCTTACCCAGGCCCGTATCCTCAACGACACCGATGTCTTAAAGGAAATGTGGAATGGTGCGTTGGCCATCCTTGGCGTGAGCTCACGCCAACCCGTCTCCGTTTAATTTCTTTAAATTTTTACTTGACTAATCAGTTGGCTATCCATCCCTTGCTTATGAAACTCAAATTACCGAATCTTAGCTTCCAAAAGTATCTCCCTGGCTGCTCCCTTTTAGCGCTCCCTCTCGCATCTCTTTTCCTTGCTGCCGGATGTTCCCCCAAGGTTACTTCGCAGCCTCCCCAGGCCCCTGTCGTTACCATCGCTCCTGTGGAACAACAGGAGATCGTCGAGTGGAATGAGTTTACCGGCTATACCGATGCCATTGAAAAAGTCGAGGTGCGCCCTCGCGTTTCCGGCCATATCCGCGCCGTCCGTTTTCAATCCGGCCAGATGGTGAAAAAGGGCGATGTGCTTTTTGAAATCGATCCTCGTTGGCACAAGGCGGATTTCGATCGTCGTCAGGCGGAATATTCCCAGGCCAAAGTCCATCTTGAAAACGCCGAGCGCGAAGCCAAACGCACTGCCCAGCTCCTGACCAACAAAGCCATCTCCACCGAGGAAGCCGATGCCCGTCAGGCCCGCTTCCTCGAGGCGCAGGCCGCATTATTGGGTGCTGAAGCCGCTCGCGATTCAGCAAAACTCGATCTGGAATTCACCGAAATCCGTTCTCCCATCAATGGTCGCGTGAGCCGTGCCCTCCTGACTGAAGGTAATTACGCCAGCGGTGTCGCCGGAACCACCACTCTGCTCACCACCATCGTTTCCGTTGACCCCATTCACGTCTATGCGGATGTGGATGAAAATTCCCTGTTGAAATTTAACAAAATCGCCCAATCGCAGAAAGTAACCTCAGGCGAGCAGCCCAAAATCCCTGTCCAGTTGCAATTGGCTGATGAAGAAGGCTACCCGCACGAAGGCTACATTGAATCCTTTGATAATCGTGTCGATCCTGCTACTGGCAGCATTTTGCTTCGTGCCATATTCCCCAATACCGATACCCGCATCGTGCCCGGTCTCTTTGCCCGCATCCGCATCCCCGGAAGTGAAAAACACACAGCGCTCCTCATTGACGAACGCGCCATCGGCACCGATCAGGCCCAGAAATTCGTCTTCACCATCACTTCCACCAATACTGTTGCCTATCGTCCGATTACCCTGGGGCCTTCCTTCAATGGCAAGCGCATCGTCCGCAATGGGCTTCAAGCCGGGGAACAGGTGGTTGTCAACGGCCTGCAACGCGTCCGTCCCGGATCGCCAGTCAATGCCCAACCTGCTGGCGCCACCAATGCCAGCCCCAGCGCAGAAGTCGCCCAACATTAATTAATCGTCCTTACCAAACGGACCATCTATGAACTTTTCCCATTTCTTCATCAGGAGACCCATCTTCGCTGGCGTTCTCTCGGCCGTCATTTTCCTCCTCGGATTGATCGCCATGTTTCGCCTCCCCATCAGCGAATACCCTGAAGTCGTGCCTCCCACTATCGTGGTCATGGCCACCTACCCGGGCGCGAATCCTAAAACCATCGCTGACACCGTCGCCGCCCCTCTTGAACAAGCCATCAACGGCGCCGCCAACTCGCTCTACATGTTCTCCCAGTCCACCAGCGACGGCGTCATGACCCTGACCATCACCTTCAAACTCGGAACAGACATCGACAAAGCTCAGGTCCAGGTCCAGAACCGCGTTAACCAGGCCCTGCCCAAATTGCCGGAGGACGTGCGGCGTCTCGGCGTCACCACCATCAAGCAATCGCCCGACCTCACCATGGTCGTCCACCTTTTCTCTCCCAATGATCGCTACAACGAAATCTATGTCCGCAATTTCGCCACCCTTCAAGTCAAAGACCTGCTGGCTCGCGTCCCTGGCGTCGGTTCCGTGCAAATCTTCGGCTCGGGCGATTACGCCATGCGCATTTGGCTCGATCCCAACAAGGTTGCTGCCAAAGGGTTGACCGCCAGCGATGTCGTCAATGCCATTCGTGAACAAAATGTCCAGGTGGCAGCAGGCGGCATCGGCCAGCAACCAGTCAGCCGGCCAACGGATATCGAGCTGCAGATTAACACCAAAGGCCGATTGATCGAAGAAAGTGAATTCCGTGACATTATCATTAAAACTGGTGAGCACGGCGAAAAGACCTTCCTGAAAGATGTGGCCCGCGTGGAACTCGGCGCGTCCGGTTATTCCCTCCGCTCTCTCCTCAATAACAAAACTGCCGTGGCTCTTCCCATTTTCCAGTCTCCTGGCGCAAACGCCATTCAGCTCTCCGACGATGTCCGCAAAACAATGGAAGAACTGAAAAAGAGTTTTCCTGAAGGAATTGATTATTCTGTGGTTTACGACCCCACCGTGTTCGTTCGCAATTCCATTCACGCCGTGGTCGAAACTCTCGTCGAGGCCGTCCTCCTCGTCGTCATCGTCGTCATAATCTTCCTGCAAACCTGGCGCGCTTCTTTGATTCCCTTGGCTGCCGTCCCAGTTTCGCTCATCGGAACTTTTGCCGTCATGCTCGCCTTTGGTTTCAGCATTAACGCTCTCTCCCTCTTCGGATTGGTGCTCGCCATCGGCATCGTGGTCGATGACGCCATTGTCGTGGTCGAAAATGTCGAACGAAATATCGCTCTCGGTTACGAACCGCATGAAGCCACGCGACGGGCCATGAGCGAAGTGACAGGCCCCATCATTGCCACCGCCCTGGTGCTGTGCGCTGTGTTTGTTCCTACTGCATTTATCAGCGGCCTCACCGGTCAGTTCTATAAACAGTTCGCCATCACCATCGCCATATCGACGGTCATATCTGCATTCAATTCCCTCACTCTTTCCCCTGCCCTTGCCGCTCTCCTTCTCAAGGCCCATGGCGAAAAGAAAGACCGCGTTTCCATCGTCATGGACAAGGCATTGGGTTGGTTTTTTCGTCCTTTCAACCGCATGTTTGAATGGACCGGACGGAAATACTCCGCAGGCGTTGCCAGTGTGATTCGCAAGAGCATCGCCGCCGTCGTCATCTATCTCGGCCTCCTCGCTCTGACCGGCTGGAGCTTCAATAAGGTTCCAACCGGCTTCGTGCCAACTCAGGATAAACAATATCTCGTGGCCTTCGCTCAGCTTCCCGACGCTTCTTCTCTCGACCGCACTGAAGCAGTCATACGCAAGATGTCGGAGATAGGAATGAAAATCCCGGGCGTTCAGGACGCGGTTGCTTTTCCTGGGCTCAGCATCAGCGGGTTCAGCGTCGCCCCCAACGCGGGAATCGTCTTCTTCTGTCTTAAACCGTTTGAAGAACGGAAGGGCGCTGACATGTCCGGCCTCGCCATCGCTGGCAAGATGAACCAGGCCTTTGGAGTGATCCAGGAAGCCTTCGTGCTCACAGTGCCTCCTCCTCCTGTCAACGGCCTCGGAACGATCGGTGGATTCAAAATGTTCGTCGAAGACCGAGCCGATCTCGGCAACGATCTCCTCTTTCAAAACGTTCAGTCCATCATGGCAAAGGGCCATGAGGATCCAGGTCTGGAAGGTGTATTCTCCACATTTACTATCAACGTCCCGCAAATCAACGCAGACATCGACCGCCTCAAGGCCAAATTGCAGGGCGTGCCCCTCCAGAATTTGTACGAGACCATGCAGATCTATTTGGGTTCGCTCTACATCAACGACTTCAACCGCTTTGGCCGCACCTTCCAGGTCGTCGCCCAGGCCGATGCCCAGTTCCGCGATAAACCCAGTGACATCACCCGCTTGAAAACCCGCAATGCCGCCGGGCAAATGATCCCCCTCGGAACATTGGTTAAAGTGAAGGAGGCCTATGGGCCGGATCGCGCCATGCGTTACAACGGCTACCCGGCAGCGGAAATCAATGGCGGCCCCGCTCAAGGTCGCAGTTCAGGCCAGGCCGAAGCAAGCATGGCTAAACTGGTCAGTGAAAATCTTCCCAAGGGTATGGCCTTTGAATGGACCGACCTCACTTATCAACGCATTCTCGCTGGCAACTCCGCAGTCTACATCTACCCGCTCTGTATCCTCCTCGTCTTCCTGGTGCTCGCCGCCCAATACGAAAGTCTGCGCCTCCCCATCGCCATCATTCTCATTGTTCCTCTCTGCCTCCTCTTCGCCATTGCCGGTGTTTGGCTTAAGGGCAGCGACAACAACATTTTCACCCAGATTGGGCTTATTGTGCTGGTAGGTTTGGCCTGTAAGAACGCCATTCTGATTGTCGAATTCGCTAAGCATAAACAGGACGAAGGCGGCCTTTCTGCAAAAGATGCTGCAATCGAGGCCTCCAGGCTCCGTCTCCGCCCCATCCTCATGACTTCCATTGCTTTCATCGCCGGTGTTTTCCCACTGGTGAAATCACACGGCGCTGGCTCCGAAATGCGCCAGGCCATGGGCGTCGCCGTCTTTTCCGGAATGATCGGCGTGACTCTCTTCGGTCTATTTCTCACCCCGGTCTTTTACGTCCTGGTGATGGGCAAAAAGAAACAAGTCGCTGCCGTTCCGACCTCTTCTCATCCACTCCCTGGCCTCGCCAAAGGCGCCATAACCATCTTCCTTATTCTGGCTCTGTTCAGCGCCAATGCCGCTGTCGGTCCCGATTATCAACGCCCCTCCACACCCACCCCTGAAAGCTATAAATCATTGGATTCCACCAATAAATGGAAGGAAGCCAAACCTCTCGATGACTCCTCCAAAGGCAAATGGTGGGAAATCTTCGGCGATTCGCAACTGAACGAACTTGAAGAGCAAGCCTTCACCGGAAACCAGGATCTCAAAGCCGCGGTCGCTCGCGTGGACCAATCGCGAGCCAGCGCACGGGTGGCCAGAAGCCAGTTTTTTCCCAACATCACTCTCGATCCGAGCTTCCAAAGGCAGAAGTACTCGCCCAATCAAATCCCGAGTTTCGGAAATGTGACCGCCAACACGCTCACGGCTCCAGTCGACCTCAGTTACGAAATAGATTTGTGGGGACGGATTAAGCGCGGGTTCGAAGGAGCCCGCGCTGAAGCCGGTGCTACTGTTGCCGCCTGGCAGAACGTGCTCCTCACCTTGCAGGCAGACATCGCCCAAACCTATTTTTCCATTCGCTCAGCCGATGCAGAAATTGCCACCCTCTCCGGCACCCTCGGCTTGAGAAACGAACAACTCCAATTGACCCGTGGCCGTTTCGAAGGTGGCATTGGAAATGAATTGGACATCGCACGCGCAGAAACGGAAGTGGCTCTCACCGAAGCAGAAAGTGCTGCCATCGCGCAACGAAGGGCAGAACTCGAAAACGCTTTGGCCATTCTCCTCGGTGCCAATCCTTCCACTTTCAAACTCGCTCCATTGGAAACCACGGGTTCTCATTGGAGCCCCAAAGCTCCCGGAATTCCCGCCGGGTTGCCCAGCGCCTTGCTGGAGCGTCGCCCGGATGTCAGCGAAGCGGAACGCCAGCTGGCCGCCGCCAATTCCCGCATTGGCGTCGCCAAGGCCGCCTTCTTCCCCGTCCTGCGACTCACCGGGTCCGCGGGTTATGTGAGCTCTGATTTGGATTCTCTTTTTAGCTGGGATAGCAAAGTCTGGTCGATAGGACCGAGCCTCTCGCTTCCGATTTTCGCCGGTGGTCGCAACAAAGCCAACCTGGCCAGGTCACGATCAGCCTACGAAGAAGCCGTGGCGCATTATCGCCAGCGAGTCCTGGTAGCTTTCGGTGAAGTTGAGAATAGCCTCTCCGGTATCAAGTTCCTCACCCTGCAGGCCGCCGCCCAGGACCGGGCCATGGCCAGTGCCCAGCGCGCGGCCGATTTGGCCACCCAACGCTACACCTCCGGAATCGTCAACTACCTCGACGTGGTGGACGCCAACCGCGCCGCTTTAGCCACAAGAAGAGCCCAGGCCCAACTTACAGGACAACAATTGAACGCCACCGTCCAATTGATCAAAGCCATAGGCGGAAGCTGGTAATCAAACGAAGAAATTTGCGCCATCGTTCATGGGAATAATGGCGCAGCTTCAGATCAATCTCAGAACGAAATATGACTGGCTGAAACCTGAGCAGGCAAATTTTCCACTGGAACTAGATCAAGTCAAACCCAAATGGACACTGCGACGTAACTTCCAGTTTCGAGATACCTTCTCTCTTCGTTCTCTCCGCTGGCTTTTATCGTTTCACTAATCGTTATTTCTGTTTAACTGCATCCCAATCGCGGCTCTGGGTATCCCCTCCGAAATTGGTTTCGGTTTTTCCTTTGATACCGCTCTCCGTCAATTTGCCGGTGTATTTGAACGTCACCGTATTGCCACCGATCTCCCGCACCACATTGAAACTCACATCGTCCCCCTCGACTTTGCCATCCTTGATTTCCGTCTCCGTTCCATCGCGCCCAGTCACCGTTCCGCTTAATTTGACGCCCTCCTGTTTCAACTTCAAAACCGGTTGAATGCTATCCCCATTCTGGGTCAGAAAAGTCCATTTATATGTTCCAGCCGCGCTCTTTGCCGCCCCTTCACGTTTGGCTTTCCAGTCAAAGCTCTGCTTCTCGCCGCTCCAGTCCGAATCCCATTTTCCAGTGATCGTATCGCCTGATATCGTGCCTTTAAAATTAGTCGTGACTTTCTTGTCGTCTCGCATCCGAAGTACCACAAAACTAATCTCGTCCTTTTCCACTTTGCCGCTCGAAATGGCAGTCTCCTCTTCACCATTGAATGAAAACGTGCCCGTAACTTTACTTGCTTCCTGTTTTAATTTAACTAGCGGTGTCACTTTCAAATCTCCGATCTCCACATTCCATTTCCAGGTGCCAGTCACATTGACCTCGGCAGCCGAGGCATTGGGCACAGTGAAAGCAATAATGAAAGCGGCAAGGAGCGCAACCGAAGGGAGGAATTTCATGGCCTTGGTTTAACCGGGCCGTCTCAAAGCGTCAAGGCTCTCTAACCTCCACAAGAACACTTTTGTTTTTGGTTTGAATGGGAACGCGCTTCTCCCCCAACTAAGGCTAAATAAGGGTGAGGCCTTTCGGGCGAAGCCTGATTGCTCGTTTAATGCTCCCATTTGTAGGGTAAATCCGTTTTATGAAAGACAGAGCCGGGCTGGCAATGACATTTAACGGGGACGGTCGAACAACTGATTCTCTCACTCCAATCTCAAGAACAAGGCGTCCCGCGAATCCCTTCGTTCGCATCGTCGGCGTCGGCGCTTCCGCCGGTGGCCTCGAAGCATTCAGCGACCTTCTCAGAAACCTCCCGACCGACGCCGGCGTCGCCTATGTCCTCGTCCAGCATCTCGATCCCACTCACCGCAGCCTCTTGTCGGAGCTTCTCGCTCGCGTCACTACTTTGCCTGTCCGCGAAATTATCGACAACTCCAGGGTTGAACCCAACCAGATTTACGTTATTCCTCCCAATTGTAATTTATCTCTCCAAAACTCCGTCCTGCGGCTCTCCCCTCGGAAAAAAAATGGTGGTCCAGCCCGCTCCATCGATTTCTTCCTCAAATCACTCGCTGAAGATCAAAAGGATAATGCCATCGCCGTCATTCTCTCCGGGGCCGCGTCGGATGGCGCTCTCGGTCTGAAGGCCGTTAAAAACGCAGGTGGACTTACCTTCGCGCAGGATGAAGCCACCGCGAAGTACAACAGCATGCCGAGAGCCGCAGCTGCCACCGGTTGCGTGGACTTTGTCCTTTCGCCGGAAAAGATCGCTGGAGAGTTGGCTCGCGTCATTCGCAGCCCCAAATCCACCAAAGGCCGTGCTGCCGCCAATGCCAAAAAGCGGCGCCAAGTCGACACCAACGGTTCCTCCTCCTGGAGCCAGAAATTACCAAAGGGTATGTCCTGGCCCACCCCTCCGACTGATGTCGACCTTCGCAAAATCTTTCTCCTCCTCCGCACCAAAACCGGGATCGATTTCACTTTTTACAAAACCAACACCGTGCGACGCCGTCTGCAAAGGCGCATGGCCGCCACCAAAGTCCAAGGCCTGGAAAGTTATTCCCGATACCTGCGTGAAAACCCTCGCGAAATCGACGTTCTTTACCAGGATTTGCTCATTAACGTCAGTAGCTTTTTTCGCAATCCCGCCTCTTTCGAACTGCTCAAAAAGAAAGTATTTCCCAAACTGGTCAAACAACACAAAGGCTCCGACCCCATCCGCATTTGGGTCGCTGCTTGCTCACTTGGCCAGGAAGCCTACTCCCTTGCCATCGCCTATACGGAATTCGCCGCCGAAACTGGATCGCAGCCTCCTCTTCAGATTTTTGCCACCGATGTCAATGCTTCCGTCCTGGAGGTGGCCCGCGCCGGAAGGTACAACAAATCCCAGCTTGAAGGGCTTTCCCCGCATCGCATTAAAAAGTTCTTCCTACCCGAGGATAATAATTTCCGCGTCCAAAAATCGATCCGTGATCTCGTTATTTTTGCCCAGCATAACCTCCTGGCCAATCCTCCTTTCACCCGCGTCGATCTCGTCACCTGTCGAAACGTTCTGATCTATTTTGACCCTTCCCTTCAACAACGAATTATTCCTACTTTCCATTATGCCATAAAGCCGGAAGGGTTCCTCTGGCTCGGCGCTTCTGAGTCTATCGGGCAGTTTGGAAGCCTCTTTCAGACAGTCGATAAAACGCACCGTCTCTACGCGAAGAAGCCCTCCTCCAGTTGGATTCGCACCGAGAGGCCTCCCATGATGCCTCTTCAAAAGTTGTCCACTGGCAGTTTCTCCCCCCAAATCGCCGTGCCGGAGTTCAACGTCCAGGACGCCCAGAAGGAAGCCGACCGCCTGATTCTCTCCACCTATACTCCGCCCAGTATTTTGGTCGATGACAATTTTGAAATCCTCCAGTTTCGCGGCGATACCAGCGCCTACCTGGAGCTTCCCAAGGGAAAAGCGTCCTTCCAATTATTCAAGATGGCCAGGGGTGGACTTTCCGTTACGCTTCAGCGGCTGCTCAGCAAAGCGAAAAAGGAGAACAAAAACGTTCGCGAACGGGAGGTTCGTTTTGGTACACGGGGAAATAAAGTAAATATAGAAGTCGCCCCGCTGAAGAACATGAAGGCTCCTTGTTTTCTCGTTCTTTTCGAAAAACCTTTAAAACAGTCTCGCCCTGAAAAAGGGACCATACTGCCGCCCGCTCTGCCCAACAGCAACGCAGAAAAAAATCGCGACTCGATTCCCTCGGCCAGGGTCAAACAGGAATTGGGCGAACTGCGGGAGCAGCTTCATTCCATCCAGGAGGAGCACGAGACCGCTGTCGAAGAACTCCAGGCCTCTAACGAGGAAGTTCAGTCCAGCAATGAGGAATTGCAAAGTCTCAATGAGGAACTCGAAACCTCCAACGAGGAGCTCGAATCGGCAAATGAAGAATTAACCACCCTGAACGAAGAGCTGGCTACCCGAAATTCCGAACTCAAGGAAAGTGAACAACGGCTGCGGGAACAAGCCCAACTCCTGGAAATAGCTCCCCTCCTCGCTCGCTCCCCCAAGGATCGCATCATTTTTTGGAGCGCAGGAGCGGAGCGCATGTACGGCTTCACCAGCGAGGAAGCCACTGGCCAGATTGCCCATCTCTTTCTCAATACCCATTTCTACGAACCACTCGAGTCCATTCAAAACAAACTTATTCGCGACGGCACCTGGGAAGGCGAGGTCCAGCATCGGCGCAAGGATGGGCGCTGCATCCATATCTTTGCCAAATGGGTCGCCCATCACGATACTCAAAACAAACTTCGCGCCATCCTCGAAGTCAACGCCGATATCACCGCCCGCAAGGAAGCCGAAAAGGCACTGAAAAGTAGCGAGGAATTCAATCGCAGCATCCTCGAAAACACCTCTGATTGCATTAACGTCCTCGATAAGGATGGACGCCTGTTATTCATGAATTCAGGCGGGTTGCGTTGCATGGAGGTAGACGACTTCAACACCATTGCCAATAATTATTGGCCCAATATCTGGCAGGACGAATCTCGGGAACTCGCTGTAAATGCCGTCAGAGAAGCTTTGAAAGGTGGCAGTTCTCAATTCCAGGGGATTTGTTCCACTGGCCACGGCACTCAAAAATGGTGGGACGTCCGCGTCAGTGCCATCTGTGGGCCCAACGGCAAAGCCGATAAACTCCTTGCCGTGGCTCGTGATATCACGGGGCAGAAAACATTTGAACAAACCTTGCGCCGACGGACCGAGGAATTAAGCAATTTCTTCGAGACCGCCACGATTGGTCTGCATTGGGTCGGGCCTGATGGCATCATTCAATGGGCCAATCCAGCCGAATTGGAAATGCTCGGCTATTCCAAGGAGGAATATGAAGGGCATCACATCGCTGAATTCCACGCGGATCGGGAAATCATTGACGATATTTTACACCGCCTGGCTGCCGGTGAAAAAATCGAGAAATACGAAGCAAAATTAAAGGCCAAGGACGGCAGCCTGCGTGACGCGGTCATCAACTCCTGCGTCCTTTGGGACGACGGAAAGTTCATTCATACTCAATGTTTCACCATAGATATCACTGAACAGAAGAAAAGCGAAAAGGCCAGGGCAGAACGGGCCAGGATGACTTCCTTGCGCGCCGAAATTTCCGCTGGTGTCGCTGGCAGCGGAGACCTGGACCCCACCCTTCAACATATCTCACAGTCCTTCGTTCACCACCTCGATGCCACCTTTGCCCGCATATGGCTTGTGGATGACTTGGGAGAAACCCTCATCTTAAAGGCAAGCGCCGGCCTTTATATCCACCTTGATGGTCCGCACAGTCGTGTAAAAATCGGCGACTACAAGATTGGCCGCATCGCCAAATTCCGTCGACCCCACATTACCAACGACGTTCAAAACGACCCCGAAATCAGCAATCCAAAATGGGCTAAAGCCGAACGCATGGTTGCCTTTGCGGGATACCCCATGATCGTCGCAGATGTTGTCGTCGGTGTCGTCGCTATCTTTGCCCGGCATTCACTTTCCGAATCGGTTAGCAACGAACTTGCTTTTGCTGCTGAGAGCATCGGTCAATTCGTTCAGCGCAACCGTGCCGAGCAAATTCGCCACCAAACGCAGCAACAACTTAATCGCCACCTCGTCGATCTCGAAAAATGTGTTGAGGAACGGACCGCGAGCCTCAAGGAAACCATTGGCGAACTCGAGGCCTTTTCCTACAGCGTTTCGCATGACTTGCGCACCCCCCTCCGAGCCATGCAGGGCTATGCCCGCGCTCTCCTCGAGGATTGCAGGCACAGGCTCGAGGAGGAACATTGTGGTTACCTCGAAAGAATCATTCGCGGCGCCGATCGCCTGGATCGTCTCACTCTGGATGTCCTGGCCTACAGCCGCTTGAGCCGTTCGGATCTCAAATTTCAGGAAATAGATCTTAATAAACTGGTTCTTGATGTCATCGAGCAATATCCGCAATTCGAAGCCGCCCAATCGGAAATCAAAGTCATTTCTCCCCTGCTCCCGGTTGTCGGACACCAGGCTTTCCTCACCCAGTGCATTTTTAACCTCATCGGAAATGCCCTCAAGTTCGTTCAGCCCGGCACCAAACCCCAGGTTACCGTTTATACCTTCAGGAAAGACAAAAATGTGGTGCTCTCCGTTCAGGATAATGGCATCGGCATCGCCGATGACCATCGCACCCGCGTCTTTCAAATGTTTGGCCGCATCCACGATGAAAAGAGTTATCAGGGCACTGGCATCGGCCTGGCCGTAGTCAAAAGAGCCGTCACTCGGATGAATGGAAAAGTTGATTTCGAATCAGAAATCGGCAAAGGCTCCCGCTTCTGGATTGAATTGCCCGCGCTCGAAACTCACTCCTGATTTTCATGTCCCAAACCAACACCATACTAATCGTTGAGGATAACCAGGACGATATTTTCCTCATGCGCCGCGCTCTCAAATCATCCCGTATTCGGAACCCCATCCAGATCGTCGAAGACGGTCAAAAGGCAATCGATTACCTCCAGGGTGCCTCTCCCTATTCGGATCGAATCCTTTTCCCTTTTCCAATGGTCGTCTTTCTCGATCTGCAGTTGCCCCACAAGACGGGATTTGACGTCCTCGAATGGTTGAAAAGCGGCAGCCTCCATAAACCCGTCGTCGTTGTCCTTAGTTCATCGAATTCTCCCTATGACATGGAACGTTGCGCAGAACTCGGCGCCTGCCATTACGCAGTGAAACCTCCTGATTCTCAGTTATTCGAATTGATCAGTGAAACTTTCTCCGTCCATTGGGATCATTCAGCCCCTTCGTCTGTTGGAACATAATCTCCTCTTCATTGAAAACCACATGACTCACTCTTCGCATCTTGAAAGGAAATCTAGGGATTCGGTGAAGGCAAAGTTAAGGGCGATCCCCTATGCCAAATATTCTGCATTAATTTATAAATATCCTGTTCATGAGCTCTGAGAAAACCATACTTATCGCAGAAGATTCGGAGCAGGATTTGCAAATGCTGCTGCGTGCCTTCCAGTCCGCCGGCGTGCAAAACCCTGTTCAGGTCGTTCCGGACGGCCTGGAAGCCATTCGGTATCTCAGTGGCGAGGGCCCCTACGCCAATCGGGAAAAATATCCTTTTCCTGCCATTTTGCTTCTCGATCTCAACATGCCCAAGCAGGACGGTTTTGCCGTCCTGAGTTTTTTGGAAGAGCGTTCCATCGGTTCAAAATTATTAAAGATTGTATTGACCGGTTTGTCCGATCGTAAGTTGATTGATAAGGCTTATCGGCTGGGAGCCAATTCGTTTTTGCATAAGCCTACCCGTTCGGAAGATCTGCAAAATCTCGTCCATTTCTTCAAGGAATATTGGCTCATCCTCAACAGGCTTCCTGGTCCTGCAAATGCATCTCCGCGACAACACCTTGGTGATTTTTAGTCCGGCCTCGATTACCCGCAGCTTCTTCACGATCCCTTAAGGTTGCATCGCCCATGATGCAGCCATGAAAACAAATCTGGTTGGAAAATATCTGATCCAGGGCGCCCTTTTAAGTGCCTTTCTCTGCCAGGCCAATTCAAGTCGTGCCGATTTGCCCATCGGCTCTGCCCTTTCCATTTCGCCCCCAGGCTCCGCTTCCGCCGTGAAGATCACCATCAACGACCCTGCCAATCATGTCTGGATTCTCAAGGGCTCCGCAGACTTGAAAAACTGGTCCGAGCTGGAGGCCATCAAAGTCCACAATGGCAATTTCGCTCGCTCACTTCCTGTAAACCCCACCAATCCTAACATTTTTTACCGCGCTCTTTATGACCCCTTGCGTCAAAATATCTTCAGCACCGTCACCACCGCCCTCAACCTCCCCGTGACGCCGTTCAATTACGCCGCCCCCGCCCTTCCTCCTTACTTCCTCGCTCCAGTCATTGTCGACCAGGATAACACTCCTGCCAACAATCCCGTCACCGACCCCGCCGCCACCCTCGGTCGCGCTCTCTTTTATGATAAACGTCTCTCCACCAACCAATCCATTTCCTGCTCTTCCTGCCACCAGGTTTCCCATGGCTTTGCCGACTCCAAAAAATTCAGCGTCGGCTTCAACGGCGGCCTCACCGGTCGAAACTCCATGGGCCTCAGTAACGCCCGCTACTACCTGCGTCGCGCCTTTTTTTGGGACGAACGCGCCGCGACCCTCGAAGACCAGGTCCTTATGCCCATTCAAAATTCCGTCGAAATGGGCATGACTCTGACTGCTCTGACGGATCGACTGGCCGCCGAACCCTACTATACCAATCTCTTCAAATCCGCTTTCGGTACCACCAACGTCACCAGCGATCGCATTTCCAAATCCCTCGCCCAATTCGTCCGTTCCATTATCTCCAGCAAATCGAAATACGATCAGGGGATTCCAGTAAGCTTCAGCAATTTCACCACCGAAGAAAACCTCGGACGCCAAATCTTCTTCGGCCAGGTCGGCACCGCCACTTGCGCAGCTTGTCACGGAACGGATAATTTCGTTCCAGGGCCTAACATCAACAACAATGGCCTGGAAAATCCTTACATCGACAAAGGAGTAGGCGCACTCACCGTCCTGCCCCAGGACGAAGGTCTCTTCAAAGTTCCCTCCCTGCGTAACATCGCCCTTACCGCTCCCTATATGCACGATGGTCGATTCGCCACCCTCGAAGAAGTAGTGGAGTTCTACAACTCAGGCATTGTCAACCATCCCAATCTAAGCCCTCCATTGCGCAACCCTCCCGGCTCTCCCAACCCTGGCGCCCCAAAACGTCTCAATCTCACCGCCGCCCAAAAGGCAGCCCTCGTTGCCTTCCTCAAGACCTTGACCGACACCTCCGTAACCACAGACCCAAAATTCCAGGACCCTTTCAATTACGGCGATTAATCGAACCTCGGAAAAAAATATTCCTGGCTGGAGAATAAAATCTTCCGGCCAGGAATAAATCGTTTAATAACTAAAATTACAGATTACTTCTTCAATCTGAAAAACTGGTATCCCTCCACCCCCGGCACCGTCACTGAAATCACTCCTGCATTGGTAACGGCGCGGGCCTGGGTTGGCGCAGTCCAACTCCCGGGAATCGTCACGTAAGGAGTTTGCTCCAGTTGAAAGCCAGCCCCGTCGTCCGGCCAGGACAAAACAACATTTTGACCAGAACGCCCCAGGGTCAATACTGGACCTCCCGCTGTTTGCAGCACCGTAACAATACTCCAAAATCCACTTTCCAATGTGTAATTTCCTCCGCTCGATCTTCCCACCGCCGGTCGTCCGATAGTGCCGCTCACCGAGTAAACACTGCCGGTACTTGTTCCGCCACCTCCGCCGATGGAATACCAATCAATGGAATAATTTTGAGCAAAACCCGGGCACGCCAGACCAATTGCCAAAGCGGCAAAACTGCCCAGTGAAAATTTCATTTTCCGGGAAAACCTTTTCATTTGGAATTGCTTTGCTCCTCTATCCATTCGTCGTAGCTGCGTTTAGCCAGCGATAATACAGCCGCACTTAACTCTGTCGATGACTTTCCCTTGGCCACATAAAGCAGAAATCCCGTTGGCGCTTCAATCACCGCGCTCACATCACCAGCATCCCGCAACTGTGCCCTCAGCACGTTTTGCAGGTCGGGTTGAATATCCTCAAACCAAAGTTTGTGCTCCTTTTCTGCTGCCGGTGAAGAAAGTATCTGAGCCTTCGGGCCGAATTCTCTTTGTGCCTTCAACTGCAACTCGGTCGGCTCCGCAAGTTCAGCCGGGCTTTCCGGACGCTTGCCCAATTGCCAGCTGCTGATTGCGAACTGCCCTTCTTTTTGGGTCCTTAGTAGCTCTATCAATTTGTCTGTGCCAGCTCCATTCGTTCTTGCCAAAAGTAAGGTGGCGCGCAATTTTTCCATCGCCTGTCGTTGCGCTAAATGAAGTGAATCGTCATTCTCGAACCGCTTGCGCAATTCTCCTTCCACCACGAGAGGCCTCGCCACCGTTCTCGCAAACCGTTCGGCATCATTCCCCAGCGCAGCCTTCAGTTCTTTCAAAACTTCAGGCGCACGCGTCGTGGTATTGATTCGCTCCACTTCAGCCGTCACCTGCGATGATGTGACCTCCACGTTCCACGCTTTCTTCAGCGCCGCCTCTTTCTGCAATTCTTTGTGCACCAGTTTTTCGACCAGTGCCGGAGGCATCACCTGCTCAAAGGCCTGCTTGGTCTCAAGACGATGATTGTAATAAACCCGTTCGGTCGCGGTGCGATCCGCACAAAGATCCGCAAAACCGGCCGCCAACGCTGTCCCGGCGATAAGGAGCAGGACATGCAGGCCAACTAAACTCCCAAACACCCAACCGCGAATTGTAAAACAACCATTCATGGTTTCTGATAGAGATATAACGTCCGGGACGGATCATAACTAAATGTTTGCACAGAAACAACGCTCGCTGGCTTAACTTTCCTGGTCGCTGATTCGATTGCTGCGTTCTGATGGATCTGAGTTGAATCCCTAAAAAATTGAATGGCCAGGGCGCTGGTTTTGCGCCTCTGGCCGCCGTCCGTTACTCCTGGCATCATTTTCATATCTGGTTGGTTATGTGACTCCATCGCGCTTCCGCGAGGCACTTCAATAACCGACTCAAACTCCCTCCTTTGGAAACACCACGATTCAGGACGAGGAAAGTATTATAATTCTTCGAATCAATCGCACGCAATAAAGTTTCAAAATGCGAAATTTAAAACGTGAGCTTTTTCCCTCTGCCTAATCTAAGTGACTGTAAGCCTCCAATTGCGAGGGGAATAACCCAATTCGCGCTGGACACATCGATTCCTCAATTCCATCGTCTGAAATGCGATTTGTCCAATTGTTCCTCCTGCCGATCCTTGCTGCTGCATGGCTTTCGGCCTGCACTGCCTTACCTCGTTCCGCCCACTCTGTCAGCCAGTCCATGGAGTTCGTCCAGGTGGACAAATCAACCCGGCAGTTCATTCTCTCACGATCACGCAAGGCATTTACCCCCTGGGGATTTAACTACGATCACGACTCGTCCAGTCGTTTGCTCGAAACTTATTGGGACAAGGATTGGCCTGCTGTCGAGAGGAACTTTCAGGAAATGAAGAACATGGGGGCTACCACCGTTCGCATTCACCTCCAAATCTGCAGTTTCATGGTTTCTGAAACCGAAACAAATCCAGCTTCACTCAAAAAACTGTCGCAACTCGTTTCATTGGCTGAGAAAACCGGCCTTTACCTGGATCTCACCGGTCTCGCTGCTTACGATAAAAAAGCCGTTCCCGCCTGGTATAACCAGCTTTCTGAGAAAAAAAGATGGGCCACCCAGGCTCGCTTCTGGACTGCCGTCGCTCGTGCATGTCATCAAAGCCCCGCCATCTTTTGCTACGACCTCATGAATGAACCCATCGTCAACGACGATAAAACCAATCACGATTGGACCCCTGGAGAACTTGGTGGCTTCTCTTACGTGCAACGTCTCACTCTCGATTTCGCCGGGCGCAATGAAAAGCAAATCGCCAAAGCCTGGGTGGATCAAATGGTCACAGCCATTCACCAAGTGGATTCACGCCACCTCGTCACCGTTGGAGCCATCCCCTGGGCGTTGACCTACGCAAATGCCAAGCCACTCTTTTACTCTCCTGAAGTCAGCCAAAACCTCGATTTTGTCAGCCTCCATTTCTATCCAAAAAAGGGCCAGATCGATAAAGCACTCAAAGCACTCGCCGTTTATGACATCGGCAAACCAATCGTCATTGAGGAAATGTTTCCTCTGGGATGTTCCACCCAGGAATTGGACCAGTTTATCGATGGCTCCAAGCCGCTCGCCAGGGGCTGGATCGGCTTCTACTGGGGCAAATCGATCTCTGATTACCAAAAAGAAAAAGACAATCTCAGTTCCAGCATCACCGCCGCATGGCTCGAATACTTCGTGCAAAAATCCCCTGCCATCCTGAACCAACATCCCTGAACTCAAATCCCCCGGCATCGCCTTTCGGAATGAGGCGATTGTCACTCACGGAAATGGACGGAGATCTCCCACTCCTGCCGACAACGGCAACGTTCGCGGTTGCGCCACAAATTCCAACACGCAATTCGTTGCGCTCAAATAATTACTTAGTTCTACCCGGTACTTAATCGGTTCATTTGGCCATAAGCATTCATAAACCCACACATAATACACTCCTCCGCTCCATCGGCCCTGTATTTTGCTCCCCTGAAGTAAGTTTCCTGACGCGTCCTCGCTGCTCACCGATATCAACTGCGGCAAACCATCCAACTTATGTTTGGAATCCAATTCGAACTTCAACAACGTGCACGTGTTCTCTGATGGAACCCCCTTCATCTTCCAGTCCGCAGCAAATTCGCTTTCCTCATACCTGCCGCGCACTACCGTCCATACCGGCTTGCGTTCCCGGGCCGACGGTATATCCGTGCTCCCGAATTTCACGCCCGAAACCACATCCGTCAGCCGCAACACTCCATTCCAGGCGTTCCGTTCCTGTGGAAGTCCCTCCGCTACCCACGGCTTGTTCCCCACAATATGGGGATTTGGCAGCGTCACCTCCCCCAACAAAGCATTCTGGTACGAGTAAAATCGAAACGTCAGTTTCCTGGATCGACGAGGGAAAACATCAAAGATTTTGGGAGTAATTTGATTCGTTCCGATGGCCGACCTAAACAGCGTGGATTGCGATTGCGATCCGTACCCGTTCTCATCGATGACGCTAATCGTTGCCATCAACGGTGTCGCCAGAGGATCAGCCAGCGCATTCCCATAAGCGAAGACCAACGCAGGTCGCGGCTGAGCGATGTGAGGAGGAGAAACCCACCCCGCGGGGCGATACTTCGCGGGCAAATGCCGGATGATTTTCTGAGATAACGTTTCCTTGCCGATCACAATATTGGTTCCATAACCAAAAGCATAAACGCGAGCTAGACTTCCATTGCGAAACACAATATCCATGGGAAGCTGGGGATTCTTCTCATATGGCCCGCAACTCGCCATAACGATGGCAATCAGCAGCAACAAAATCGCGACAAGCCCTCGGCCATAGTAAACACGGCCAGCGGTTTTAGCGTCTGTTTTCAAAATAGAAGCGAAGAATTTCAGACCCCACACACACTCACAAAAGAACAACCAATCCTAAAACCAAAATCAAAAACGAGCGAGGACATATTAAACCAAAACCACGCCCCCCCAATCTTAATGAAACAATGAATCGACGAAGACTCAAACCGACCCCATCCAACCCGCGACCATCGTAAAAATTCGTAGGATACGACGTCAGGAGTATCTAATTAACAGCAAACCCACGACATCCAATTTTAGAAAAACCCCCATTTGACCATCACCCCTCTCCATCAGCCGCTGACTGCGGTCACTAATTCCAGCCTACCCCAAAGCCGTTTTATTTAGAAAATCCAGTCTCCATCTCTAATTCCTAATACTTCCTGTAACCCAATCCAATAATGTCCGAGGATCGCCTAATTTTCATCACCGGGGTTACGCATGCTGTTTTATATCATCCAACCCGCGAGCATCGTAAACACTCGTAGGATACGACGTCAGGAGTATCTGATTAACAGCAAACCCACGGCATCCAATTTTAGGAAAACTCCCATTTAACCATCACCCCTCCCCAACAGCCGGTGACTACGGACGCCGATCACAGGCCGCAGGTTCTTGCATTGTCGTCCGTTACACTTTTCAGAACGTGAAAAACCTGATGTGGATTTAATTCCACTGGGGACGCGGAACATAAGCCTCTCGCGCCGTTACGGCACAGTTTCACTTTTTGTACATCCATGTTGCTGGAAACCTTGTTGATCGGCACCATCGCCATTTGGGAAGTTTATCATTTTGTAAGTCTAAAAAAGTAGCCACAGTTTCCTTAGACGCATCCCTGCCCAAGACCGACGGCCTAATGAGTGTAACCCTAACGCAATGCGTTCTCCGTACCGGAATAACTCGCTTTTTCCAGAAAGAAATCGTGTTATTGTGAAAGATGAAAAGGCAAATAGGAGGCTATACTCTTTTTTTGGGCTGCGCACTGATTTTACTCTGTTTAAACGGTTGTGACAAACAAGCACCATCACTTGAAAAGAAATCGTTCGCTGAGCCAACTGACTCGCAGGCTGAAAACACAACGACTCTTCCCCATCTTACTTTTCAGTCTCCCCGAAAATTTGAACCCTCCCCTCAGGTATCGGACAAAGATCACTCGAAAACCGATTATGCACTGGAATGGAATCGCTTTACTCTTGCTCAAGACTATCTCCACTTCGGCAGAACCAATACCCTATGGGATTCACACGTCCGGTCGGCTCTGGAATCTTACGCTCAACTGCGCGCTTCCCGGGCCCGATCCAACGGCAGCTCTCCTTTAATCGATAGCTTGACCAATGAGGTAATCGCTGCCATCGCCTTAGGTTGTGACGATCCACTGGTGAAATATTTGCACGCGAGATTTGTTTTGCCCGGCAAGGGTGCAACCTCCGATTCCAAAAGGGCTCGCGCTTATATAGAAGCATCCGACGTGATGGAACGAACTCTCTATTCACCCGTCCGCAAGTTGTACGTCTCACTTCGGGCTGCAGAAGAATTGAAGCTTACCGTGACCAATGTACCACTTAAATTAAACCTCCTGCGCAGGCTCTCCATCCATCATTTTAATGAGGCATTGCATGATGAAATGATGCCGCCTCCTGAGGCCGCCGACTTGGCAAGGCAGCTGTGGCTCATGGCGGAACTTAACAGAAGCGCTCGCAATGAAATTGAGCATGTCGTCGTTCCTACTCTCACAAACCTTTGGACCGGCTATTCTTTCAGTCATCTAATGATTGGTGAACTGCACATCAAAAAAGCTTGGGACTTGCGTGGAAATTCATTAGCGAGCCAGGTCACCGAGGCAGGGGCAAAAGGTTTCGAAGAAAATCTAGATCTCAGCGAGAAATCACTTAGGCAAGCTTGGGACCTGGATCATAATAATACTGCCATTCCTGTTGCCATGATCACCGTTTGCATGGGGCAAGGCTATGACCGAAACGAAATGGAGCGGTGGTTCGATCGAGCCATGATCATTGACCCTTCCTGCTACGACGCTGTCCAGTTTAAAGCCTTGTACTTGGAACCGAAATGGGAGGGTAGCGCCCTCGAAATGGTGGAGTTTGGCAGGCGATGTGTTAGCTCAACCGAGTGGAAAGGCCGCATACCACTCATGCTGAATTATACTCACGAGACGTTATGCAGCTATCTCCCTCGCGAGCAACAGGCTTCTTATTGGCAGGAT
Organism: Verrucomicrobiales bacterium; assembly: GCA_028293375.1. Taxonomy (GTDB): domain Bacteria; phylum Verrucomicrobiota; class Verrucomicrobiia; order Limisphaerales; family JAQGOY01; genus JAQGOY01. The sequence goes on along the minus strand of JAQGOY010000208.1, from coordinate 606 downwards.
CCAGTCGTCTGGAAGGATGTAAGCTCGAGTTTCGAAAAGTTTTTTGATCTGAATCCAGCCAGTACAGGATACCGGCATAATTACGCTAAAGCTGCCTACCGAAGTCATAAATACAAACTCTTTTTGGAACAGGTGGAGCTTTTTGGCGAGTCTACCAATTATTCTTACTTTGGCGGCCGCCAAAATTTCGAGGAAATGTTGAAAACCGCCAGGTCGAAACACTGACTTATTTGCTGCATGCAGCGGATCCGGTAGACTTTCTGATCGGTCGTATTTGGGGACTTCCGAAACTCTAAAAGTATGTATTTTTCAGATTTTTGTGGCAATCCTCGCCCAAAACAATCACCAACATTTCCTCAACCTGTCCCAACCCAAATCAAATCACTTCTTCACCGTGGTGCTCGGCAAGTTGGAAATTCCATAAGTGACTGGCTTCACCGGCTGCTTTCCCAGCAATTGCAGGTCGAACCATTCTACCATCCTGGCTGTGTCCTGGTTCATTTCCTGCCAACCTCCATGCCCTGCACCCTCTATAATCACCACCTCGCACTAAACCCCCACGGCGTTGCAAATTACCAAAAATCGACGCTACTGCGTGTCTGAAAC
>JAQGOY010000172.1 GCA_028293375.1 Verrucomicrobiales bacterium | reverse complement strand
TGTTTGCCTCTGCCCGTAAAATCGAAGAAGGTGGCTCGCTCACCATTATCGCCACCGCACTGGTCGATACCGGCTCACGCATGGATGAATTGATTTTCCAGGAGTTCAAAGGCACTGGAAACATGGAGCTGATTCTGGATCGCAAACTTTCCGAGCGCCGCTTGTTTCCTGCTCTGGACATTCCAAAGAGCGGCACCCGAAAAGAAGAAAAGCTTTTCCCGGCCAAAAATCTCGAAGCCATCCGCAAACTCCGTCGCACCATGGTTGACCTTAATCCCGTGGAAGCCATGGAAACACTGATCGCGGCATTGAAAAAACATAAAACCAACGACGAATTGTTAGCTCGTCTGTCGCAGTAACCGAGGAGCAGGGATGACCAGGAAGCGAAAATCGTTGAAGCGCAGCACAAAGCGTCCCACAAAGCGCCCCGACCCAAACACCAGGACTTCGTATGAGCGGATGCTTAAGATCCATCATGCGGTCTCCACCGGGTCCTATCCCAATTCCACCGAATTCGCTGCTGAACTTGAAGTAAGCATCAAATCGATTCACCGCGATGTGGATTTCATGCGCACCCGCATGGGCTTGCCTATCGAATTCGATTCCAAAAAAAACGGCTATTACTATACGGAAGAAATCACTGGGGTTCCCACTCTTCAGATCACCGAAGGTGAGTTTTTTGCCTTGCTGGTTGCTGAAAAAGCTCTCCAGCAGTACCGCGGAACCAGTTTTGAGAAACCGCTTTTGGCCGCGTTTCGAAAAATGGCCGATGCTCTTCCCGGCTCGTTCACTCTGAATCTTGCCGAGTGGGATGAGAGCATTTCGTTTCGCACCAGCGCCGAACCGATCACCAACCTCCCGCTGTTTGATAGTCTTGCCCAGGCCGTCGGAAAAAGAAAAACTCTCAGGATCACTTACAAAAAACCGGGCCAGAGGGTCCCTGAAACGCGAATCATTGATCCCTACCATCTGGCCAATATCAATTCCGAATGGTACTTGTTTGCCTACGATCATCTTCGCAAGGATTTGCGGACTTTTGTCCCCATCCGGATTCAGACTTTGGAACTGACCGGTCAAACTTTTCCCAAGCCGGAAAAATTTTCTCTCGAAAAACGGTTGCGCGACAGTTTTGGCGTCCACTCGGCTCAGGGTGAATTCAAAGTTGTGTTGCGCTTCAATGAATTTGTCGCGGATTACATTCGCGAAAAGAAATGGCATCCGTCCCAGCAGCTTTTAACCTTGAAAAATGGGAGTGTCGAATTGCGGCTTACCCTCTCCAGCCTGGAAGAAGTCAAGCGTTGGGTTATGGGTTGGGGTGGCAACGTCAAGGTTATCAGTCCTCCACGCCTCATTCAGGGAGTTCGTGAATCTGCCGAGGGGATTCTTAAAGCCCTCGACGCCAAAAAATAGCTGCGGGTTGGTTTTCTCCTGATTTTCTGCTACCGTAATCCTGTCGGATTTTGTGCCGACCTTTATATAATGTCTGATAAACCCCATATTCGCTCCCTCCTCCTCGAAGAAATCGAGTCCCAGTTCCAAATCTTTGAAGAGCCGAAGTATCGCATTCCTCAACTGCTGAATTGGGTTTACGTCAAGCGCGCGAAGGATTGGGAGGAGATGACCAACCTCCCCAAATCTCTCCGCACCAAGCTGGCCGAGACTTTCGCTATTTCCACTTTTGAACTTGAAACCAGGCAGGGCAGCCGCGATACCACCCAAAAATTCCTTTGGAAACTGGAAGATCAGCAATTCATCGAAAGCGTTCTCATCCCTGCCAATCCTTCGTTATATGGTGAGGCCAGTGATCGCCACACTCTCTGTGTCTCTACTCAGGTTGGTTGCGCATACGGCTGTAAATTCTGCGCCAGCGGCCTCGAAGGCTACAAACGCAATCTGAAGGTTCATGAGATCGTGGATCAAATTCTTTGCGTCGAGCGTTGGAACCAAACCCAGCCCGGCCAAAAACCCGAGGATCGGTTGATTAATAATCTCGTCATTATGGGCATGGGGGAACCGCTTGCCAATTATGATAATCTATTGAAGGCGCTGAAAATCCTGAACGCCCCATGGGGTGGGGGTATTGGCGCTCGAAAGATCACTATTTCCACCAGCGGCCTGGCTCCGCAAATTCGGAAACTCGCGGAGGAAACTCTTCAATTTCGATTGGCCATTTCCCTCCATGGCGCCACCGATGTCGTTCGCAACAAGATCATGCCGGTTAACAAGAAACATCCTCTCGGTGAACTTGCCCTCGCTTGCGATTACTACCAGGAGAAGAAAGGGCGAATGATTACCCTGGAATACATTTTGATCGCCGGGATCAACGAAAGTTTGGATCAGGTTAACCCTTTGGCGAATCTGGCTCACCGGCTTCACGCCAAGGTGAATTTGATTCCCTATAACAAGGTCGAAGGACTTCCCTGGGAACGTCCCACCGAAGAAGTCCAGGAGGACTTCCTTATGGCTCTGGAGAAGAGGGGTGTCACTGCCACCCTGCGCAGGGAAAAGGGCCATGATATCGATGCCGCTTGCGGCCAGCTTCGATTGAAAACAGAACGAGCTTTACGCGGCCCCATTCCCGCTTAACATTCCCAGGTGATCGCTCTGATTGATTATGGCTCCGGAAATATTCGGAGTGTCGAAAAAGCACTTCGCAAGGTCGGCGGGGATGTTCAACTGGTCTCCACCCCTGAACAAATCATGCAGGCTGATGCGGTTGTCCTTCCCGGTGTCGGTGCGTTTGACGATTGCGTCAATGCCCTCCAAAAACAGGAACTCCTCGATGGTGTTCGCACTTACATCAAAACGGGCAAGCCTTTCCTTGGAATCTGTGTCGGCTACCAGGCTTTATTCGAGAAGAGTGAGGAATTCAACAGTTGCGCGACTGGCCTGAGCATCTTTGCCGGCAAAGTGGGCCGTTTTCCTGACGTCCCCGGCCTGAAAGTACCGCAAATCGGCTGGAACCAAATTGAAATTTCCCGTCCCGACTGCCCACTTTATCGGGGCATTGAGGACGGCAGTTACGTTTACTTCGTGCACAGTTTTTTCCCGGTCCCCATGGATAAAAGCATCGTTGCCACGGAAACTGAATACGGTTTGAAGTTCGCATCCTCGGTCTGGCACGACAACGTTTACGCCACCCAATTCCATCCTGAGAAGAGCCAAAAAGTAGGGCTGAAACTTCTGGAAAATTTCGTCTCCCTGGCTTCCTGATCAACTGAGCACCCAAACGCTCCAAATTGTCCAGTGACCGACGCCGGGCGGGCAGGGATAGGGGTTGGTCGTGGCCTTCGCCTGGACGGCAGGTCCCCCTCCTGGCTGGGGCGAAACGAAGCCAGCGCCGAAGATCGTCATTTTGAGCGGACATCGCGGATGAAACGCTAGGGGTTGCAATCCCAAGAGACTCATAAATAATTTCACCCACCTTTAACCCCATTCGCCCACTTCCCCGTCCGAAGTTTTTTCTTGCGAGCCCATTGCCAATCATCGACCCTTTCTCAACTCACTATGCCGTCGTCGCTGAATTTCACCAAAATCCAAATCGTCCTGGTGATTCTCCTGACCGGTGGAATTTTCTTTCTTTTGTTTTGGGATGGTCCCCATCCCCGGGAGGATGCGAGCGCTCCTCCGGAAGTGCCTTCCAATCCAGGTCCAATCCGGTGGGCGGAGCATCCCGTGGTCTCTTCTCCAAAACTAAGCAATGAAGTCGTTCAGGTCATTCTGGCGCAACTCAAAGCTGCCCGTTCAAATGATTTTGCCACCGCCCTGGGCCTCGCCTCAACTTCCTTCCAAATGCAATTCACCATCCCTCAGTTTGGAGAAATGATCACCACTCGTTTCAAGCCCACCACCACCTGGACAAATGTCAGCGTGGAAAGTGTCTTGAACAATTCAACCATCAGCGTCGCCGAAGTCGATCTTCAGGGGCCCGATCCTGTTGTTTATCAATATTTCCTAACCCAGGAAAACAAGGAATGGAGGGTGCTTGGAGTCGTCCCCGTAAGAATGCGTGATTTACGTCGCTCAAGTCCCTTGCGTTCACCGTAACTGCCGGTAAATCTTCTTCGCTTTTCGAACCCAGAAACGATCCCGCCTCCGTTGAAACCCTGGCGCATGGTGATCCTCGCTGATCGCCTCCGTCACTTGTTCCAGCGCCTTGGCCTTCTCCCCTGCGGCTACGTAAAGCGTGGCTAACTGAACTCGCGCTCGCGCATACAGATAACTGTCGAGCACCTGCAGCAAACATAAGATCGCCAGATCTCTCTTCCCGGTCTCAGCCAATGCTTCCGCGCACGACATGAGGGAGTGCCCATAATCGTGCTTCGGATTCTCCCGGCAAACAGGTTCCAGGTAACTCAGCGCCTCCGCTTTCTTACCCATTCTCAATAAACACTGTCCATAGTGCGCCCGAGCATCGATATCTGTGGCATCCCTCTGCAGCGATGCTTCAAAAGCCTGTGCCGCCTTGGGAAGTTTCCCCTGCAAAAAGTAGAGATTGCCCAACTCGTAATAATGATGCGCCTTGTCCAAATGGTGGATCTTCGCCTCCAACTCCCGCTTTTTCTTTCGAGTAAAAGCCCCGGGAAATTCGAACCCGCGGGTTTGTGATCGATAGATGGTGAGATAATAAAACAGGGCAGCGAATCCTGTAAAAAAAAGAATAATAAAACCCCACATCGTCTCCCCTCGACGAAAAGCATCAATTGCCATCCAGAGCTGAAAAATCGCGCTGATGATCAGGAATGGACTTGAAATCAACCATCCCGGATTGCTTAGCAAGTCGACAATTACAATAGCGAGTGACATCGATTAATTGCAGTTGATAGTCTTGGGTTTCTGCCGAGCGACATTACCGATTTTCCTACTCGCGGCAAGTTCCGTTTTCATGCTGTGTCGATCACATGGGTGAGCTTTTCAGAAAGCAAATTTCGAATGACTGCAGAAAGGCATTCTGCGGGCAAAGAACCAGCCTGCAGTAAATAAAGACATCCTTTCAATAATCTCGCCCACCTTTATTCAAAACCCTCAAATTCCAACTTCAAGCGCGAGCGCTTGCTTTTGTTGAGTCCTTTGCCACCATGATCCTTCACTTCTCCCTGAGAACCAGCTCATGAAATCAACGCGATACTTTCAAATATTGTTATTGCTTACTCTTGCCTTGCTTCATGAGGCATGCGGACAGGCTGTCAATCCCTCGTGGGATTGGGAAACCGCCACGCCCGAAAGTCAGGGAATGTCTTCAATCAAACTGGATGCTCTCAAAAACAACATGGCCGCGCACAAAACCAGGGCGCTGCTCGTGGTGCGGAACGATAAGATCGTTTGTGAGTGGTATGCCCCCGGAAATTCCAATGCGACCAAACAAGGCACAGCCTCCATGGCGAAGGCAATCGTTGGTGGCCTTTCCCTCGCCGTCGCATTGACCGATGGTCGAATCAACCTGGATGATCCAGCAGCGAAGTTCATAACCCAGTGGCAATCTGATGCCAATAAATCACGCATCCTCATTCGACATCTTGGATCCCACACTTCGGGGCTCGATGACGCCGAAAGCGATGACTTGCCCCACGAAACGCTCACCGGGTGGAAAGGCGACTTCTGGAAAAGACTTGATCCCCCGAACGACCCTTTCAGCATCGCTCGCGACAAGACGCCGTTCATTTCCACGCCCGGTGAGAAAATGAATTACAGCAACCCCGGCATTGGTCTTCTGAGTTACTGTGTTACGGCCTCCATTCGAGGCACCGAGTATAAAGACATTCGTTCGCTTTTGAGGGAACGCGTCATGCAGCAGATCGGCGTGCGCGATCTCGACTGGTCGTGCGGTTACGCCAAAACCTTCACTGTGGATAACCTGCCTCTGGTCGCCTCCTGGGGTGGTGGAGCCTACACACCTCGTTCGGTGGCCCGCATTGGACGGCTAATACTGCGAGAGGGGGACTGGGAAGGAAAACGGATATTGAGCAGGAAGTCTGTTCGAGAAGTCACCACTGACGCAGGCTTGCCCGGGAATTGCGGGATGGGTTGGTGGAGCAACGGAGGCCATCGCTATTCCGGTTTGCCTGAAGACGCAGTGTGGGGAGCAGGGGCCGGTGATCAATTGCTGTTGGTCATTCAAAGCCTCAAGCTAATTATGGTTCGCAACGGCCAGACGATGGAGCCGGGAGCAGGGGAACCACCCGTGCGACAGGACAATGTCTTCACTCGTTATCACGACTTTCGCGAGCGTATTTTGTTCGAACCATTGGTGGAGGCAATCACTAATCGTCCGGTGAAAAAAGCCGCTGCGCCTTATCCGCCCAGTGCTGTTATCCAGGAAATCCACTGGGTCGCGAAAGAGAAAATCATTCGACGAGCCGAGGGAAGCGATACCTGGCCACTCACTTGGGGAGATGACGATTTGCTCTATACCGCTTACGGCGATGGCAATGGTTTCGAACCGTTCGTGCCGGAGAAGTTGAGCATGGGTCTTGCAACGGTCTCGGGCCAGCCGCCATATTTTAAGGGTGAGAATTTGCGGGCGCCCAGCGTGGAGTTCAAAGGCGCGGGAGCGGCTGGCCGCAAAGCAAGTGGAATTCTGATGGTGGAAAATCACTTATTTCTGTGGACACGCAATGCGACAAATTCGCAACTGGGCTGGTCGGATGATCATGGCAAAACCTGGACATGGTCGAGTTGGAAATTCACCAACAGCTTCGGGTGTCCTACTTTCCTGAATTTTGGTAAAAACTATGCTGGGGCGCGCGATGATTTGGTTTACATTTACTCCCACGACAATAACAGCGCCTACCAACCGTCGGATCGCATGGTGCTGGCACGCGTTGACAGGAAGCGCCTCCGTGAACGCGAGGCCTACGAATTCTTTCAGAAACTGAATACCGACGGGCAGCCCGTCTGGACAAAAGATATCCAGGAGCGGGGCGCTGTTTTCTCGAATCCAGGCAAGTGCTATCGTTCAGCCATCAGCTACAACGCAGGGCTCAAACGTTATTTGTGGACACAAATTATTCCTGGAACCGAAGGCAAAAAACCGGATACGCGGTTCGAGGGCGGTTTCGGCATCTACGATGCGCCCGAGCCCTGGGGTCCGTGGACCACCGTTTTCTTAACAGATAAATGGGATGTCGGCCCCGGCGAATCGAGCAGTTTCCCGACAAAATGGATGAGCGCGGACGGCAAGATACTGCATCTCGTCTTTTCCAGCGGCGATTCATTTTCAGTCCGCCAGGCGACTCTGATAACAGCACCGCAACCCGGGACTTTGACTAAATAGTTTCCTGATTCTCGAGTTCCCCGGTGTCCGATGGCAGACCTGCCTTTGCAGGGCACGGGCCTTTTGACTTTATTCGATGCACCCCTCCGCCAAAGTTTCCTTGTCACCTCTTTCACTCGTTCAAAGACCTATGCGATGATATGATCAACTCGAACACAATGGAAATCACCGACGACGAGCTCGTGAATGATTGCCTCGCGGGAAACCGTGACGCTTTCGAACACATCGTCACCAGATATCAATCTTTAATTTGTTCCATCGCTTACAGTGGACTGGGCGATTTGACTCAAAGCGAGGATCTGGCCCAGGACACCTTCCTGGCCGCATGGAAGCAGCTGCGCAACCTGCGCGAACCCCATAAACTTCGTTCCTGGCTTTGCGGGATTGCCCGGAATCTCACTTGCGATGCTCTCAAAAAACAAGGGCGCGAACCCAGTCACGAAGCGCAACCCCTCGAAGAACTTTCGGAGTCACACGCCCCGGGCCTGCAACCTCACGATTTCACCATCAGCAATGAAGAAGCCTCGATTCTTTGGCGCTCGCTGGAACGAATCCCCGAACTTTACCGGGAACCGCTGGTGCTGTTTTATCGTCAGCATCAATCGGTGGAGGCAGTCGCAAAGAATTTGGATTTGAGCGAAGACACCGTGAAACAGCGTCTTTCTCGCGGAAGAAAATTATTGCACGAACAAGTGTTGGCATTGGTTCAAAGCGCTCTGGAAAGGACCAATCCTGGAAAATTTTTTACTGTGGCCGTGGTTTCTGCGCTTCCCGCCATGACTATCTCCGCCAAGGCTGCTTCCCTTGGCGCGGTTGCCATCAAAGGCGCCGCTTCTGCAAAGACCGCAGCAGCGACAGGCTTTTTGGGTGCCTTTTTAGGTCCCTTACTCGCCATCTTTGGCAACTACGCCAGTTATCGCATGAGCATGGATGAGGCTCATACCGAACACGAGAGGGAAAACATCAAGTCCCTCTTTAAGAGGTCACTTTTTTTGGCCCTCGGCCTTTCTCTCGTATTGGGCATCCCTTTGCTTTGGGTCTTGCGCTCTCACCACGACACATCCTTGTTCTTAACCCTTCTCTTCAGTCTCACCATTGTCATCTATTTCCTGTCGATTTTTGGTTTCGCCTTCGGCTCCCTCGGAGCTCGACGCCGGTATCTGGCCAAAACATTGGCGGATGATTTCGGAGGTGTATTCCCTTCTTCGGCTTACGAATATCGCAGCCCCTCCACCCTGTTTGGCTTACCCCTGGTGCACGTTCGAATTGGAGACCGTTTTGATGTCTTGCGCGGCCCTGTAAAAGCCTGGATCGCCATTGGAAGCAGTCACGCGGTTGGCCTGATCTTCGCCAGCGGCGGCATAGCCATCGCTCCCATTAGTTTTGGTGGCATAGCCATCGGTTTGGTTCCCATTGGCGCAGTCGCAATTGGCCTTTTCTCCCTGGGCGCCTGCAGCCTGGGAATTTTTGCTTTTGGTGGTCTTGCCGTGGGTTGGCAGATTTATTGTGGATTCGGATTAGCGTGGAATGCCGCCATGGGTGGCGTGACGCTGGCCCGCGATTTCGCCATTGGAGGCTTTGCCCATGCCCCCCAGGCGAATACCGAATTGGCAAACCAATTCTTCCTTCAACAACGCTTCTTCAAGGTTGCAGCGGTAATTTCCAGTCACCCACTGATGATCATGCTCCTCTCCGTCATCCCCGCGGTCTTGCAGGCAAGGATTGTGAAAAAAGCACGCAAATCGACCGCAAATCACAGTTCGAGATGAAGGTTACACGCAAAGGAGGGGGTTCACTCCTAGAGCGCCTTTCGTGCGTAACTCTTCGTAATCCACTCCAGAAGGCGATTGACCAATTCATGGATCGCCTTTTTTCCAATACCACTAAAAATCAGCAATCCGTTCACGGCTGAATTCACAATCTTAACTTGGATTTGCATCCATGTCTCGAGCGCGGTGCCAAACGCCTGCCGCAAGTTGTTCGCTGGTATTCGAAATGGGTTCCATAATTTCCCCAAGCTGCAGATACACCGGCCCCCCGCCTTGTGCCTTTGGATTTGGGCGATGGATGACCCAGCGACTTGATCGGAGGCTGACGGTCTTAGCCTGCTTCTTGCAAAATTCGTCGAGCATCTTTGACCTATCCGTAATAGGGCCGGCTTTTCAGAATAATCTTGATCAGCAATCAGGGCTTTGCTAAATCCCACTTAACTTTAAACCCTACTTTTTGAGTGCTTTTTTTAATTTCATTGCCAGAATCCTAATTTCCAGGGGAATGTATCCTCGAGATTTTTACTTCGTCTGCATTAACAATGATTTGAATAACCGAACGACCACGGAGTGACTTATTTCCCAACCCGGCACAAATCGGCAGTCGTCTGACAAAGAAGTCATTTTGCCAGGCTCAAAGTTAAAATTGAACGGATGGATTTGCGACGAGATAAAGCGACAGTGGGAAGGTCCAGGAGCGTCCTACCATTAAAAGAAAATGCCACATTTGGCGTGCAAGGTTACCTATGAAAAGTTTATTTGTTTATTGCCTGGCGATGCTCTATTTCTTACTGCCCCTCCAGGCAGAAGACACCCCCCCGACCGGAACTGCAAAAGCCGTTTCTGCTGTCGATCGGGCGAGGAATCTTGAAGCCAAGGCTGCCTTCCAGAGTGCAGAGGAAAGCTTTGAGAAGAAAGATTATGAAAGGACTCTCAAATATTTGGATTATTGCGTCAAAGCTTTAGGTCGTTCTCCGGACAAGATTTTGCTTCTCAAAATCCAAACAGAGGCGGAACTTGCTAAAACAGATTCCACTTATGTTTTAAGAACATTGCGGACGATTGGACGTTTGGAGCGATCTCCAGAATTTGAAAACATCTCCGATGAACGAATGCTGGAAGTGATGAAGCTTAAACTCAAATTCAAGGAGGAGATTGAGAAAACAGGGATCAAAGATGAGACGGGAGATGTTATTCAACAAGTGGCTAAATTTTTGCGCGCCAAAAATTTTTCTAACCCGGAAAATTGGGAATTGAAGGAATCGGAAGCCATGGGCGTGGTCCGCCAGGCTGCTGACGCAAACGAGGCAGAAGCCCAGTTTCTTTTGTCAAAACTTTACTCGGTCGGACTTGGCTTTGGCAAAAATGAAACGGAAGCAAGGAAATGGCTGGAAAAGGCAGCCGGGCAGAAATTCCCAGCGGCTGAGATCGAGCTGGAAGCGAATCCACGGGAAGAAAAAAAGAAAGAAGCAGGCCATGGAGAGAGTGGTGATAAGGGGGGAACCGCAGCTTCTCTGGAGTCCCGCCGCTCGTCGGAATTGGAGAAAACAACTGGCGGGCCTGCGGAAAAGCGCGCCGACCGTGAACCCTTTGTGGGCAGTTGGGAATGTCGCGAGTTATCTACCTTGATCATACGTAAAGGGGACTCGGGGCGTTTTATCATCGACACCGCCAGCCAACGAGACCAGGGAAATACATCGCTCAATGGGGACGGTACTTTGACGTGGCAGGTGAAAACGGAAACGGAGGTTGGAATCATTTTCTCAAAAACCCTCGTTACTACTAAAAATGGTGAATTCAGCATTATTCCTAACGCTCCAAACAAACTCAAGTATAAGGAGAGCGTGAAGCAGCAAACTGTTGGCATGGTTTTAGATGAAACGCTTTCCGATCAGACTCAGACTTACACCCTTGAGCGGAAGGAATAACCAGCCTATGAAATTCCGATTACTTTTTTTGTTGTTGATTTCACCTTTCCTGGCCTTAGGTCAGAATGGGACGCTAAAAGGAGTTTATGTTCCCCGCGTCGGAGGGTTGGAAACAGAAGTCACTCTTTCGTATAGCTTTCAAAAAAAGTTCGGATTTAATGTTTTTTTTGCAGCAAAACTGGCGAAAAGTGGCGCTGGCGCTTATTGGCATAAAGGAAAACGCTACACTTCTGACTTCCTCGGTAAAGAATGCTTTGAAGGGCTGAAGTTCAGCCTGCCAACTATTGAAGTGAATGTTTATGACGGAGAGCTCCTGATGGGCAGTTTTAAGCGCGGCTTTGTGATGGATACTATCTCATTCGGAGGAGACAGTCAGGATCTGCCATCAATTTTAGGAATTAAAAGTGAAAACGTTTCGGAAGCACAACTTCGTAACTGGTCTTTACGAAATTTAAGAATTATTTCTGCAGGGTTGGAAACGGCCTCGGAGGGAGAGAAAAAGTTGTTGAGTGCCATTGAGCGTTTCGAGGCAGGCACAGCTTACGCCAGCAGAATCAAAGAAGCCGACAGCGCGTTCAGCGCCAAACGTTATGATGACGCGAAAAAACTGTATTCAGATGCTTTGTCCCAGAAACCTGAAGAAAGTTATCCAAAAACCAGACTGGACGAAATCGCCCGTATAGAGCGTGAAGCTGCCAAAGCGAAGCAAGCCAGGGAAGTTGCTCAATCTAAAACCAATAACCCTTCGACAAAGCAGATAGGCGCGGGCGATGACTTCTGGGCTTCCGGTAAACCCTCCAGCAAAACCGCGAACGCGACGACCGCAAAGAGTCCCAGTTCCGACGATGATTTTTGGCAAAATTCCAAACGCCCCCCAACTTTGGAGGCGATGACGCCAGCGGAACGGAAGGCCTATGGTGAGAAAAAAGCGGAGGAAGTCATGGTGGAACTTAATTCTCGCAATAAACTCGCCAATGGACCCACGGCAGCTCCGACCGAGGCACAAATGGAATCCAACGAGGCTAATTTTCGCGCCTCGCTGGCCCTTCGCGACCGATGGGACTCCTTGAAATCCCGGCAACGTTTGCAAGACACCGAGTTTGCAAATACTTCTCAAATCGATGCCGCTTACCGTGAGCAACTGCGAGCCATCAACACAAGTGCCGATGAGATTCGTGAAAATGCAGCCCCGCGTATTCAGGCCGCCAGTCAGGAAGCCTTTGCAGATCAGGGCGAAACCGGCCGGGCAATTGGTGGCATTGTAGGTCTTCTTGGCACAGCTATAAATAATTCCGATGTAGAACGGGAACGCCGCGAGGCAAAGGCGGAACTTGAGCGCGAACGCGACCAACAAATCGCCAGGATAGAAGCCCGCAAACGTGCGGCGGAGCAGGAACGTGCCCGAAAACTAGCCGAAGCCAATCAAATGCAAGAAGAAGCCAGGCGCCTCGAAGTCGCGGCGCGCATTGAAATGCGGCAGGAACTTCTTACCTTTTTCCCGGAAGGCCACACTCCTCTCTCTTCCCACAAGGTGACTGCAGATGAGCTTTATTTCTTCGCCTATGCTGCCAATGCGAAGGAAACCGCGCAGGAAAAACCGCCGATCCATATCTCCAATGTGTTTCCAATAGCCTCCTACGGCGATGGTTCCTGGCCGTATAAACAAAGTTTTTCAGATGAGCTCGCCAAACTGACTTCCGTGCCGCCTACGGTGGTGGGATATTTCACGACCCGGGCAGCGGCTGATAAAATGCGAAATTCCTTATTGCAGTTAAGCGGAGAAGCCGGCTTTGAGGTTTCAGAAATACAATTCAAAGGCAAACCTGCTTCTGCCCAAAAAACCGGCTTGCCGTCGCCGGAAACTGCCTCCGGCAAGGAAAATTTTGGTGGGATCGACTCGACCAATAAAGTTAAAGCGCAATCAGCTCAAGATGATTTCTGGACGGAGAAATCTACCGTTTCAGGCTCCAAAAAAGCTGCAGAAGCCAAAGATGACTTTTGGAAGGTAAAATGATTTTCAATCGTTCGGCCTCAACAGCAGTTACCCATAAGATCCTCAATTTCTTTGACAGGATTACATCGCGAGTCTCATTTTCTATGGATGCCCAGCCCTTACTATCAAATTTCGGATTCACTTCTCCAGAATCGACGGTCGTTTATCCTGGCTACTTCATCACTCGCTGTAGCGGCGCTTTGGTCCGGTCGTGCATTTGGTGCGGTGACCAGCAACCCGAAGTTTTCCAGCTACCCATTTCAACTCGGGGTGGCTTCAGGCGATCCCGCACCGGATGGTTTCGTCCTCTGGACAAGACTGGCGCCTGAACCCCTGTCGGGTGGCGGAATGCCGATGCAACCGGTCGAAGTTTCATGGCAGGTCGCGGAGGATGAGCAGATGTCTAAAATAGTTCGGAAGGGTAAAACAGTCGCGACTCCCGAGTGGGCGCATTCGGTGCATGTGGAGGTGGACGGTTTGCAACCTGGCCGCTGGTATTGGTATCAGTTCAAAGCTGGAAGTGAAGTGAGTCCAAAAGGCCGCACACGCACCATGCCGCCGATCAACTCGACCCCGGACCAGCTGCGCTTCGCCTTCGCATCCTGCCAGCATTACGAATATGGTTACTTTACCGCTTACGACCATATGTGCCGAGAGGATCTGGACTTGGTTGTCCACCTTGGCGATTACATTTACGAATATGGCCCCACCAAAGAAAAACGTCCTCGGGTGCATCCCAGCAAAGAAATTTACACACTGGAAGAATATCGGAATCGCTATGCGTTATACAAAATGGAGGAGTCGCTGAAGGCGATGCACGCCGCCGCCCCTTGGATCGTCACCTGGGATGATCACGAGGTGTCCAACAATTACGCAAACGATGTCTCGGAAAAAGAGAATGTCTTGAGCAAAGATTTTCTCGTTCGCCGTGCCGCAGCCTACAAAGCTTATTATGAGCATATGCCGTTGCGCCGGAATACGCTGCCCAAAGGCCCGGACATGAAAATCTATCGCCAGCTACCTTTCGGACGTCTCGCTGATTTTCATGTTTTGGACACCCGACAATACCGGACTGACCAACCTTGCAACGATGGCAATAAACCCCAGTGCCTCGAAGCATTGAGCCCGGACGGGACGATCATGGGAGCAAAGCAAAGAGATTGGCTCTTCAAAGGACTGCAACGCTCTTCCAGCCAGTGGAATGTCCTGGCACAGCAAGTGATGATGGCTCGGGTCGATCGTGCAGCAGGACCATCCGTGGCTTACAGCATGGACCAGTGGCCCGGTTATGAAATGGATCGACGCCGGGTATTAAAATTTCTTCACGAGAAAAAAATAAAAAACCCGGTGGTTTTATCGGGAGATATTCATACGAATTGGGCAAATGAGTTGATCGCCGATTTTGATCAATTGGATTCGCAAAGCGTGGCTACCGAGTTTGTAGGGACATCGATAACCAGCGGAGGTGACGGCATGCCTTCACCGAAGACTTTGCCCCAGACGCTTTCGGAAAATCCATTCGTCAAGTTTCACAATGCTGAGCGAGGATACGTGAGTTGTACAGTGACTCCAAAATCCTGGCGTTCTGATTACAGGACTGTCGAGTATGTGACTCGAAAGGACGCACCGGTGAACACCCGTGCCTCATTCGTGGTGGAATCGGGACGACCCTTCTTGAACAAGGTTTGACCTGAATTAATTCCATGTATTGGAAGGTTGCCTGACCAATAGCGGGTAAGTTTAATTTGTCTACGGGACTGGACTCCATTTAGTTCCTTGCCAAACCCTCTTTGTTCTTGTGACGTTACTCCCTCGTAATGCCTGTTCGCCCGCCATTGACTCTCGACTCTCCCGTCACCGCCCTGCCGGGTGTCGGGCCTGACCGTGCCTCCCAACTTGAACGTCTCGGAATCCACTTTGTCTCCCAACTGCTCCTCCACCGGCCCCGCCGTTACGAGGATCGAAAGAACCTCTGCAAAGTTCGCGACCTCGAAAAGGGAATGACCACGGTGGTCCAGGGGACCATCGTCGCTTGCGGTTTAAAAACCTGGAGTCATAAAACAAAATCCGTCTACGAGTTTATTCTGGATGACGGCTCAGGAAGACTCCACTGCCGTTGGTGGAATCTTCCCTTTATGGAAAAGTATTTCAAGACGGGCGACTCTCTTCTTGTTTACGGCAAGGTCCTCAACCTGAAACCAGCCACCATCGATCATCCCGAGACGGAATTTGCCGAAAACCTGGACGATGCCGCTATTCATTTAGGGCGCATTGTTCCCATTTATCCATTGACTGAAGGGCTGGGGCAGCGATGGCTCCGGGCCCTCATATTTCGGACTCTCGCGTCCTGCAAAGAGCTGGTGCAGGAAGAGTTTCCACAAATAGTGAATCCTCCCAGCCGCGCCAGCGCTTTGGAATTACTCCATTCTCCCACCACTCTGGATGATCCAGAAAAAGCTCGGCAAAAACTTTCCTTCGATGAATTCGTCTCTCTGCAATTCCGCATCCAGGCCCGCAGAAAAAAACTCGAGGAGAAAGCGCAAGCCCTCCCATGCCAGGGCGACAATCGCCTGATCAAAATCTTTCTCCAGCAACTCCCCTATAAACTCACTGATGGTCAAAAGACGGTCTTGAAGGAAATTCGCGCGGATCTCGGTGGCAAGGTCCCCATGCGCCGCTTGTTGCAGGGAGATGTCGGCTCGGGCAAAACCGTCGTCGCGGCTTGCGCCTCGCTCATGACCATCGAAAGTGGTTTCAACGTTGCCATTATGGCGCCGACTGAAATTCTGGCAGAACAACATTTTCGGAATTTCCACCAATGGTTTAACCCTCTCCATGTTTCCGTGGAGTTACGCACTTCCAGCCGGAAAGTTTCCACTTTGTTCGATCAGGGCCAGTTGCGCGTCACCATTGGCACACACGCATTGCTTGAGGATAATGTTAATCTCCAAAATCTCGGCCTGGTCATTATCGACGAACAACACAAGTTCGGTGTCGTTCAGAGGGATAGATTTTTGGGGAAGGGGAATTATCCACATTTAATGGTAATGACCGCGACCCCCATTCCACGCACTCTCGGTTTGACTCTCTATGGTGACCTCGATGTTTCAAGAATGGAAGGAATGCCAGGTGGCAGGACCCCCATAAGGACTTTTATCAGGCCTGCCGCTAAAGCTATAAAAGTATGGGAATTCGTTAAGGAACAAGTAAAAAAAGGAAGGCAAGCCTACGTGGTTTATCCTCGTATCGAAGAAGACCCGCGCGGCTTGAAATCCGTTAAGAAAGAAACGGATCTCCTAAGGACCAGACTCGCACCCTATCGGGTCGAAGCCCTGCACGGGCGAATGGAAAGTTTTGAAAAAGAAGCCGTGATGAAAGAGTTCGGGAATGGCTCCATTAATATTCTGGTGGCCACTTCCATCATCGAGGTGGGCGTCGATATCTCCAACGCGACCGTAATGGTGATAGAAGATGCGAATCTCTTTGGTCTGGCCCAACTTCATCAACTCCGTGGAAGAATCGGAAGAGGGAGCGAGGAATCGTATTGCATCGTGCTGACCAGGGACGGCGCCGCCGAATCCACAGAAAAACTCAAAGTCTTTGAGAAAACGCTGGATGGGTTTCAACTTGCCGAGGAGGACATGAAACTCAGGGGTGTGGGCAATCTTGTGGGCTCGGACCAGAGCGGGTTGCCCGATTTTAAATTTGGCGATTTCAATAAAGACGGCCTTTTGATCGAAAAAGCGAGGCTGCTTGTGAGGGAAAACCTCAATTTGAAATAAATTAAACCACCGCTTGATTTTTTTTTCCGTTTGCACATAATTCGCACATGAAAATGATTTTGACATTGGTTGTCGTCGGGATGTTGGGCGCAATAATCGTTGGTTGTAACAAAGAAGCTGCTCCGGATTCGACCGTTAAGGCTTCCACAAACAGCGTTACTTCGACCAACAAGTAATTCCGATTCCACATTGGAAATGGCGCAGCCCGGTAGAAATGCCGGGCTGCCTTTTTTATTTTAAACTTTGCCTTGGTTTTTTGGCCTTGTTGGGTATTTCTACTCTATGAAACAGCTAACTCCTCTTTTAGTTTGTCTTTCGTTGACTTTCGCTGCCTGTCAAAAAGAGGAGTCAAAACCCGCGCCGACCGCTGCTGAGCAGGCAAAAGCGTTCAATAACGCCATCAGTAACAACTCCAGCGGAAACCCCGTCGCCGCCCCCGCAAATTACCTCGGCGCTCTCGCCAAGGGCCAGCAAAGCGCCATCAAAACCATTGACTCCACCTCCCTTAACAAGGCCGTGGAACTATTTTACGCCCAGGAAGGCCGCTACCCCAAGGACTTGCAGGAATTGGTTGCCAATAAATATATCGGCGAAGTTCCAAAAGCTCCCATCGGGATGCAAATCAATTACGATCCTAAAACTGGCAAAGTAAATGTCGTTAATCAGTGAATGTTAGTGTTTGTTAATCTGTCTGCTTCATGAACGAGCAAATCGTTATTCTTGATTTCGGGTCACAATATACCCAGGTCATCGCGCGGCGCATTCGCGAATGCAATGTTTATTCCACCATCCTGCGCTACGATACCCCCGCGACCGAAATCTCCAGGCTGAATGCCAAAGGGATTATCCTGTCCGGTGGTCCTTCCAGTGTCTACGCGCCCAACGCTCCGCTGCCTGACAAAAAAATCTTTAAACTTGGCGTCCCAGTGCTCGGGATTTGCTTCGGCGTCCAGTTGCTCGCTCATTTTCTCGGCGGCAAAGTCGAAAAGGGGCTAAAGCGGGAATTCGGCAAAGGAACTCTTTCTGTTAAGGATGAAAGTTCTCCACTCTTCGCCAATTTACCAACAAGCCTTCAGGTTTGGAATTCGCATGGCGATAAACTCACTCGCATCCCCACCGGTTTTAAACCAATAGCTGCCACTGAAAATTCCGATTACGCTGCCATTGAAGATCGCAAGCGCCATTTTTACGGCCTGCAGTTTCACCCGGAAGTCGCTCACACCCCCAGGGGCAGGGAACTCATCTCCAATTTTGTCCACGAAATTTGCAAATGTGGCAAACAGTGGACCATGAAAAATTACGTCGATCAGGCCGTCGAGGAAATCCGGCAGGTCGTCGGTGACGAAAAAGTCATCCTCGGTTTAAGTGGCGGTGTTGATTCAAGCGTCGCTGCGGCATTGATTCACAAGGCCATTGGCGATCAGCTCACCTGCATTTTCGTCAACAATGGGCTGCTGCGCGCCAATGAAGAAGCGGTCGTCCAGGAGGTCTTCGGACGTAATTTTAAAGTGAAGCTCCAGTACGAGAATGCCGGCCGACCTTTCCTTTCGAAGCTAAAGGGGGTTACCGATCCCGAAAGAAAACGAAAAATCATTGGCAAAACCTTCATTGAAGTTTTTCAACACGCCACCAAAAAGGCAGGCAAAGCCAAATTCCTTGCCCAGGGAACTCTTTATCCGGACGTCATAGAATCCATTCCCATCGCGGGCAACCCTGCTGCTATGATCAAAAGCCACCACAACGTCGGTGGTCTTCCCAAGAACATGAAGTTCAAACTTCTTGAGCCATTGAAATGTCTTTTTAAAGATGAAGTTCGCCTCCTCGGAGTGGAGCTTGGTCTGCCAAATGAAATCGTTTATCGCCAGCCGTTTCCAGGCCCCGGCCTCGCCGTCAGGATTCTGGGGGAAGTCACTCCTGCTCGTTGCGCCATTTTGCGCAATGCTGATTCCATTGTGGTTGAGGAAATGAAAGCCAGTGGCTTGTATTACAAAATATGGCAGAGCTTTGCCGTTCTTCTTCCCGTCCGCAGTGTCGGAGTCATGGGTGATGAACGCACTTACGAATACACCATCGCCATCCGGGCTGTGGAATCTCAGGATGGAATGACGGCTGACTGGGTGAAGCTGCCTTACGAACTGCTGGAAAAATTGTCGAATCGGATCATTAACGAAGTCAAAGGGGTGAACCGGGTCTGTCTGGATATCTCAAGCAAGCCGCCGGCCACCATCGAGTGGGAATAAGCAGAGTCGTCAATCTGCGTCCATCGGGGCAGGGGAACGGTTCGGCATTTCCCCATCGACTTTCTGGCTAGTTTGGAATTCGCGGTCTATGGTGCTGTGTTATGACGACGAAGGCTCAAGTCAAAATGGAAAAGATCAGCTACGCGGGATGGCCTAATTGCATCAGGCTTCGCAACTCCGAAATGGAACTGATCGCCACCACGGATGTCGGGCCCCGCATCATCCGTCTCGGGTTTCAAAACTCGGATAATATCTTTCGAGAGGTCTCCGATGAACTGGGCAAAACCGGCGGCGACCAATTCCGTGGCTATGGCGGTCACCGCCTCTGGCACGCTCCTGAACAGATGCCCCGCACCTACAGCCCCGATAATTCATCCATCGAATCCAGGATGCAGGGGCAAACCTTGATCTTGACGCAACCGACGGAGTCTTCCACCGGCATGCAAAAGCAGATCGAAGTCACGCTCGATCCGTCTCAAAATAAAGTCTCCGTTCTGCACAAGATCTGGAACCGTGGCGTGTGGCCTGTCGATACTGCCCCCTGGGCGCTCACCGTCATGCAAGGTCCCGGCAAAGCCTTTTTCCCTCAGGAAAATTTCCTCCAGGCCCTGCTTCCAGTTCGTCCCATGGTTATGTGGGGCTATACCGACATGAAGGATCCCCGCTGGAATTGGGGATCTCGCCTCATCACCCTGCGGTGCGATCCGAAGCTCAATACCGCGCAAAAAATTGGAATGATGAATACCCTCGGGTGGGCCGCTTATGCCAACAAAGGAGGTGTCTTTATCAAGCGCTTCGGATTTGATCCCTCGGCAACCTACCCGGATTGGAATTGTAATAACGAGACTTATACCAATGGCGAAATGCTGGAAGTGGAAAGCCTTGGCCCTCTTAAAAAACTGGAAGTGGGTGAATGCGCTCAGCACCTCGAGGAATGGTACATTTTTCGTGATTCTCTGCCTGACGAAGAAAACGCACTGGAACAAAAATTGCACTCTCTGGTTTCTCAAACCACTTTTGAAAACCTACCTAAATAGTAATCCCGGTTGCCACGTCTAAATATGACTGACAGGCAGGAGCTATGAATTTTCGACGAAACAGGTTTATCTTGGGTTTCCTGGGGTTGCTCATTTTTTGCAGCGTCATGGTGATACGACAATTCCAGGCCAATCAATCCAAGCATGTCGAACTTCGCGAAGCCTTTATTCTCCTCTACACAAAGGGTTACCGCGTCGAGGCGGAAAAGCTTTATCAAAAACTCCTTAATGACGGGGAAAAGCTTTCCAACAAGGTTTTGCTCGACGATTTTCAACGAACCCTGATGTTGGTCGATCCCACGGCCACCCAGCCCACCAACCTCATTTACAATTATCACTGGTACGTAAGCCACCAACTCGATATTCGCTCCGAGAGCACCTTGGAAAGGGCCAAGAAGCTGGCCAATGCTCCTTGACCGCACATGGAATCCAATAAAAAACCCCACTTGTCGATGCTCCGGACCTACACGTGGGCCGATGCCTGCACCATCGGTAACGCCACTTGCGGAGTCGCTAGCGTGTTTTGCTGCCTGCATTACCTGGTCTCATTGCAGGCAGGCCCCATTTATTGGACCTTCATTCTCATACCTCTGGCTTTGGTTTTTGATATTGCTGATGGACATGTGGCTCGCCGGGACAAAAAGCGTCAATCTTTGATTGGCGCCGATCTCGATTCGCTGGCCGATGTCATCTCCTTCGGTGTGGCGCCTGCGGTGTTGGGTTATACCCTGGGACTTCGTGGATTTTGGGATTGCGTGGCCCTCACTTACTTTGTCGTCTGCGGAGTCAGTCGATTGGCCCGATTCAATGCCACCTCAGCTTTGCTGGCCGATCCCTCCACCGGCAAAGTAAAATATTTCGAAGGAACTCCCATTCCAAGCAGCGTCATTCTGGTCATCCTGCTGGCCATCGCTTTTTTCACGAATCATGTTCTCGACCGTCTGTGGTTGGGCGCTGTAGTGCTTCCAGGAGGAGTATTTCACTGGTGGACCCTTCTCTACATCCTCAGCGGGAGCGCCATGATCAGTGCGACCTTGCGCGTCCCAAAGCCCTGAGAAAGGCAATGACGTGGAAAGAAGAACGAAGCGGCTAATTTCCGAACGAACATGCCCCAGCCCTTGGGTATGATTAAAGTGGGTGAGGTTTTCTGAAAAAAGATAGTTCTGAAAGGGATTAAGCGGGCAAAGAATCAGCCTAATCCAGAGCGAGGGGCGTTTTTTATTTTCCGAATACTGACATCCAGCGATGTGGCCAACCTGCGATATTAATTAAAATCGCTAGCTTTGGATGGGAGCGAGGCTTTCCGCTTGCCAGGTATGGCCCTGCGCCCTCCTGGCTAGCGGGAAACGAAGCTCCCGCCAAAGATCGCGGTTTTGAGCAGACATGGCGAACGAAACGGATAATGGCAAGGCAACCACAACGATCTTAAGAATAATCTCATCCACTTTAACCATAAATCCAACCCTCCCGCGTCCAATCTGCTGCTTGCCAAAAGCCACCCATGCCCGCTTGAATACTCTTATGAACCCGCGCAACTCTTTCCTCCACGCCTTTTGCCTTTGCCTGATCGCCACTTTTCCCGTTTTTGCCGCGCCTCAATCCCCCATTCCTCTTTGGCCAGCCACCCCTCCCGGTGAAAAAGAACCTGCCGGTGAAGAAAAGGACACCACAAAACCAACCGATAACCTGGTTTCCGGCAAGCCAGTCATACGTCTTGGGAATGTTTCCAAACCCACCCTCACTTTTTATCCTGCTCCCCTTGAAAAAAACACCGGTGCCACGGTCCTGGTCGTTCCGGGTGGCGGATACAATATCCTCGCCATGGACCTTGAAGGCACTGAGATTTGTGAATGGTTTAACTCTATTGGAGCCAATGCAGTGCTTGTCAAATACCGGGTGCCGGCCAGGAAAGACCAGGACAAATGGCTTTCCCCTCTTCAGGACGGGCAAAGAGCCATCAGTTACGTCCGCGAACACGCAGCCGATTGGAAAATTGATCCAAATCGCATCGGTACCCTTGGATTTTCCGCAGGCGGACACCTTTCCGCGCTGACCTCCACCCGTTCCGAACAACGTGCCTATCAGCCAATGGATGATACCGATAAGCTCAGTTGCCGTCCTGATTTCACCATTTTGATCTACCCCGCCTATCTGGTGGCCAAGGGAACCCTCAATGTTTCACCGGAACTCACCATTTCCAAAAGCACTCCCCCCACGTTTATTGCCCAAACTCAGGATGATCCTGTAGGAGTCGAGGGCAGCCTGGGATATTACGCTGCGCTGACCAAAGCCAAAATCCCTTCCAGCATTCATTTATACCCCAAGGGCGGCCACGGCTACGGTTTACGTCCTTCCACCAATAACGTTAGCCACTGGCCTCGCGAGCTGGAGGAATGGATGCGTGAAGCAAAATTGCTTCAAAAGAAGTAACATCAGGCTGAATTCTACCGCCAAATTGCTTTTGATGCAGTAGATTGTCCCAAAATTCAAAATAAATCATCGAAGCGATGGATATATAAATTGAACGTACGCGTATTATTTTTTAGTCTACCTTTTCAAACATGAAAAATTTGTTAGTCGCATTTATTCTCATCGCCGTTCTTGGCGCCGGTGGATATTATTTTTGGACCGATTACCAAAAAAAACACCCCGCCGTCGCCGTAGCCAGCCGGACCACCACCGCCACCGTTTCTGCCCGCGATATTAATTTCGCTGTCACCGCCGCCGGTGATATCGGCCCTGCTGACCAGGTTTCCGTTCGCCCTGAAGTCAGTGGCAAAATTGAAAATCTTCCCGTCGATGTCGGTGATATTGTCAAGAAAGGCGATATTTTATTTACCTTGGACGATGCCGATCTGCAAATCGAGAAAGCTTCTGTAAAAACCGAGATTGAAGGCGCCAAACTTCAAATCGAAGCCGCCAAACTCAGGGTGGACAACGTAAGACGTTCTTTCGAAAGAAATCAGGAGCTTTTCAAGAGTAAACTCATCTCTGGAGAACAGTTCGACACCGCTAAAACTGATTTTTCGCTCGCCACCAACGCAGTCGAAATCTCCCGAAATAATTTGGAAAAGTCCGAAAAGACTCTCGAACAAACCATGGATCGGTTGACCAAAACCAAAATCCTGGCTCCCTTCGATTGCACCATCCTCACTCGCCCCGTTTCTGTCGGTCAGGCCGTCTCCGGCTCTGGCGGCGTCAACAGCGGAACGGAAGTCCTCACCATCGCCAACCTCAACGAAATGATCATTAACTGCCATATCAACCAGGCGGACGTGACTCGCTTGAAGCAGGGCCAGGAAGTCGATATCGAAGTCGAAGCCGTTCCGGGCCTGAAGATGAAAGGAGTCGTCGACCGGCTCGCTCCTCAGGCCACCATTAAGAACCAAATCAAAGGTTTCGCCACTCGCATTGTCCTTAAAAAACCCGACTCTCGCGTTCGTCCTGGTATGACGGCGAATATTTCCATTCCTTTGATCTCCGCAGAAAACGTTTTGGCCGTCCCTCTCGCTGCCGTCTTCACTGACCGTGGCGAACATTACGTTTACGTCAAGGACGGCGAGACTTTCAAGCGACGGGAAATCCAAATCGGCGTGGCCGACTACGACTTTGTCGAAGTCAAAGGCCTCAACGATGGCGAAATTGTCACACTGGAGAAAGTAGACGAAGGCAGTTCCGGCAAGCTTCCCACCCCCATCGGTATGAAGGCCAAAAAATCTGCTTCCGATAAAAAATCTGCCGCTGCTGGAAAAACCAACGCCCTCCAGAATGCCACCCAATTCTCCAGCAGCAACACTCTCAACAAAATAAAACCATAATCCATGGCACTGGTTGAATTGAGAAATGTCAGCAAGATTTATCACCTCGGTGGTGAGGAAATCCGCGCTCTTGACGATGTCACACTGGATATCGATGCGGGCGAATTCATTTCCATCATTGGTCCGTCCGGCAGCGGAAAATCCACTTTGATGCACATCCTTGGTTGTCTGGATTCTCCGTCGAAAGGAACCATCACTCTGGATGGAACCATGATCCATAATGCCAGCGCCCGCCAACTGGCCTCAATTCGCAACCAAAAAATTGGCTTCGTATTCCAGTTCTTCAATCTCCTTCCCAAACTCAACGTCTTGCAAAACGTCGAGTTGCCGATGATCTACAGCGGCATTTCCGGAAAGGAGCGAAAGGAAAGGGCCATGGCCGCCCTAAAGCTGGTTGACCTTGAAAATCGCAGCAAACACCGGCCCATGCAACTCTCCGGCGGTCAGCAGCAGCGCGTAGCCATCGCCCGCGCTCTGGTCAACAGTCCAAAGATTGTCTTCGCTGATGAGCCGACCGGGAATCTCGATTCCCACACTGGCGAAGCGATTCTCAATTTATTTTACAAGCTTAGCAAAGAAGGCCGAACCATCGCCCTCGTCACCCACGATCCCGAGATCGCGGCGGTCACTCCACGGCGCATCGAGATTCGCGATGGCAAAATCGCCAAAAACGTCGACAACAAGCTGGCCGGCCTCGGCGGAACCAGCAAGTTTGTCATTAAAGAATAATAGTCATGAATCTTTGGAACGCCATCACCATTGGATTCAAGGAGATCTACGCCAATAAGTTTCGTTCTCTCCTCACCATGATGGGCATCATCCTCGGCGTCTCCAGCCTCGTTGCCATGTCTGCCCTCGTCAAAGGAATGGAGAATGGCATGAAAGAAGCCCTCGTCGCCATTGGTGGTTTGGAGAAAGTCAGGATTGAAGAGGAGGATATCCCCGCGTGGCAGCAGCACCTCGCTGACCAGGCCGTTGGTTGCACCATGAACGATGTTTACGGTCTCCAGCAGAGCGCTCCATTGGTGAAATTAATCACTCCCGAAATGCGCATGCGACCCGTTCTTTTGAGCAAAGGTGGCAGGAATTTTACCCCGTGGAACCTCATGGGCACCTGGCCCTCCGCCTTGGAAATGAACGAACATGTCGTCCAGTACGGTCGCATGTTCAACGACCTCGATAACGAGTTTTCTCGCAACGTCTGCGTCATCGGCAGTTCCACTCGCGACGCTTTATTCGGTTCCCCGGAAAAAACCGGGCGCGAAATCAATCCTGTTGGCGAATCCATTCTCATCAATCACCAACCTTTCAAGATCATCGGCATGTTTCAGCATTACGAAAGCGAACAGGATCGAAAAATGCGCGCCCAGGCCGAATTGTTGAACCAACAGGGCGGCACCAACAAATCCAAAGTTAATCCCTCCAGCGCGAATCGGCGCGGCAGCAGCTACGTTTTTGAACTCAAAAATTCTACCGTTTACATGCCCATGAACACCATGTGGATTAAATTCAAAGCTGGTGGCGGCACCAACGGCGTTCCTGATCCCCGTCTCTCCGGCGTCTCCGTAAAAGTAAGAAGCATCGAACTCTTTGAGCTCGCCCTTCAACAGGCTCGCAATGTCCTGATGAGCACCCACAAAGGCATCGAGGACTTCACTTTTCGAACCCAGGAAAATTGGTCCGAGAGTATCAGCGCCTCCATCAAAAACGCCCGCATGAGCGGCGGCATCATTTCGGCCATCAGTCTTCTGGTCGGTGGCATCGGCATCATGAACATCATGTTGGCCAGCATCACCGAGCGCGTTCGCGAAATCGGAATTCGAAAAGCCATTGGAGCCACTTTTTTTGATGTCTTCGTGCAAATTCTCGTTGAGAGCGTGGTCATCGCTCTCATTGGTGGTCTCGCTGGTTTGTTCACCTCCAATCTATTGGTCAAATTATTGGTCGTCATTTCACCCACCGACAACACTCCTGTTATCACTTTCGAATCCATGCTCATGGCCTTCGGTTCCAGCGTCGCCATCGGAATCATCGCCGGTTTTATTCCCGCCCTTAAAGCCGCAAGGCTGAATCCAATCCAGGCCTTGCGCTACGAGTAAAAATGAATTTGTTTAATTCCATCCTCGTTGGTTTTAAAGAAATATGGGCCCACAAATTCCGGTCCCTGCTCACCATGCTCGGCATCATTCTCGGCGTTTCCAGCCTCATCGGCATGTCTGCCATCACCAAGGGCATGGAAAACGGAATGAAGGAATCCTTGATGGCCATGGGCGGCGTGGACAAGGCCATCACTGAGGAACAGGATGTCCCCGCTTACCAGCAGGACCTGGCGGATAGCGCCCCCGGCCGGACCATGCGAGATGTCTATGCCTTAAAAAACAGCGCTTCCCTGCTTCGCTTGATCTCTCCCCAAATGGCCCTTTTGCCTGCCATGGCCAGTCGCGCGGATAAACGCATCCGTCCTTCCGAACTCGTTGGAGTTTGGCCCGCAGCTCTCGAAATGGATCTTCACGTTTTGGAACACGGACGCTTTTTCACCGATTTGGATGAGGAATACGCCAACCCCGTCTGCGTCATTGGCACCGCCATTCGCGACGAACTCTTCGGTGATCCGGATGAAATTGGCACCGAAATTATTCCCCTGGGTCAGACCATTAATTTAAACGGTCAGGCCTTCCGCATCATTGGCATGTTTCAGCGCTACGAAAGCGATGTCGATAAAAAGGCCCGCGAATATGCCAGGCTTCATCCAGCGAAAGAGAAAACCGGCCCCAAGCGTTCCAAGGGCTGGGGTAGTGGCAGGAACTGGGCATTCCGTAGAAAAAATCTCACCATTTATGTTCCATTGAATACCATGTGGATTCGTTTTCGCTCCTCAGGCACCGGGACCAATGGCATTCCAAATCCCAAACTTTCAGATATCGATATCAAAGTGAAGGATGTCGAAAATTTCCCGGAAGCCCTTCAGCAGGCTAAAAACGTAATGATGATCACCCACAACGGCATCGAAGATTTCGGTTTTCAAACCCAGCAGGGGTCTGTTGAGAATATCAATGCCGCCATCCGAAACGCCCGCATGAGCGGCGGAATCATTTCCGCCATCAGCCTTTTGGTCGGCGGTATCGGAATCATGAACATCATGCTCGCCAGTATCACTGAGCGCATCCGCGAAATTGGGATTCGCAAAGCCATTGGTGCTTCCACCCTCGCCATCTTTCTGCAAATCCTCGTTGAGAGTGTCGTTATTGCCTTGATTGGAGGTGTCGCCGGTGTGGCCACCTCGTTTGGCCTGGTTAAACTTTTGGGACAACTAAGTCCTACTGACAACACCCCCATTGTGACCGTCGCTTCCATGATTTTCGCTTTCCTCTGCAGCGCTGCAATTGGCCTCGTCGCCGGAATTTTTCCCGCCTTGAAAGCCGCTAAACTGAACCCCATCCAGGCTCTCCGTTATGAATAGCCGGGCAATCAACCATCGGAATTTTTCGACTATGTCACGATTTTTTTCCTGCAAATTGATTTTCTTTTGTTCCCTCGGACTCTCATTAGCTTCAACGGCCACCGCTGATGATTGGAACCAGTTGCGCGGTCCCTCGCGCAACGGCGTTTCTGACGAGAAGGGCTGGACTGACAAATGGCCGCAATCTGGCCCAAAGGTCCTTTGGAAGGCAAATGTTGGCCTCGGTTTTTCAGGAATTTCCGTCGCCGGCGGCCGTGCCGTCACCATGGGCAATGCGGATAACAATGACACCGTTTTTTGTTTTGACGCCCTCACTGGAAAGGAAGCCTGGAAACACACATATCCTTCCCCGCTGGGCGATAAATACTTCGATGGCGGCACCACCGGCACCCCCACTATTGAAAAAGATCGCGTCTATACCCTCAACCGGTGGGGCGATGTGTTTTGTTTCGAACTCGGCACGGGGAAAATCGTTTGGACAAGGAATGTACAAACGGATACCAGCGCGCCACTTCCCGATTGGGGCTTCGGAGGTTCTCCTGCCATCTACGAGAATCTATTAGTCTTGAATGTCGGTGAATCCGGAATGGCGCTTGAAAAAGCGACTGGAAAGACCGTCTGGCAAAGTCCGAAGAAACCGGCTGGCTACACCACCCCTTTGATCGTCAACCGCGCCGGTAGGAAAGAATTGATTATTGGTTCAGGGCAGGGATTCCTTGGCGTAGAACCTGCCACAGGCAAAGAAATCTGGCGCATGAAATGGATCACCCAGTACGGAGTCAATGCCGCTGATCCCATTGTCGATAACGATCTCATCTTCATTTCCTCCGGCTACGGAAAGGGCGGCGCTCTCTTTAGGCCTACCAGCGAACCTGAGCCGGAATTTATATGGAAAACCAAAATTCTGCGCACCCAGCTGAACGGAGCCATCCTCTACGAAAAGCACCTCTACGGTGTTGATGGTGACACGACCGACACGGCGACACTCCGATGCCTTGAACTTTCCACCGGCAAAGAAAAATGGGCTGACTCCGGGCACAAAATTCGTTCGTTTATCATCGCTGATGGAAAAATGATCCTTGTCAGCGAACCGGGCGAATTATTCGTGGCCCCCGTAAGCTCCGAATCATTTAAGCCAACCGTCGCCACTCAAATCCTCGGCGGCAAAACCTGGACTTCCCCGACTCTGGCCAATGGGATTGTTTATCTCAGAAACGCACGGGGCGACATCGCAGGCGTCGATTTAAGACCCACTTCCGCGAAGTAGCGCTTCGGCCCGAAGTGTGTTTATCTGGGATGGCCCTTCAGCCCGAATGACGTATCCTAATCTCATCCAGAGATGATTATATGAACAGATTACGATCCAACTATGTTTGCATAATCCTGGCTTTTACTCTCGCTCTTACTGTTCTCGATGCAGCTGCTCCCTCGTTCGAGGATTATCCTGTCTATCAAGGTTCTGACCTCGGGGTAAATTATTCTCCGGACCAAACAACATTCAAAGTCTGGGCGCCTCGCGCCTCCGAGGTGGTCTTACGATTGTATTCCGCAGGGCGGGGCGGGGAAGTCGTCGCCACCCAGAACCTTCTGTCTGCAACTCAAGGCGTCTGGACAGCAACCATCACGCGCGACCTGAAGGATCAGTATTACACCTTCCAGGTAAAACAGGACGACCGCTGGCTTCTCGAGCGTCCCGATGTATACGCCAAAGCCGTGGGGGTAAATGGACGCCGCGGAATGATCGTCAACCTCTCCGCAACTAATCCAAAAGGCTGGGTCGCAGATAAAAAACCGATCCTCAAAAATTTCACCGACATTATCCTTTACGAAACTCACGTCAGGGACATTTCCATCAACTCAAATTCAGGCATTCAACACAAAGGGAAATTTCTCGGCGTGGTCGAGCCAGGGACAAAAAGCAAATCCGGCGAAGCCACGGGTCTGGATCATCTCAAGGAACTGGGCATCACCCATCTTCATCTCCTGCCTTCCTTTGATTTCAATTCCGTCGATGAAACCACCTTGTCATTAAATAAATATAATTGGGGCTACGACCCCCTGAATTACAACGTGCCTGAAGGCAGTTTTGCCACCG
Source organism: Verrucomicrobiales bacterium (assembly GCA_028293375.1). Lineage (GTDB taxonomy): Bacteria > Verrucomicrobiota > Verrucomicrobiia > Limisphaerales > JAQGOY01 > JAQGOY01. The sequence goes on along the minus strand of JAQGOY010000172.1, from coordinate 1,389 downwards.
ATCCCTTCGATGGAAAAGTCCGCATCGCCGAATTCAAGCAAATGGTCAAAACCCTGCATGAAAACGGCATTCGAGTCATCCTGGATGTTGTCTACAATCACACCAGCGGCAGGGAGTCCAACTTCAACCAGTTCGCTCCTGGTTATTTCTATCGTTTTAAGGCAGACGGCTCCTATTCCAATGGCACGGGTTGCGGAAATGAAACCGCCTCCGAACGCGCCATGATGCGCAAATTCATTATCGATTCGGTTGTTTACTGGGCCAACGAATACCATTTGGACGGTTTTAGGTTCGACCTCATGGGGGTTCATGACATTGAAACAATGAACCAGGTCAGCGATACCCTTCACAAAATCGATCCCTCCATTTTCGTTTACGGCGAAGGCTGGACCGGTGGCCAAAGTCCTTTTCCTGAAGATCAACGCGCCGTGAAAAAGAATACCGCCAGGCTCCATGGCATCGCCGCTTTCAGCGATGATGTCAGGGACGGCTTGAGGGGCTATCTTGGCAACACCAAAACTCCAGGTTTTGTCAGCGGCAACCCGAAATTAGCGGACAGCGTCAAATTCGGCATCGTTGCTTCCACCCAGCATCCTCAAATCAACTACAACCTCGTAAACCATTCCAAAGCACCCTGGGCGGCTGAACCCTTCCAGACAATCACCTACGCTTCCTGCCATGACGATCACACATTGTTCGATCACCTAAAACTCGTAAACCCCGACGCCTCCGAAGCGGAAATCATAAAGATGGATAAGCTGGCCGCAGCCGCAGTCTTAACCAGTCAGGGCGTGGCGTTCCTCCACTCCGGCTCGGAAATGCTCAGAACCAAACAGGGAAACGGTAACTCCTACAACTCCCCGGATTCTATTAATCAAATCGATTGGGACAGGAAAACCACTTACAACTCCGTTTACACATATTACAAAGGCATGGTCGGCCTTCGAAAAAATCACCCTGCATTTCGAATGCCTTCTACAAAACTGATCCAGGAACATCTCCGCTTTTTAGAAACTGAAAACGCCTCACTCATTGCCTATCAAATCTCCGGTGCGCCCAACGGAGAATCCTGGCAGAATATAATCGTCCTCTTGAATGGCTCAAAAACTCAACAATCCATCAAGCTGCCTCCAGGAAATTGGACCCTCGTTGCTGACGGAAACGAAATAAAAGAGCAGGGGATCCAATCCTTTAATGGTCCTGATGTAACCATCCCTGGCACGACTGCATATATCTTATTTAAAAGTAAATAAGACCACTATTCGTCATAAATGCGATGCCTCATCGGACCTGTATAAGTGTCTGAACACTCACATCCAGCGATACCGCCAACCCACGGTATCAAATAAAATGACTAGCTTCGGATGATGGCGAGGCTTCGCCCCAGCC
>JAQGOY010000140.1 GCA_028293375.1 Verrucomicrobiales bacterium | reverse complement strand
TCACAATTCCAAAGGCCGCCACAATAATGATAAAAAACACTAAGAAGAACATCATGTTTTTCTCCGTCGCGAGTGCGTTGAAAAGCACAGGCGTGGCTTCCTGCCAGGTGACCATATCGTTATTAAGCCCAAGGGTTCCACGAAGGGAAGCTCGCGCCGCATTGGATTTATAAGGATCGGTCACCATCACTTGAAGGCCATGTACCGACTCGTCGTTCAGCGAATAAAGTTCCTGCGCACGCTCCAGGGAAGTAACAATGATGTTTTCGTTATACTCTTCAAATCCCACATCAAATATTCCAGCGATGGTAAACTCGTCGGGAAGCACCGCTATATCCGGCCCACCATTCCCTTTCTTCTTCAATTGGGCCTTTATCTTCGCATAACTCCCCGGGGAATAAATTTGAATGCGATCACCAACCGATAAATTCATCCCATTTGCAAAAGCAACTCCCACGAGAATGTTATTTCCAGTGACATTGAACGATCCTCCCCGCAGCACGCTATTAGGTAAAACGCTCACTTTCGTCTCCAGTTCAGGATCTATTCCTCGCAGAAATCCAGGCCTCGCGCGCGACTGGTTATTCTCCCCCTGGGCATCCACCAGAACCGCTCCTTGCACAAATGGGGCCACCCCAACCACCCATTTGTTGGAAGCCACCTGGGCCATCACCTCACTGTAATTGGTCAGGATGCCATGCTGCCCCGTGACTTTGATATGGGCATTGAAGCCGAGGATTTTCGTGCGCCACTCCTGGTCGAAACCACTCATCACAGCAATAACGATGATAAGCACCGCCACCCCCAGCATCACCCCAATCACCGAAATCACCGTGATCACGGAAACAAAGGTGCGCCTCGGCCTGAGATATCTCAGCGCCAAAAAGGCTTCATACGGCAATAACGACATTCGTGGCTAGGGTAGAGATGCGGATAAGCAACCGTCAACGAACATTGCGCCGATTTTCCTCATCGGGGAGTGACGGCTTGCCCAGGTATGAATTGTCCCCGGGCAAAGCCAGAGTTCTGCTTAGTCCTGAAAAATCAACGGCACAAATTCTACCAGATATTTTCTCCAAACCGGCCAGCTGTGGTTTCCTTCCGTGATTTTGAAGGCGTGCTTGATTTGATGGTTGTCCAGAATAGCGGAGAGTTCGCTCGCATTGGCAACCAGCCGATCGTCCTTCCCGCATTGGAACCATAATAACTTCAGTTGCTTGTTCGTTTTTTTGGAATCGTTTAGCGCTTTTGCTAGGTTTGTTTCGGGATCGTATATCGAGGCGCTCATTCCACCTACCCAGGCAAATGTCTCCGTATGGTTCAGGCCTATATTAAGCGATTGGCCTCCACCCATCGAGAGGCCGACGATGGCTCGGGATTTCGATTCGTTTTTTGTTCTGTAATTGTGTTCTACAAATGGCATCACATCGGTAAAAAGGTCCTTTTCATAAGCGCTCACATTGGCCATGCGATTTGTCCCTTGCGGCCCAATGATGGCGTGTCCGTCGGTCATGACGACGATCATTTTGCGTGCTTTGCCATCAGACATCAGGTTGTCTAAAATATTATTGGCCCGTCCCACGGAAATCCACGTCGCGTCGTTGTCCCCCGAACCATGCAGCAGATAGAGGACCGGATATTTCTCTTTGGAGTTTTGATCGTAGCCAGGAGGTGTATATACCGTAAGTGAGCGGAGTCGGTTCAGTGTCGTGGACTCATACTGATGGGATCGAACCGTTCCATGTGCTACTTTCTGAAAATCATATTCTCGGATGCCCGGAATTTCGAAAACGCTGGTCCGTGGTGCTCGCATCGGTTTTACCCAGACATTGTTGGGGTCAATCATGGCGACCCCATCTATATTCAAACTGTAGCTGTAAATTTCCGGAGGCAGCGGTCCCATCGTCACGGACCATATTCCATTTTCGCCTTTGGTCATTTCCTTGGAACCACCGGCCCAATCTCCTCCCACTGTGACTTTTGTGGCGTTGGTGGCAGGAACGCGGAAAGTAACGGTGCCGTCTGCGTGGACTTCCGGCGAAATGGTGATGGGAGCGATTTGCCTTGGAGGGTTTTGGACCGCCGTCTGGGCGAAAACGCCGGGCGAAACCGCCATAAGCGATACTAGGAGTAGAGATTTAATCATGGAAAAAAGTGGGCTATTTAACGAATTTTTGGACCTTTAGCCAATAAATGCAATCGGCCGCCCAGGGATGATATTTCGATTTGTCGTTGTCCTTCGTTCCAAGGCCAATTCCATGACCGCCTTTTTGGTAAATGTGGAGATCAAAAGGAACCTTGGCTTTTGCCAGCGCTTCAGCGAAAGCCAGGCTATTTTCGACCTTTACCGCCCCGTCTTCAAAGGTGTGCCAGATAAAGCAGGGTGGGGTGTTCTTCGTCACTTGCTTTTCGTTGGAAAGCAATTCGACCAGTTCGGGCGCTGCCTCCTTGCCCAATAGGTTTTGTTTGGAACCCTGGTGGGTGTTCGGCCCCATCGTGATCACTGCATAACAAAGAATTCCCAGCGCTGGCCTGCTGCTTTGCCGTTCTACCAGATCTTCTGCATCCGGTTTGCCGTCATCAAAGTGCGTCAAGAGTGTGGAAGCGAGGTGACCACCCGCAGAGGATCCAATGATCCCAACCCGATTGGAATCAATTTTGTAATCCGCCGCCTTCGCCTTCACCCATCGCACGGCCCGGGCCGCGTCATTAAGCATGACAGGATGTCGGTAACCGGCTGAGCCAAGTCGATATTTCAAAACAAAACAGGCAACGCCGTTATCCGCCAGCCATTTGGCGTAACCTTCTCCCTCATGAGCGGCCAATCCGCCATAACCTCCCCCCGGGCAGATCACCATCGCTGCGCCGCTCGCTTTCTCTGCGTCTGCAGGATAGTAAGTCAGGGACGGAATGTCTTTGTCTTCATGTCCTTTGGCTCCGGGCGCATCCCCAGGCCATAGTGGTATCGGTTTGGTGTCCTGTGCATGCAGATTCATGGTTAGCAAGGCAATGCCGAGAAATACAGGGAGGAGCTTCATAATGCGAAGCATAAAAAGAAGTAAGCAAGAATCCAGAGGTATTTTAAACCCGAACCGGCTTTCCGGGCGGGACTTGCCGATATTTTAGATGCGAGCGAACATTCTTTGCGTTAAAAATGCCGTTCCTGAAGGAATAATTTTTAACGTTATACAAAAATCAGGGTCTCGGTGTCTATTTGGGTAGAAAGAAGCAAGAGTGGATTGGTGCGAACAATTATATAAAGAGAAAGCGGCTATGCTGTTGCTTTATGGCAGGGCATTGGGCTTCAGCCACAGCGAGTCCGAGGATTTACTCCAGGAAACATTCATCAAACTGCTGGCAATGAAGGTTTCCCCGGAAAATCCCGGGCATTACGCAGTTCGCACCTTTCGCAACCGCGCACTGAATTACAAACGCTCCATCTGGCGTCGGCTCACTCGCGAATTAGAGTCAAAATTGTGGTTTGAGTCTTCCGGCGACGATCACGGCCAGGAAACTCAGGCCATGCTCATGCTCGCCGGGCTTCCCGCCGAACAGCGCGAGGTCATCGTGCTCAAGTTTTGGCATGAACTGACTTTCGAAGAAATTGGGCAATTGCTCGAAGTATCCGCCAATACCGCCGCTGGCCGATATCGGTATGGCTTAAACAAGTTAAAGGCTAAATTTAAGGACCCTTCTCAAAATGAAGACGAATCAACAGAAACCGCTGGAACAGCAAATGACAAATTGGAGGCTAAAAAGCCCTTCCCCTGGCTTGCACGCGAAGCTTTTTCCAAAGCCTCGTGAGCAAAGCACCGTCGGTGCATTCGACTTGCTGCTGCGCTCACTCGCTCCCGCCGGGGCCTGTCTCCTGGCACTCATTGCTTTGCAGGGGATGGATATGCAGGACCAAAATGGGCGTCCGAACCTCATGGTCGGCTCTGTCGCTTTTCAGTCCACGGTCGCCTCGAACTTCTCCTTCAGCGCCTGGCAAAACAAAGGGTTCGCCCTTTCTCAGGGCGATTTTAACGTCGAGCGCAATGTCCTTGTGCCTCATACTTTTGAATCGACAAACAGGAATCAAACCCGTTCAAGTATGGGTTCTCTGCAAACATTAGGAACGAACAGATACAGGTAAGATGAATCCAGAAAAATCGAACAAAGGGAAGCCGGTTAAGCCCTCTTCTTCTTCCGCTCAGGTCGCCCCGAAGTCTCCCATTGTCACTCCACCTATGTTTGTCGGATTGATTGGATCACTGCGGGTCTGGTCACTTTCCTTTCCTTTTTGGGATACTTTTTAACCCTGGCTCCGCAGGTGACGCTCGAAGATTCCGGCGAATTGGCTGTCGGCTCATTCTACGCTGGTGTCCCGCATCCGCCGGGCTATCCCGTCTGGACCATCTACACCTGGCTTTTCACCCGGCTCATCCCGGTGGCGAACATTGCCTATCGCGTCGGCCTCTCTTCCGCCGTCGCTGCCGCCCTCTGTTGCGGGTTGCTGGCTTTGATGGTCTCACGCGGCAGCAGCATGATCCTCGAGAGCATTGAGGATTTGAAGGGCATTGACCGTAAATTCGAGAATGCCCTCTGCATGGTTTCGGGTTTCGTTTCAGCCATGCTGCTCGGTTACAACGGCTTCATGTGGAGTCAGGCGGTCATTGTCGAGGTTTACCCTTTCAGCTTGTTGTCCTTCATCATCATGCTCTGTCTTCTGCTCAGATGGCTTTATGCGCCGCACCAGCGAAGATATCTTTATTGGGCTGCCTTCGTATTCGGGGTTTGTATCACCAACCACCAAACTCTTCTCGTCGCCGCCATGGGTATCGAGATTCTGATCATCGCCGGTGACCCCAAACTGGGACGCGATGTCCTCATCATCAACGTCCTCGCCTACATCACCGGTTGCATCCTTTACTTCAACGGCGGTATGGCCTCCTTCCACTCTGAACCCGGGCATATGAACATGCTCTGGTTTATTTGGAACATTGTCGGACTCGGTTCCATGGTGACCCTTGGCGTTCTTTGCTTCAAGACCGGTGCCATTGGCATTAACTGGCTCTCGGTGCTTATCATGGGACTGCTTTTTGCCCTGGGAGCAGGTTTCTATTTCTATATGCCCATCGCTTCGATGAGCAACCCCCCCATGAACTGGGGATACGCTCGAACAGTCGATGGCTTTTTCCATGCCTTAAGTCGCGGACAATACGAGAAAACCAACCCCACCAACATCTTTGAGGATGGCGGGCTATTTCGGTTGTTCATGCAGATCTTCAATTATTTCGAGGGAGCCTGGGAAGAATTTACTCTCCCTTATCTGCTGCTCGCTATCATTCCCTTTTGTTTCATTTTCAAGATGCAGAAACGCGAGCGCGCATGGATGTACGGCCTCGTCGGCATCCACCTCTGCATGGCTTTCCTTTTGATGATTCTGTTGAATCCCTCGCCGGATCGTCAGAGTCGTGCGCTGACCAAGGTTTTCTTTACCGCCTCACACGTCATGGTTGCGATTTGGCTCGGTTATGGAATCACCCTTGTCGGGGGATGGATCCGCATGCGTTATGCAGAGTGCCGCGGCATCCTCGCCACGGTCGGAGTCATCCTTGCCGGATCAGCCGCTTATTTTTTCTATAACGCCGTGCATAAAGCCTTTGGTGATCAGTTTGGGTTCTTAGCCGCCATCGGCCACAGCCTCACTTATGGTCAAGGCGCCTTGCCCATCTATGCCACCGCGCTCGTCCTCGGCATCATGGTGGTCTTTTTGGGGCTCGTGCTTTTCTTTCGCACTTCCATTCCCGCAGTCATCCTCATCCCGCTTTTCGCCCTCATGCCCTTCACCTCCGTGTTTGGCCATTGGTCCGATAATGAGCAACGCGGCCACTTGTTTGGCTATTGGTTCGGCCATGACATGTTCACTCCACCTTTCAATGACAAAGCCGGCAAACCTATTTACCCTGAAATGGCCCGCGACGCGGTTCTGTTCGGGGGAACCGATCCAGGAAGGTTCTGCCCTACTTACATGATTTTCTGTGAAAGCTTGATTCCAGCAAACAAGCGAACCGATCCTAAATTTGATCGGCGAGATGTCTATCTGATTACCCAAAACGCCTTGGCTGATGGTACTTATCTCAGCTACATCCGCGCTCATTACAACCGCTCTACCCAGATCGATCCTCCGTTTTTTGCCGAATTTGTCAGGACTCAACATGATCGTGAACGCAACTTCACCAACCTTTTGAGCAGGCTCGTATCTCCCTTTGACACCGTATTTGAAGGCCTGGGCGCAAGAATTGAAGAAAAGCGCCGCGCTGAGGGCGTTTACCCCCGCAATGAAATCCACACCCCAACCCCCGAAGATTCGCAAAAAGCATTTAGCGACTATTTGGAGGATGCCGAAAAGCGCTACAAGGTGGGGCAGCTTCGTGCAGGTGAAGATTTTCGGGTTGATAATGGAAAAGTTTCAGTATCCGGCCAGGTCGCCGTCATGGCCATCAACGGGCTGCTCACCAAAGTCATTTTCGACAAAAATCCCACCAACGAATTCTACGTCGAGGAAAGCTTCCCGCTCGACTGGATGTATCCCTATTTGTCTCCCTTCGGCGTTATCATGAAGATTAACAGGAATCCATTACCTGAAATATCACCAGAAATGGTGGAAAAGGACCATGAATTCTGGAGCCAATACTCAGGCCGTTTAATCGGCAATTGGATCACTTACGATACCCCCTTGAAGGAAGTCTGCGATTTCGCAGCCAAACTTTATATCCGCCGCGATTTCAGCGGGTTCAAAGGCGACAGGAAATTTATCCGGGATGACAGTGGCCAAAAGGCGTTTTCCAAATTGCGCAGCTCCATTGGCGGCCTCTATGCCTGGAGAGCCATGCCTCAAAACGCAAAAACCACGGGCGAATCCCAGCGCATGGCCAGGGAAGCCGACTTCGCCTTCAAACAAGCCTTTGCCTATTGCCCTTATAGTCCGGAAGCCGTCTATCGCTATGTGAATCTGCTCGTCGGAACTGGCAGGTTGGATGACGCCATCCAGGTCGTCGAAACCTGTCTTATCATGGACGAAAATAACGGTTCCGTGCGCAATCTCCTTCTCGATCTGCAAAAGATGAAAACCGGCGTGCCTGCTGCTGAAATGGAACATTACTTCAACCAGGCCGCCTCGTTGATCAAGGATCAAAAGACCAATGACGCGATCACACTCCTCGATCAAATGCTGAATACTTCCGGGCTCAATCCCCAAATGATTTTGAGGATCGCTCAAACCTTCAGCCAGCTAAACTCCGCAGACCATCTTGAATCCGCTCTCGTTCACTTGACTCAAGCCGCGCCGGATAATCCAGAAGCCTGGTACGACCTCGCCGCTGTGCAGGCCATGCGAGGCAAGAATCCTGGAGCGGTGGACGCTCTGAAGCGTTCCATTTCTTTGAGTAACCAAAGGCTTCTGAAAAACCCGTCGGCTCCCAATCTGATCAGTAACGCTGCCGTCGACCCCCGGTTTAATAATGTCAAAGCGACCCCTGATTTCCAGGCCCTTTTGAAGAAGTAGAAAACTGCCTCCTCAACCCCTATCAGCCCTGGAATTCGTGATTTAACACGGATAACCCATAAATCGCCGCTGTCTCGCAACGAAGAACGAGTGAACCCAGGGTTACTGGCAATGCTCCGGCATTCTTGATTTTCGCGCGCTCCTCGTCCGTGAAGTCCCCCTCGGGGCCCACCCAAAATCCCGCGCTTGCCGGTGGCTTTTGGGCTTTGTCCAGGAATTTTCGAATCGCCAATTTTAAATGCCACGGGTTTGCCTCCAGCGCGCCGATCACTTCAAATTCGCACCGTTCCGTCTCTCTTAAAATCGCATCGATCGAAGCAGGCTTGGTCACTGAAGGAAGCCAGGGTGATCCACACTGTTTAATCGCCTCCACGGCCACATGCTGCCACTTGCTTTGTTTTTGAATCGCTTCAACCTCATCAAGCCGCGAGACAACTCGTTCTGACAGCACCGGTACGATTTTTCGAACCCCCAGTTCTGTGGCTTTCTGGATGATGTCCTCAATCAACCTGGCCTTCGGCAACGCCTGGTACAGAACAACGGAGCAGGGCAGGGCAGGGAGTGAATCAATCCGTACTTTTTCAAGGATGACCTGCTTCTTTGTGACCTCACTCACCCGGCAGGTAAGTATTTTTCCAACTCCATTCAGAACCTGCACTTCCTCATCTTTCAATAATCGAAGGACGGAACGCGCATGATGCGCATCCGCCTCAGAAAGTGAAAGGAGGACCGATTCGCACTCTTCTGGAGGAAGGTAAAATCGGTGCATCCCAGGATTCTCCGTTATCGGAAAAAGCCTTTGGCCTTTTCGAAGAAACTTTTGCTTTGTGGATTCACATTCGCATCGCACAAGGACGCGAATTCCTCCAACTTGGCTCTTTGCACTGCGTTCAGTTGGGTTGGCACTTCCACACTCACCCTGACGTGGAGGTCGCCGCTTCCATACCCCTGAACATTTCGAATTCCTTTTCCTTTCAATCGGAATACGCTCCCCGTCTGAGTCCCTGCCGGAAGCCGGATCTCTGCTTTCCCTGTCAAAGTGGGAACTTCAACCGTCGCCCCCAGGGCGGCCTGGACAAAGCTGATCGGCACTTCGCAAACCAGATCATCGCCTTCGCGTTGAAAAATCTCGTGTTGTTGAACGTGTAAAACCACGTAGAGGTCGCCCGGAGCGCCTCCCCGAATTCCCGCTTCACCATTCCCGGTGGATCGCAGTCGCGCCGAACTGTCCACTCCCGCCGGGATCTTCAGTTTAATTTTGGAAGTCTTTTCCCGTCGTCCTGCGCCTCCGCAAACTTTGCACGGTTTCTCAATAATCTTACCCCGCCCTTCACACCGGGGACAGGTCTGAGCAATGGAAAAAATACCCCGTGAAGAAATCACCTGTCCTCGTCCTCCGCACGTCGGGCAGGATTTCGTCGTCGATCCTTTTTCGGCTCCGGTGCTGGCGCACGCTTCACAACCATCCAGCTTGGTGACTGAAATTTCTTTTTCACACCCTTGCGCCGCTTCCAGGAAACTGATCTCCAGGTCGTAGCGCAAATCCGAACCCCTCTGCGGTCCGTTCGGGTCACGCCTTTCACCACCGAATAAATCCTCAAAAATACTCCCGCCACCTCCGAAAACCTCGCGGAAAATATCGGATGGATCATGGAATCCTCCCCCTCTTCCCGCTCCTCCGCCCCGCGCTCGCGGATCAAACGCGGCATGACCGTATTGATCGTAGGCAGCTCGTTTTTGCGGGTCACTCAAGGCCTCGTAAGCTTCCCCAAGTTCCTTGAAACTCTCCTCGGCCGCTTTGTCCCCAGGATTCTTGTCCGGGTGGAATTTGACCGCCAGTTTCCGGTACGCTTTTTTCAGGTCCTCGGCGGATACTGATTTATCCGTGCCAAGCACTTCGTAGTAGTCTCGTTTCGCCATGATTTATTTCGCGGGCTTTTTGGAAACGATGACGGTCGCGGGACGGATCAGACGCTCTTTCAACTTA
>JAQGOY010000138.1 GCA_028293375.1 Verrucomicrobiales bacterium | reverse complement strand
TGTTCATCTCAAACAGTCGCGCCGAACTGGATAAAGCTTACGTGCAACTGCATCCTGATGCCCGTCCAGGCTCTTTTCTTTGCCTGAGCATCCGTGATACGGGTACTGGCATGCGTAGCGAAACAATGAGCCGGATATTTGAGCCTTTCTTTACCACCAAGGAAGTAGGAAAAGGAACCGGGCTTGGACTGGCGACTGCCTACGCGGTAGTTCAGCAGCATCAGGGATGGATCCAAGTGAGTAGCGCCCTGGGTGAAGGCACCGAGTTTAAGGTGTTTTTCCCGGAAATGGCGTTTCCCATCAAGACAGACACCGAGTTTTTCCTTCCACTGGCCACCAGAGGTGGGAACGAAACGATACTTGTGGTAGAAGATGAGTTGCCTCTGCGTTCACTTGTGAAAACTATTCTTCAAAAGAGTGGATACAGGATTCTCGAGGCGGGATCAGGAATCGAGGCACTGCAGGTTTGGAATGCTCACGGCCCTGAAATCGACCTTGTGCTAACGGACATGGTCATGCCCGATGGTTTAAGTGGCAAAGATCTGGCGGAGAAACTTCGAGTCTTTCAGCCAGACTTAAAAGTCATCTTTTCGAGTGGTTACAGCCTGGATGTGGCGGATGGAGGAGAATTGTATCGCGAAGGCTACAATCTTCTTTCGAAGCCCTATCATCCGGCAACGCTTTCAAGAGTAGTACGAAATGCCCTGGATAGCACTGGCAGGGTTATCGCTTGAAAAACTGAATACACACAGGTTTACCGACTTTTAGGGTATCCCCCGTGGGAGTTAACTTTCCTGAGTTTTGATCGATGGTGAAGAAGACTATATTGTCAGACTCCTGGTTGGCGGCGACGAGAAAATGGCCAGACGGATCAATGCTAAAATTCCTCGGAGTTTTTCCGCCGGTAGAGACATTTTCCAGCAGGGAAAGACGGCCTGATTTTTGATCAAGGGAGAACACAGCAATGCTATCGTGACCCCGATTAGAGCCGTAAACAAATTTTCCGCTGGGATGAACGTGGATATCGGCCGTGGAACTATTGCCCTTAAAGTCGGCGGGAAGAGTAGAGACGGTTTCGATTTTTGTCAGCACACCACCCTTGGAATCATATTGGTAGCTGTTCAATGTGCTGTTCAATTCATTGATAATGAATGCAAAGGTTGACTTGGGGGTAAAATCAAAGTGTCTTGGACCAGCTCCTGGTTCGAGTGCTGTCCACGGGGTGGGAGCGGGAGAAAGTTCGCCAGAAGTTTTGTTTAATCGATAGGCGTAAAGTCTATCTTCTCCCAGGTCGGCGGCGAAAATAAAATTATTCTTCGGATCGGCATGGATAGAGTGGGCGTGCGGCCCCTCCTGACGCTGCTTATTCACGCCGGATCCCTTGTGCTGATCGATGGTTACAGGAGCGCTGAGAGATCCGTCTTTCTCGATCTTATAACTGGCCACACTCCCGCTCCCGTAGTTCGCAACCATGACAACCTTGCCTGAAGGATCGACGCCGACGTAAGCGGGTCCAGCTCCAGCGGAGTCCTGAACATTTAAATTGCTTAACTTGCCGGTAGCCGCATCAATGGAATAGGAGGTAACAGACCCCACTTTTTTCCCTTTGAAATTATTGATTTCGTTTCCGGCGTAAAGCCAGGGCCTGGATGGATGAATGGCAATGAAAGAGGGACTCTCAGTTTCGGCTGCCAGAATTCCAGGGCCAGCTTTGCCAGTTTTCGTATCAAAAGGAAATGCGTAAACTCCCTTGCTGTTTGGGCCTGTATAGGTTCCAACGTACATCCAATGAGACTGCGCCCTGACATTGGTTGGCACGCAAAGCGACAGGGCAGCCGCAATTAAAGACGAAATATAACAACGAGCGAGTGAAGTCATTCCCGGATCAAAGCAGGGAACATTCATTTGATCAAGACCGACTTTGCCTAAAAAAAACGTCTCAACCAAACTCAGGCAGGCAGTCCGGGTCGCCCGACGTTTCGCCTTTCTTAATGATGCTGATGGACCCATCCACTTCCAAAATTCCATAAGCGACGTCGAACGTGCATATCATTCCCTGCTTGCGCACGGCGGATAATAAATCATTCTTGCTTACGCCCCATTTTTCCATTTTGTGATGCTCGAAAACCCCATTTTTTATGAGCAGCACAGGTTTGCCTTCCAGGAAAATACGAGCTTTCTTATTGGTCGCCGTTAGCCTGTCAAATGAATAACTCAAAGCGAGCAGCACAATGGATCCGGCAAAAGCTCCCAGGAGCGAGTTGTCATTACCGATAATCGCATTTTGTACCACATTGGATATGAGAAGTATGACGAGGAAATCAAACATGGTAGCCTGGGCGATTTCCCGCTTGCGGCTTAACCTCAAGCAAATAGCAAGAAAGAGATAAACCATGAACGGTCTTCCAAGTTTCTCAAGCCATGAAATGTGTGGAATGAATAGGTCCGACCAGGAAAAATTGGCAATCCCAACAAGGAAAGTGTTCATGGTGAAATGTTGCTGGCACACGAAGTCGTTGCCAATCCCCTAATTACAGGAGCGCACCCTAGGTCAAAGTCATGGATATTGACCTAAAAACCCAACCCAATGGCCTTCATCCAAAACGATTCGCCAAAGTGAGATCTAAACTCGGCGGAAATCCTTTTGGCACTTTTGTCCGAGTCGGTGATGGCAAAAGTGGTGGAACCGCTGCCTGACATGAGAGTAGCAACCGCTCCAGCTTTTTTGAAAAAGGTCTGGAAAAGTTCCAGAAGCGGGTATTTTTCCAGGGCCGGGGCCTCAAGGGAATTGTAAATATTCTCTGTTATCGCGGTCCAGTTTCCAGAACGCAAGCTGGCATCCAGTTTTGCGGCCCTTCCCGGGATACCGTTGCGGGCCTCCGGAAATCGCGCGAGTTGCTGATAGGCCCATGGGGTTGAAATTCCAAAACCTGGATGGACCAGAATGATCCAGCAACCTTCCAAAATCGGATATGGAGAAAGTTGATGGATCTGCTCTCCGCGACCGAGCCCGATGGCTGGGCACGATTGAAGAAAAAATGGAACGTCGGAACCTAACTCCGCTGCCAGTCCCTGCAACGCTGCATCCGACAGAACGGAATCGTATAATTGATTCAAGCCCAGGAGGGTGGTGGCCGCATTACCACTGCCGCCACCGAGGCCGGCAGCCATGGGTATCCGCTTCTCCAAATGAATGATTGTCGAAATATCTACCGAGGCCGCTCGTCCAAAAAGCTTTGCTGCTTTGTAGACGAGGTTGGATTCGTCAGTTCGAAGCAAAGGATCTGAACAGCTCAGCTGGATTCCTGGCGCTGAGTTTTTTGCGAAAGTCAAAGAATCGAAAAACGGTATTGGGTGCATCAAGGTTTCCAGTTCATGGAAACCGTCTGCTCGTTTCCCCAGGATATTGAGGATAAGATTAACTTTGCAGGGAGATCGGAGTTCAAGGCTCATGCTGAAACAAAAAAGCGCCAACTGGTAGAGTTGGCGCTTTTGGAAAAAGAATGGACTAGTTGTCGAAAATCTTGAAACGGCTGCCAGGGAAATGAGGGGCGACATCGCCACCACCAAAACCTATGGATGAGTCTGCCTGGAACATGGGTTCATTGATCAATTTTGGCTTGTAAGTATCAGGATAGACCGGATTCACCGGAGTATAAATCGGATCGTAGGAAGGTATAGGGAAAGTAATGATTTCGTAGGCACCAACGAAAGTGCGGGCCACGCTGCGATTGAAACCGTGGATAAATCCGGTTGTGTAGCCAACATCAGGTGAACTGAAGAAAGCAGTTTGTTCCATGGAACGACGAATTTCGCCGCCACGAGGAAATTCAGTAATATTGTTGATCCCCCGACCAAGCTTGGCTTCAGGACCAGCGCATCCAATCATCAGGAGCGGAAGGGCAAGAATGGATGCAAAGGAGGCAAAGTGTTTACGCATAGCAGTTTGTTGTTTTCTGAAATTAGCGTTGACGATGTTCATTTGTAAAGAGGTTTTCACCTGATCTTCAAATAGAATTTAGTTTTCCAGCTACAAGCGGTTTTCTTTTTCCGCTTTCTTCCGGTCACGACGCTCCCAATACCAGGCAATCCAAACACTTATTTCATATAGCAACTGAAGCGGGACAGCCATCAGGATTTGGGTCACGATTTCCGGGGTGGTGAGGAGTGCTCCCAGGATCAGGTTGATTACGATCATGTATCGCCTGAAGCCTGCGAGCTGGGAGTAGGAGACGATCCCTATTTTAACCATGACGAGAATAACCAGCGGCATTTGGAACCCGAGCCCCATTCCGAGAAGGAATTTGCAGACGAAACCGATGTATTCCTCCGCACGCCAGATTTCCGCCTTAAATCCCAGCCACTCAGAGTAGAGGACAGATGCGTTCAGAGCCACAGGCATGAGCAGGAAGTAGCAGAATGCAACACCGATCACGAATAGTATGACCCCAAAAAACAGGCCACTATAAACATACTTTTTTTCATGAAGCTTGAGCGCAGGAAAAACAAATCCGCCTATGAAATAAAATAGAAAGGGGATCGCAAGGGCAATGCCCCCGTAAATAGCCATGTGTACAGCGAGGAAAAAGGCAGAGGCAGGACCAAAGTTTTCCAGGCTGACCCTTTCTTTATAATCGGGCACCGAATTAGTGGAAGTGGCAACGACCAGAACGACGTTGGAGCCAATGGTCATCGGCACCAGTTCAACGGCTGCGTGATTGTTGGTTCCGAAAAGTGCTGTCACGCTGACGGGCACGTCGTAATTGCCAAGTTTATTAGTGCCAAAGTAAACGTCCAGCGAAGGAATGACGTCGTGACTATTTGTAGAAGGCGGGAGGTGAAGGGTTTTGCGAATCCAGGTTATCGTCGGGTTAGGTTTTTCCGGCTGGTTAAACTGGGCCTGCGTTAACGGCCACTTCAGGATTTTGACTATGGTAGGAGAAGCGAAAAGGCAAACCATGAAACCAACCGCGATGGCCAGGACGCTTTTCAACAGCATCCATCGTAAATCTTCAAGATGATCGAGAAAGGACTTTACCGGTCCGCCTTCTTCCTCGTCGCTATGAAAATGCGGATCTTCCGGCTCGGTTCCCATGTCAAATTACGCCCTAACCGTCTGATTAATGCTTCTCAGTCGAACCGGCAGTGGGGGCAGTATGAGGAATCGTATTGGGTTCCACCACAGGCTCAGCCGTTACATGGATGTCGGTGGTTTGGGGGGTAAGCTGTTTGTTTAGATTGGAGGGGGGGCGATAGTGATCATCCTCGACATCATTGGTGTGATGCTGAATTTCTTCCGTCACTTCACGAGAGGCTTTCTTGAATTCACGAATGCCCTGCCCAAGCCCTTTGGCCAATTCGGGCATTTTCTTGGCACCAAACAACAAGAGCACCACTACAAGGATAAGGATGATTTCTCCTCCACCCATACCAAAAATTGCTAACATTGGAATCATGATAAAGCCTTTCGCTAGTAACCCGAACTACAGGTCCACACTAAACTGCCACACTCAACCACTTTGTGCGAGCGGGTTTTCTTAAATTATCAGCCCCATTAGAACGACGTCTAGGGAAAACTTATTCGATTTGGTTGATTAGCAAACGTGAATACCCTCTAGAATCCCCCAACCTGGACCCAAAGCCTGGTATGAACTCCTCGAATTCATTCGATGTTTTCAGATTTTGAAGTATCCGGAAGAGGTGGATTCGCTTTTTCCTCAGCGGAAGCTCGTCTGGACTTCTGCACAAGCTTAAAAACCACAAAAACGTAGAACAGCAGTGACGCGACAAGAAAAGCCCAGTCCAAAGGTAACAGGGCAAGAAATACGGAAGGATAAAGATTAATCAAATTTCTTGGCGACGCCGCTTTGGTCTTCCTTTGAAGCTTTCTTGAATTCTTTGACACTCTCGCCCATGCCCTTAAAGAGTCCCGGCAAACGACGGGCACCGAAGAGGAGGATAATCACTCCAATGATCAAGACTATTTCCATCCCACCCATGGCAAAGGCTGCAAGCATCGCGTTCATAAAATTTACAGGACAGCTTAGAGTAGCAAAAAGGGGCTTTACGTAAAGCCCCAAAAGCGCGTTATAAATAGGAGTAAGAAATTCCTTACTTCATGACCACGAACACCCCGCGGCGGTTTTTAGACCAGGCAGCTTCAGTGTGACCGGAATCAGCTGGCTGGGTTTCGCCGAGAGTTTTGGGCTGAAGTCGATCAGCTGGGGCTCCAAGGGCAATCAACGCATCCCGGAGGGCCAATGCTCTTTTATCTCCCAACGCTAGATTATAGCCTTCGGTGCCACGCTCGTCGCAATGGCCCTCAATGATGATGCCGCCTGCCGAGTTTTGTTTGAGATAGTCTACGACGGCAGAAAGTTTAGACTGCTCCGCCGTTCGGACGATCGAGCTGTCCAATGCAAAATAAACGGTATGTGCTGCAAGTGCTGCTCGATCAGGTGTTCCGTTACTTGCCCAATCAGGCCTCGTCGGTGAATTGAATGTATTATTGCCGGGATTATTAGATGGAATGTTATTGACGTCATTGCCTCGATTGCTGAGTGGGTCGTTTCCAACCTTGGACGGATTCGTTTTAAATGGATCCGTGGCTTCCGATCCGACGACATTGGGTTGCCCTGGGATGTGGGTTAGCCCGACCGTCTTCCGGCAGCCGGTTGCGGTTGTTGCGCAGGCAATTGCGATGACAAAAAGCTTAAAAATATTTCGTTTCATGGTAAAATTCTAAAGGAGAGGACTGTTATTATTATCTGGCCCAACACGCCTGCGAACAGCTTCCCGAAATTCGATGAATATCCTTTACATGTTTCGTAGGCACGTCAAGTAAAGACAGAACGCGTTTTCCACTTTCTCTTCGAGTGAAAATCACTGTGCGGGAATTACTGGCCCAGGCCGGGTCTTCGCCTTCCGTGATGATATTGGCGGTCCCCCCTTCGGCTGGAATAGTGCAAATGTTGAACCCGCCGCCCTGAGCTGTGAAGGCAATGGTTTTACCATCGGGTGACCAGTCAGGCTCGGTGATATTGCTGACGCCTCCGACCGATAACCGCCGGGGTGTGCCTCCATCCACCGGCAGCACAAATAAGCTTGGGCGGGTAGCGAAGCGGGAGACAAAGCAGATTTTGCTGCTATCCGGTGACCAGCATGGCGATGACTCGTCGTCGGAGCCTTTGGTTAGCTGACGCAAATTTTTGCCGTCGATATCACATACATAAAGGTCGGGACTTCCACCTTTACTGAGGATCATTGCAACCTTTTTTCCATCCGGAGAAACAGAGGGGCTCAGATTACTCCCTGGATATTTAGCAAAGGACCGGCGTTCACCCGAAAAAAGGTCATGAATTACAATGTCCGGAAAGCCGCTTTTCCAGCTTGAATAAAGGAGCGCACGAGTTCCTGGGATCCAGGCTGGCGAACCCACATTCACTCTGTCCGAAGTAACAGCAATCGGATTGGAGCCATCAAAGTCAGATAGAAATAGTTCTGCTGCTGTTCCATTTTGAGACTTGAATACGATTTTGCTATGCCCAATTCCTTTGATTTTAAGAATGGCAAACACGATGTCATCAGCAAGGGTATGCGCGGCGGACCTATCATCACCCGAATAGGCGCGGTTAAATCGGTAAGTTTTGGTGTTATCCATCAACGCACCTTTGACAGGCGAACTGGTGCCGGTGACTGAAAACTGAGCCTGGTCCGTTACGACCGAAAAGCCTTGAACCTCCAGATCAGTTTTTAGAACGTCAAGGACAACTCCAGAATAACCAGTCAAACTGATGGGGATGGCTTTATTGGGATCGGGATGGGCTGTTACAGTTCCTGTTTCTTCAGCATGCGAAGCAGGAATGCATAATAACAAAGTAGCCAGTAAACCAAAAAAGACAGTTTTTTTCATCCAGATTGTTGAATAGTTTTTAAATCGAAAGTAATCCTGAAAACGCGCTCGTTTTCGGAGGCGCCTTCCGGAAAAGCAGGGAGTGAGGTCACTTTCCTCAAAACGGCATTGACTACCCGATCCAGCGGCACATTGCCGCTCGCACGAGTAATTTTGGAATTGGAGATGTTTCCCGATCGGTTCACAGTGACCAGCACTTCGACGGTGTTATCGCTGTTCAGTGTCTTGCTCGACTCCAAAACGGCGTTTTCAAATTCTTTCTGGTACCGGGAAAGTACCATTTCTTTATAATTCACGGATGCCTGGCCGCCTCCGCCCACACCAGGGACTTCTACAGAAGTACTGGAGCTAAGGTTTTTACCCAGATTGGCTAACACTCCCCGCAATCCATTTTCAACTCCTCGGCTGACCTTTTGCCTCGTGGCATCGGCTTCTGCTTCAGCCTTTTTTTGCTCGGCAACACGGTCAGCGCGGTCTTTGGCTTCCTGGATCGCTTTTGTGTCCTTATGAACTATTGGGCCGAGGCTGACCTGTTTGTGGGTCTCCACGGGTTTCTTTGGCACAGGAGTTTCTTTGATTGGAGCGGGCACCACCGGTTTATCTGGTTTAACATTTTTCTTGGGTGGCTTGGGGACAACTTTCATGTCGTCTGGGTCTTTGTTATCCACGACTTTTGGAGGATCAGGGAGCTTGATCGGTGTCGGATCGACTTTCGGTTTGACGGGATCCGGTGGAGTTGACTTCTCGACAACGGGAGGAACTTCCGGTTTATGAACTGGAGGTTGTTCAACCGGTTTAGTCTCTATTTCCTTAACCTTGGGGTCGCCTAGTGGGGCTACGTTTCCGGGATTACCACCCCTGGAAGGTGAGTCAGTCATTTTGGTGGTCTCAAGGTAGGTAATGATCGGAACGGTGGGCTCTTCTTTATGTGCAAATCCCGGCGCAAAAATAACGATAGCGATCAGCAGCCCGTGCATGGCACTGGCACCGATCACACATTTTTTTTGCAGGCGAGTCATGGTTATTTATCCGGAAAAGTTTTCCAGGCAAATCGGTTAATACCTTTTTTCTGACATTTGTCCATCAGCGTGGCCATGTATTTATAGGGCGAATTCTCGTCAGCGCGAACGGACACGAAAGCCTTGGGATTGGATTTACAGATGGCGTCGAGTTGATTGACAACCTGATCCAGCGTAGCAGGGCGGCCATTCAATTTATAAGCTCCCTGTGGAGTAATCTCCACGGTTTGCGAATCGCGTGCGTCCGCTTTGCCAACAGCATTGCCGCCTTTGGGAAGTTTTAAGTCGATGCTCTGCTCGATGAGGGGACGAGTAATAATGAAAATGACCAAAAGAACGAATGCGAGGTCCAGCAATGGGGTGATATTGATTTCATTCAACGTCACCAAATGATTGCGTTGGGAGAAACGGCGCATGATTTATTCGTCTTTTAGATACTCCAACTCGATTCGCGAAACCAATTCCTGGGCGAAATTGTCCAAATTCACGGTCAGCACCCGCAAAGTATGAACCAGCCAATTGTAACCGAACATCGAAGGAATCGCTACCAGCAGCCCCGCCACGGTCGTGACCAGCGCAGCCGAAACGCCGGGCGCCATGGTGGTCAGCTCTGCATTTCCTTTAATCGCCACGTCAGCGAAGGTATCCATAACACCCCAGACAGTACCGAGCAAGCCGAGGAATGGCGCCCCGGAAACAGCGATTGCCAGAAGAATCAGGCCGGATTCCAGTTTCAGAGATTCGCGGGCGACAGCGCCCTCCAGGTTTCTCTTGATATGTTCCATCGATTTCAGGGTCAGGACTTTTTTACGCTCCGTGCCCTCCGCGGGTTTTAATCTTGCGTCGAGTTCGACAGACCCTGACTGATAGACGGCAAATTGAGGGCAACCCTCCACGTCAATTTTTCTGTCAAAAATGTCCATGACAGTTTTGGAGTTGC
>JAQGOY010000128.1 GCA_028293375.1 Verrucomicrobiales bacterium | reverse complement strand
GATGGAGAAAGCAGGGCTTTCCGAATCCGCCATCCGCACTTTCGAATTCAACTATAACAACTTGATTCGCGGAGAAACGGGGCTGATTCCGGAAACCAGCATTGAGCCAGTCCAGTCGGTGCCTGCCCTCGAGCAAGTAAAGAAAACCACTCCCCTCCGTAAGGAGCTGCTATCCAGGACAGTCGTTCTGAAGTTGAACGGCGGACTGGGTACCAGCATGGGTTTGGAAAAAGCAAAATCACTTTTGAAAATTAAAGGTGACCTCACTTTCCTCGATTTTATCGCCCGGCAAATCATTCAACTGAGGAAGGAAAATGGCGCAGATCTCGCGTTTCTATTGATGAACAGCCAGAGCACAAGCTCCGACACTGTTGCCTTTTTGGAACGATATCCCGAGTTGGGTAAACGAGAGGATTACGAGTTATTGCAAAGCTTCGTTCCGAAGGTTGATGCCAACACGATGAGACCCGTGGAATGGCCGGAAAATTTACAATTGGAATGGTGCCCGCCCGGCCATGGAGACATTTACCCGTCCCTTGTGGACTCGAAGTGGCTAAAAAAATTAATAACAACGGGGAAACAGTTTCTTTTCGTCTCGAATTCCGACAATTTGGGAGCCAGCCTTGACCTTCACCTGCTGGCTTGGTTTGCCGATAAAGGTTACCCGTTTTTAATGGAAGTGGCAGAGCGAACCAGCGCAGACAAGAAAGGGGGTCACCTCGCGTGCCGCGGCAAATCTTTGCTACTCCGCGAATCGGCCCAATGTCCCGAGGGGGATACTTCCTGTTTCCAGGATATTAGCCGCCATAAATTTTTTAACACGAATAATCTGTGGATTGATCTTGTGCAGCTCAATGCTGCTTTGGAAATGAACAATGGGTTTTTGCCTTTGCCAATGATACGGAATAACAAAACCGTGGATCCCCGAAACAAGCAGAGCACAAAGGTGATCCAGCTTGAGACGGCAATGGGGGCTGCAATCGGGTGTTTTGAAAACGCTGCAGCTGTTTTAGTTCCGCGTTCACGATTTGCGCCTGTTAAAACGACATCGGACCTGCTTGGTTTGAGATCTGACTTGTTTCAAACAACTGTTGATTGGAGATTGGAGTTAGATCCTGTCAGAAAAGGAATTCCGCCACTCCTTGATTTAGATGACAACTATAAGATGGTCGATCAGCTCGACGCTGGATTTCCTGAAGGCGCGCCTTCTTTGATCGAAGCCATATCCCTCAAGGTCAAAGGCTCATTCGTGATAAGCCCCCAAACCTCGTTTGAAGGAAATGTCATGCTGGAGAACAAGTCGGCGGCACGGGTAACCTTGGCCTCGCGGAAATATCAGGAGGAACAGGTCGTTGTTTGAAAGTTAAAATTTACACCTACAAGGGTTGTTCGACCTGTAAAAAGGCTACAAAGTTTTTAAAAGATCAGGGAATCAACTTTGAAGAATTGCCTATCAGAGGCCAGCCGCCTTCGCCCGAGGAGCTAAGAAAAATGTTGAAGCAAAAGCAGGGTGACCTGCGCAAGTTGTTCAACACTTCAGGATTGGATTATCGTGAGTTGGAGCTTGGTAAAAAACTGGCTGAGATGACCGAGGCCGAAGCTATCGAACTTTTGGCTGGAAACGGAAACCTGGTGAAACGACCTTTCGTCTTTATAGGGTCAAAAGGAACTGTTGGTTTCAAGCAGGACGAGTGGGAACTTTTGTTGGCTTCCTGACTCGGCTAAGCTGACAGCTTCAATCGAGCTGCAACCTGCGAAACGTCTTTGTCTCCCCGGCCTGACAAATTGACAATGATCAACTTGTCAGCTGGCATCGAAGGCGCTTTTTCAATCACGGCTGCGACCGCGTGGGCGGATTCCAGCGCTGGAATAATGCCTTCCAATTTCGCTAATTTGACGAAGGCACTTAAAGCCTGCTCATCTGTTGCATAACTGTATTGCACCCTGTTCTTGTCTTTAAGCCACGCGTGCTCGGGCCCTACAGCAGCGTAATCGAGCCCTGCTGAAACGCTGTGAGTCGACTGAATCTGGCCTTCTGCATCCTGAAGAATATAAGATCTCGTACCTTGGAGAACACCGAGTGATCCTCCCTGGAATCGTGCTGCGTGTTTTTCGGGAATAATCCCTTCACCACCCGCTTCCACTCCGAGCATCGCGACCTGTTCGTCCTTCAGGAAAGGATAAAACAATCCAATAGCGTTGGATCCACCTCCTACGCAGGCGATCAGAAGGTCCGGCAATCGTTTTTCTTTTTCAATGATTTGAGCCCGTGCTTCGTCCCCGATAACCCTTTGAAAATTTCTCACCATCAAGGGGTAGGGATGAGCTCCATAAGCGGTGCCAAGAATGTAGTGGGTGGAACGAATATTCGTGACCCAATCCCTCATCGCTTCGTTCACGGCTTCTTTAAGGGTCTTTTGGCCAGCGTTCACAGGGATGACTTCAGCGCCAAGCATTTTCATGCGGTAAACGTTGAGAGACTGGCGCTCGCAGTCGTGAGCACCCATGTAAATCACGCACTTGAGCCCAAACATGGCGCTTACCGTAGCAGTCGCAACGCCGTGCTGCCCGGCGCCAGTTTCAGCGATGATCCGCGTTTTTCCCATGCGCCGCGCCAATAATATTTGACCCAGGGCATTGTTGATTTTGTGAGCACCGGTATGAAGGAGGTCTTCGCGCTTTAAGTAGATTTTGGCCCCACCCAGTGAGCGGGTTAGACGTTCCGCAAAGTAAAGGGGCGTAGGCCTCCCCACGAACTCGCTCAGGTAATAGGAGAGCTCCTTCTGAAAATCAGGATCGGTCTGTGATTTGAAATATTCCTCTTCAAGTTCCTGAAGGGGATGCATCAGCGTCTCTGGCACATAACGGCCTCCGTACTGGCCAAAATGACCGTGGGAATCCGGGACCTCCAGCAAAGCAGCCTGTTCCATCTTGAAACAGAGTTAGCGGCGGGCTCGTGGATCGCGCTTTTTATCGAGAGGAATCGGACAGAGTTTGGGGCGTGAAGTCAGAAACCAAAACTCGGCTAAGGATGATTTAAGTTCCTGAATCTTCCCAGAGAGTTTAATCGCTAGCTTCTTCACGTCACTACCTGTCGCACTACTTGGGTCGAAAATCAAATATTTCTTCAACTTATTTTCAGGGAATCCCTTGCACGACTAATAAAGGTTTTTACTTTTTGCCTGTCTTTGCGTCCCGGCGCACGCTCTACACCGCTGGAGACATCGACGCCAAAAGGGTTTACCAGCTTCACTGCCTCACTCACGTTTTCCGGGGTAAGTCCCCCCGCGAGAATGATGGGAAGGTGGTGTAGGCGAGCTTCCACCGCCAAATTCCAATCGAAACGAGCTCCGGTGCCGCCTCGTTCACCAGGTACAAATGCGTCGAGAAGAATCGCATCTGTTGAGTAATTATTCATGTTCTCCAAAGAGGCTCGACTGTGCACCAACAACGCTTTCCAAACGGGAAGCATGAACTCCTGGCAATACCCAGGCGTCTCTTGCCCATGAAACTGCAGCGTCGTGATTCCGGAGAGTTCAATGGCATTTTCCACTTCCGGCTTTTTGGCATCGACAAAAACACCGACGAACCGGGTTACCGAAGGCAGTTCCCGGATGATTACCCCAGCATCACGGGGGGAGATATGACGCTTGCTCTTGTCGTAAAACATGAAGCCCAAGGCGTCCGCGCCTGATTCCACCGCCCATTTGGCGTCTTCAAGATTGGTTATCCCGCAAATTTTGACGAGTAGTGACATCACCCATGAAGAAGTTGTTGGATGCGTTCTTTGATGGTCGTCGCTCCCGGTTTTAGTAGGGATTCCCCAACGAGAATGCCCCGGCATTTTGCTTCAAGAACTCTTTCCACATCTGCTCTCGTGTGAATTCCACTTTCTGCCACGAGAAAGCCTTCGGGTTTGTGTTTAAAGAGTTTAGCAGCGACACGTTCGGTCGTTCTAAGGTCGACGGTAAAGGTTTTGAGATCGCGATTATTAACTCCAATAAGCGTGGAACCCGCCGACAGCGCGCAGTCCAGTTCTTTTTCGTCGTGGACTTCAACAAGAGCCGCCAAGCCAGCCGATTCCGCAAGGAGCCGAAATTCCTGAAGCTCGGCGGGAGTAAGAATGGAAACAATCAGAAGAATAGCATCCGCGCCATGCTCCACCGCTTCCAGGATTTGGCGGGAGTCGATGATAAAATCTTTGCGAAGCAGTGGGATTTTCACTTGCTTCCGTATGGCCGAAAGAAATTCGAGGGAGCCCTGGAAGAACTCCACGTCTGTGAGAACAGAAATGCAAGAAGCTCCAGCGCTTTCATATTCACGGGCAATTCGAACCGGATCAAAATCCCGGCTAATCACCCCTTTGGAAGGTGAAGCCTTTTTAACCTCAGCAATCAGGGCGATATCACCTATGGCGCGTGTCTTCAAGGCGCCGAAAAAATCGCGAACTCCTCCGCGACTGGCAATAGCTTCCCGAAGCACCTCCGGGGTGATGGTGCGCTTTGGCAGCAAAGCGACTTCACGCTTTTTGACTCCGACAATTTTGTCCAGGATATTCACGGGAATTAATCTTCCTCATCCTTGACATTTGCCATGCGTTTGGAGGGGCCACCTGTACGCAGCCAGCCATTCACGAATGGATCGAGATTGCCGTCCATTACCCCCTGGACATCACTTGTTTCCACCCCGGTTCGGAGGTCTTTCACCATGCGGTAAGGTTGGAATACGTAACTTCTGATTTGGTTCCCCCAAGATACGCTTCCTTTTTCACCGTAAAACCGTTCCATCTCCGCTTTTTGCGCGTCAACCCTTTGAGCGTAAATTCGCGACAGCAACAACTTCATCGCTGTGGCACGGTTCTGGTGTTGAGAACGCTGAGTTTGTGAAGCAACCACCAATCCCGTCGGAAGGTGGGTGATTCTGACAGCCGTTTCCACCTTGTTGACGTTTTGTCCACCTTTTCCGCCGGAACGAAAAGTATCGACGTGAAATTCAGAGGGCGGGATCGAAATCTCCGAACTTGTTTCTTCAATTTCCGCAATCGCGTCCACACTGGCGAAACTCGTATGCCGTCGTTTGTTGGAGTCGAAAGGAGAGATTCGTACGAGTCGATGAACTCCGCGTTCCGCTTTGCAAAATCCATAGGCGTTTTCCCCGGTCAACAAAAGGGTAACGCTTTTAATACCGGCGGTTTCTCCCGCCAACGCGTCCGTCACTTCAACTTCCCAGCCCCTCGATTCGGCCCACCGCTGGTACATTCGCAGCAGCATATTGGCCCAGTCGCATGATTCGGTGCCTCCGGCGCCGGCATTGATACTCAAAATACAGTTGTTCTTATCGTGGGGCCCGGTCAGGAAAACTTTCAATTCGTTGGTTTCCACCTCCTGAAGGAAATTCTTCAGCTCGATTTCCAGCTCCTTTTCCATTTTGGTCTGGACGGGGAATGGCTCAGCCTCAGCCAATTCCAGCATGATTTTAAACTCTTCCAGTTGCTTCTCGGACTTCGTCAGCGGGTCAAGCTTTTTTCGGAGGGAGTTTGCCTCGTCGATATGTTTCTGGGCCTGTTCGCGATTGTTCCAGAACGTATCGCTACCCATTAATGCTTCCAACTCGGACAACTTTCGCTCTATTGCGGGGACGTCAAAGAAACCTCCGCAAATGAATTAATTTGTCGGAAGCGGTTCCAATTTGTGGCCGTACAACATCGAACATATAACGAGGCTAACAAACCACATCCGAAGAAATCCACAACTAAAGGGCCTATGGAAAGGCAATACGTTTTCCATCCACAGGCTTCGAGTTTTTGGGCCGGATGGTCATTTTCGAGACGTTGGTTCTCATGGTAGCGGCAAT
Source organism: Verrucomicrobiales bacterium (assembly GCA_028293375.1). Classification (GTDB taxonomy): domain Bacteria; phylum Verrucomicrobiota; class Verrucomicrobiia; order Limisphaerales; family JAQGOY01; genus JAQGOY01. The sequence continues at coordinate 41,605 of JAQGOY010000128.1, read as the reverse complement.
ATAACCCGGTGGCTTTGTTATTTCTGCGGCTTCCCCAGCCGATTTATTCGTGGGAACGAAAGTCTTCGGGGTGAAGTTTGGAGCGCGCAAGGCATTCGTTACTGAAGACCCAGACGAAGGTGAGGTTGGCGAATTGGACGGCTTGTTAGGGGTAACGACATAGGTGATGTCGTAGTTTTCTTGCTTCAAGGGCTCCGTTGTCTCGGAAAATTCTTTTCTAAGGCGTCTTTTTTCCACTGCCTTTTCCTGCATAGTCGTCACTAACCTGGCTGCCAGCGCGGAGCCGATCAGGGTGCATATCAAAATCAGCACAGAGTAACTGCTTTGCCCGGATTTTTTTGAAAAGGCTATTTTCATTTATTGGAAAAACCGGCCGACATGGCCAGTCTTAAATGTTTGTCATCAGCCTGCTCAACGTGCGCATCTCCAAACAGGATATTGCCTGCGTGCGAGTGCAACTCCGAAGTCCAATAAGCGAGGGCGGGATTATCCACCGCGAGGACATCGGAGCCGGTTCCACCCATTGAAATGTTCCGATCTGCGCAAAGTGGAGTGGCAGAGACATTGGGGGAAGCGTCCAGAAACACAGCATAGCTGACGTTGGTCTTATTTATGGACTTCCAGTTCTGGGCTGCAATGCGGGAGTCAGATGGGCAGGCAAGTACTTTCGGAGTTACAATTTCATTGGAGATGGATAGAAAGTGCGCGAGTGCATCTGATGTTGCTGCTACTTCGTAAGTCCCTCCATCTCTTTGTGGGACCAAAGGAGGATACTGGTGGTTATGATCATTGGCGAACATTTGGAAGCCGATTCCGATCTCCCTGAGATTGGAAAGGCAAGTAATTCTCTGACCCCTTGCTTTAGCCCTGGTGAACGAGGGAAGTAATAGTCCGGCAAGAATAGCGATAATGGCGATAACCATCAACAATTCCAATAGGGTAAATCCAAGCCTTCTTGCCATCAACAATTGATATCAGCTCATGAATTAGAAGCAATCCCCAAATAAGCAAAATCTGGGCGGAATGGACACTCGCTTGAAAGCCTCGCTTTTTTTCAGCACTATCGGATTTTAAGATAAGCTTTCCATAAGATGAAATTTGCCATTTGCAATGAGATTTTTAAAGGGTGGGACATGCCTCGCGTTTTTCAGTTTGTGAAACAGTGCGGTTATGACGGCCTTGAAATCGCTCCTTTCACCATAGCGCGCCAGGTAACCGCAATTTCCAAGGAAACAAGATCAGGTCTGCGCGAGCTCTCCGCAAAATACGGACTGGCCATCACGGGAATTCATTGGGTTCTGGTTGAAACGGAAGGCATATATTTGACTTCAAACGACCCCGTTGTGCGGTCCAGGAGTGCCAGCTATTTTTGCGACCTGGTTCGTTTTTGTTCCGACATTGGAGGTTCGACTATTGTGGTTGGGTCACCCAAACAAAGAAACCTCTTGCCAGGTGTCGCCTACCAGGAGGCATGGAAATATGCGCTGGAAACGTTTCAGACTTCAGTGCGGGAGGCCGAAAAAAGAGGGTTAACTATTTGCCTGGAACCGCTTTCCCCCGCTGAAACGGACTTCATTAACACTGCGGAAGAAGCCGTTCAGTTCGCAGGTGAGTTAAATAGTCCGGCCATGAGTGTCATTTTAGATGTGAAAGCAATGTGTTCCGAAAAAAAGTCCATTCCGGAGATCATTACTAGCGTCGAGGGAAAATTTTCCTACTTTCACGCCAACGACAGAAATCTAAAAGGTCCTGGCTTTGGGGATGTGGAATATGGACCGATAGTTGACGCTCTGAGAAAAGCGAAATACGAGGGTTACGTTTCCGTGGAAGTGTTTAATTTTGAAGAGGGACCGGAAGCTATTGCAAGCAGGAGTTTGAATTACCTTCGACGTGTGTTCGCGCTTGGGTAAAGTATTGCCCGACAGGAAACGGAAGGAATACAGGGCCATGCCCGCAAGTAGTTCACTTATCAGGCATGGCCAAGTTTGACGTAGCTTATGTTGACATTGACCCCGAAAGAAACAGTTTCACAACTTGTCGCGCTACACTCCTACTCAGCTTGAACTCGGGAGAGACAACATGGCTCATGACATGGACGTTGATGAGTCCATGGAACATGATGGCAAGTTCTGGGGCCTTGAAACAGGACTTCAACCTTTTCGCCTTCAACTCACACGCCATTAAGCCTTCGATGACGTGGTAAATCCTCCAGGCTTTTTCCAGATACTTGACTTCAGGAGGAATTTCTCCAGGCGAGGCAAAAGCCGTGGAAAAAGAGAGTCTAACCAGGTCTTTGTTTTGTTTGGCGAACTCGAAAAGCGATGTCAGCATTTCTTCAAGACGGGACTCGAAAGATGTTGCGTGTTGAGCGCTTTCCATAAGCAGGCGATACCTCTCGTCCATGGAATGATCGACGAGAGCCTTGTACAAACCGGCTTTATTCTTAAAATAGTAATAAAGGGTCGGTTTGGTGACTTTTGCATCATCAACTATGTCCTGGATGGAAGCTCCAGCATAGCCTCGATGCGCGAAAATCCTTAGGGCTGACCTAAGGATTTTATTCTTGGTAGTCTTTTGTGGGGAAGACATGGGTTTAAGGCAGGACCTTAATGGTTTTAGCCATTTATCGTCAAACTAAAGCTGAGAAAGAATTTAGGAGCCCCCATTCTTGGTGATTGAAACACTTTTCCCCTTTCTTTAGGTTTTTACAGGTCCCACTATGGACATGTTGCGCGTTCGAAATGCAACCAACAAAAACCGGATATATGAGACGGATTTCAAAATTTTATTTAGGAACGGTCGCTTCTCTTCTTTTATTTGTCGGATGCAATAAAAACGACTCTCAATCGGGTGAGTCCGGTGCGGGTTCCATTAGAATAGGGGAATTCGCTTCTTTAACCGGCAAGGAAGCCGCGTTCGGGACCTCTTCCCATAATGGCACCGCCCTGGCCATTGAAGAGTTAAACGCAGCAGGGGGCCTTCTTGGCCGCCGTCTGGAATTACTTACGGAGGATGACCAATCGAAGAAAGGCGAAGCTGCCACGGCAGTGAAGAAGTTAATTTCGAGGGATAAAGTGGTGGCGATTTTGGGTGAGGTCGCCTCCGGACTATCGCTGGAAGCTGCCCCCATCTGCCAGACCAACAGGATTCCGATGATTTCCCCCTCCTCCACCAATCCCAAAGTGACAGAGGTCGGGGATTTCATTTTCAGGATTTGTTTTATCGATCCATTTCAGGGTACGGTGATGGCCAGATTCTCGCAGAAAACTTTAAAGGCCAATAGAGTTGCCACCCTGACGGATGTGAAGCAGTCGTACAGCGAGGGACTGAGCCAATTTTTTAAGGAACAGTTTTTAAAAGATGGCGGAGAAATTGTTGCGGAACAAAAATTCAGCAGCGGCGACAAGGATTTCAACGCTCAACTCACAGCGATCAACGCGGCCAAGCCGCAGGCTATTTTCGTTCCAAGCTATTATACCGAGGCGGCCTTGATCGTTCAACAGGCGCGCCAACTGGGTATCCAGGTTCCATTGTTTGGGGGAGACGGCTGGGAAGCTCCAGAGTTGTTGAGCATCGGCGGCAAGGCGATGGAGGGTTGCTATTATTCGACTCACTACTCTCCCGAAAGCACAGCTCCTGCTGTGCAGAATTTTCTAAAAAAGTACAAGGCAAAATACCACTCCGTCCCCGACGCCATGGCGGCTCTTGGTTACGATTCAGCTATGATTCTTGCGGATGCGATAAAAAGAGCGGGAACGACGGATGGAGATAAAATCCGCGCTGCACTTGTAGAGACCAAAAATTTTGAAGGAGTGACTGGAAAAACAGAGTTGGATAAAAATCGAAATGCCACCAAGCCCGCCGTAATCATTACGATCAAGGATGGCGCCTTCAAATACGTGGAAACCATAGCACCCTGATTTCCATTTGTGACCCGAAGGTAATCGAATCATGAACGAGTTCCTTCAGCAGGTAATTAACGGTGTGTCTTTGGGGGCAATCTATGCCTTGATCGCTCTGGGGTACACGATGGTTTATGGAGTACTGAAGTTTATCAACTTTGCCCACAGCGATGTTTTCATGATCGGGGCATTTTCAGCTTTTTATGCAGTGCAAAAGTATCCTTCTGTTTTCGTCATCAATTCGTGGCCAGGTGGCGCCCTGGTGATTTTTACCGTGATGGCGCTTTGCGCATTGCTGGGAATGGTTATTGAATTGCTGGCCTACCGTCCCTTACGCAACAAACCCAGGTTGAGTGTGCTTATCACTGCGATAGGCGTGTCGCTATTGATCGAAAATCTTGCTCAGCTCCAGTTCGGCGCGGCTCCCCAGCACTTTCCCGATCTTTTGCCGGTCACCATAATCCATCTCGGAAACTTAAGCATTTCCTCAACAAAAATTGTGGTTATCGGCGTAGCTGCCTTTTTGCTGGTGGCACTTGAATTCATTGTAAGGAAAACGAAAATCGGCGTCGCAATGCGTGCCGTTTCATTCAACCACCAGACCGCAGCCCTCATGGGTGTCAATGTGGACCTGGTGATTTCCTTTACATTCGGTCTTGGCTCCGCTTTGGCGGGCGCTGGTGGCGTTCTATACTCATTGAGTTATCCAGCAGTCGAACCTTTTATGGGCATAATGCCAGGGCTAAAGGCGTTTGTCGCTGCGGTCCTTGGAGGAATCGGAAATATTCCAGGAGCTGCGCTCGGAGGACTCCTTCTCGGGATTATCGAAACATTCGTGAAAGGAAGCCATTATTCCACTTTCACCGACGCCATTGCCTTTGCGATTTTAATTTTGATCCTTTTGTTCAGGCCGGCGGGGCTGCTGGGTAAAGTGCAAATTGAAAAAGTCTGATGATTTCCCGCTCTCAATTCACACTCCTGTTGGCACTGCTGGCCTGTGGTGCGCTCCCTTTTTTGCAAAATCCCCTCCATTTTAATGCCTATTACGTCGATGTCGCCATCAAAGTGGCCATCAACATCACGCTGGCGGTGAGTTTAAATTTAATCAACGGATATACCGGTCAATTTTCTCTTGGACACGCCGGATTTATGGGAATTGGCGCTTACAGTGCCGCAGCCGTCACCTTGTTTGCCGGACCCGCTTTTCTCAAAATATTTCCTTACAGTGGCTCGCCATTAATTCTCTTTCTCATGGCCGCAATTATCGCGGGGATCAGCGCGGCCCTTGTCGGATTAATTGTGGGCATACCGTCTCTTCGGCTTCGTGGTGATTATCTCGCGATTGTAACGCTGGGGTTCGGAGAAATTATCGGGGTAATCATTAGAAATATTGGTCCATTGGGCGGTGCCCTGGGTCTAAACGGGATACCTAATTACACAACGCTTTTCTGGGCATTCTCGTTTGCTGCGATCACGATTTATTGTGTTTTCAGCCTGGTTCATTCCACGTATGGCCGGGGTTTTTTAGCTGTCCACGATGACGAAGTGGCGGCTGAGGCGATGGGAATCAATTCCACTCGTTATAAAATCACCGCCTTTGTTATCGGGGCGTTTTTTGCTGGAATTGGGGGCGCTCTTTACGCCCATCACACCCAGGCCATTGATCCATCCGGATTTGATTTTGTGAAGTCTGTCGAGATCGTTGTGATGGTCATTCTTGGAGGAATGGGAAACACGAGAGGGGTGATTGTCGCCGCCATATTGCTTACCGTTTTGCCTGAGTTTCTCCGTCCGCTTGCGACTTATAGAATGATTATCTATGCCCTGTTGATTATCTTCCTGATGCTATTGTGCCCGAACGGACTCGCGCAAATGGTCAAGATGTTGCCGGGGAAAGCAAGCAGACGAAGGAGAAAGCTTTCATGAGCCAGGAGTATAAAGGTCCAATGCTCGCATTGCGTGACGTCACCATGCAATTCGGGGGATTGAAGGCCGTGGCCAACCTCGATCTTCATGTGGACTCGGATGAAATATTGGGACTGATAGGACCTAACGGCGCGGGAAAAACCACTGTCTTCAACCTTATCACCGCAGTTTATCAACCGACCAGCGGCTCCATTTTCCTGGAAGACAAGGAGCTCAACGGAAAAAGACCCAGCCAAATCACGGCTCATGGGATTGCCAGGACCTTTCAAAATATTCGATTGTTTGAATCGTTAAGCGTTTTCGACAACGTCAGGGTGGCGCATCACCTTCATCTGAAAGGAGGCATTGTCCACGCTCTCACTCGCGGAAAGGCATTTAAAGCTGAAGAGTCCAAGGTACGGAAAGAGGTCCTGGAAATGCTTGGGGAATTCGGGCTGGATAACCTGGCCGAGTATCCCGCCAAAAGCCTGCCGTATGGAGGCCAGAGACGACTTGAAATTGTCAGGGCTTTAGCCACGCGTCCACGGTTGTTGCTTCTGGACGAGCCAGCGGCGGGGATGAACCCCACGGAGAAACAGGACCTGATGAAACTAATTCAATTCGTTCAGGAAAAATTCTCGGTCTCCATCCTCCTTGTCGAACATGACATGTCAGTCGTGATGGGCATTTGCAGTCGAATCGTGGTGTTGGATTACGGCATTAAAATTGCCGATGGTTGTCCTTCCGATATACGAAAGGACCCCAAGGTAATCGAAGCTTATTTGGGGAAATAATCGATGATCAAACCCTTGTTAGAGGTTCAAAACCTGACCGTGAAGTATGGCGCCATCACGGCCCTTCATAACGTTGACATTCGCGTTGAAGAAGGTGAAATCGTGTCCTTGATTGGAGCCAACGGCGCTGGAAAAACCACGCTGCTGAGGACCATCTCGGGATTGCTAACACCGAAAACAGGGAGCGTCAGTTTTTTTGGAACTTCAATTGTAGGCGTTTCTGCGCACAAGATAGTGCGCGGTGGCATCTCACATATCCCGGAAGGCAGGATGGTGTTCGCTAACCTCACGGTGGATGAGAATTTGCAAATGGGCGGGTATCTGCTTTCCGATAAACGGGTCTTCGCCGCAGAGCGGGATTTCGTTTTCTCTATTTTTCCTCGGCTTCGCGAAAGGATGACTCAATCAGCGGGAACGCTTTCGGGAGGTGAGCAACAGATGCTGGCGATCGGACGAGCACTGATGTCCAAGCCGCGTTTTTTGATGCTGGACGAACCCAGCCTGGGCATCGCGCCAATATTAGTGCGTTCCATTTTTGAAAAAATAGTGGAGATAAACAAAATGCATGGTTTGACGATTTTGTTGGTGGAACAAAACGCCAACATGGCGCTTGAAATATCTTCCCGTGGCTACGTGTTGGAGACCGGTCGGGTCATTCTTACGGCTCCCTCCTCGAGCCTGCGAAACGATCCAAAGGTAAGGTCGGCTTATCTAGGGGGCTAAATTCCGGTATTTTTTCCCGTCTCGCCTAGTTCATGGAGCAGCTGGTCCATCTCCGCAAGGGGACTCTCGTGTTTTTGTTCCAGCGCCAACTGCCGCGCTCGCTTAAATGACGCAATGGCCTCTGCTCGATTTTCTCTGGCCAGGAAGCATTTACCTAAAAGTATCTGAACCACCATCCACTCCGGTTTTTTCTCCAGGGCAACATGGAATTGCTCTTTGGCCTGATCGAATTGACCGTCATCAAAATAAGCTTTTCCGAGACTGAAACGTGCCAATTCGTTGCCCGGGTGCTGCTGAACCATGGCGAGATAACGCTCGATCGATGGATTCATGCCTTTATCGGGGACGAACAAGGATTTCTTCGATCACTGCTCTCATTGGTAGATTCACCACCAGGGCCACGCAATCGGCAATATCCTCCGAACGCAGCATTTTCTGGCGCGCGTCGCTGGGCGGAGGGGAGGGCCGTTTATCAAGAAGAGGAGTGTCAATGTCGCCAGGGAAAATGGCGCAGGCACGAATTCCATGGATTCTTTCCTCCGCGTTGATCGCCTGGGTGAGACCTGACATGCCGCATTTGGACATGACGTAAGCGGGCCCCGCCTTCGCACTTGCCTGCTTGGCGGCATCTGAAACGATGTTCACGATACTCCCGGTCTTGCGCATCCGCATGTGGGGCAAAAAAGCCTGAACACAATAATAGGCGCCATTCATATTGGTATCGATCATCATTTTGTAATCCTTCAGCGAAAGCATCTCCAGGCTTCGCTGAGGCGCATTGGTGCCGGCGGCATTGATCAGTGCATCCACCTGGCCGAATTTATTTAGGACGGCTTTGCCAAGAATCTCGATGACGCTGGCGTCACTGATGTCGCAGGCATAGAGGAAGGATTGGGCGCCTCCATCGCTGATCATGTTTTTGGTCTCTTTCAGGGTTTCTTCACGCCTGCCGATTAATGCAACGCTCCACCCTGTTGCTGCGAGCTTGATGGCCGTAGCCTGGCCTACTCCGCTTCCCGCGCCCGTGATGACTGCTACCTTGGTGGTGTTCATGCGATTTCAACCCAGCGTTTTTCAAGATTGGATAATAGAGCCGCATCCATTACCGATTGGGCTTTCGCTCCGTCGACAAAGGATGGCACGCAGGGACGCTGGTTTCGAATTGCTTCGATGAACTCGACATCCTGATCGTACCGGAAAGTGACAAGAGGATCGCCCACTGAAGGGTTGCGGGGTGATCCAGGCCAGGTTTGAAATTCAAGGGGAACGGTAACTGTTTGCAGGTTTGCGCCGTTCTTTTTCCCGATCTGGAGTTCGAGAGGGCGTTCCAGGTAATAAACCAAAGTGCCTTCGCTGCCGTTAATCTCGCAGTAGTCCTGGCTCCGGCCTCCTTCGCCTCTTCCGGTTGCAACCTTGCTGCTTTCCAACACTCCGGTAGCATTATTTTTAAACTCAGCGAGGATGGTGACCCAATCCTCCAACTCCGAGACCTGTCCATCGCGCTTATCCAGGAATTTTCGGGTATTCGCCACGATGCGTTCCATGTCGCCTACCAGCAAGTGCGCGTAATCGATTCGGTGCGAAAGCATGTCTCCCAGCTCACCAGATCCAGCAAGTTTCTCAATCTGGCGCCACCCTACGGATCTTGTTCCCCAGTCCTGCAGGCGGCACGTGCGAACATGATACGGTTGGCCGACGGCTCCGGTGCGGGTCAGATGGGCCATGTATCTCATGGCGGGCACGAAACGATACGTAAAAGCAGTCATATGCCGTACCTTTGCTTCTTCTGCAGCCCAAAGCATATCCAGGCTCTCCTGGTGGGACATGGCAATGGGTTTTTCGCAGAGCACATGTTTACCAGCACGAACGGCCGCCAGGACAATAGGAGCATGGACAAAATTCGGAGTGGCGATAATAACAGCATGCACGTCGTCGCGACCCACAATTTGCAGGTAATCGGTAGAAGCTGCTGTGATCCCCGTTTCACGGCTTGCTTTACCCAGTACTTCCGGGTTGCTGTCACACAAAGCCACGATCTTGGTTTCCCTGCACAAAGCGATGCCAGGCATGTGGTTGGCCAGGGCAATGCCTCCGCAGCCGATCATTGCGATTCCTATATTGCTCATACGTTTTGATTCGTTTTGTAAGGCGGGAATTATGTTGGTTTAGGATTGAAAGGCAAGAATTCGAATGGCGTTTCGAACCTTTCGCCGATCAGAGGATAAGAGCCAGGCGCTTAAAAGTAGTTTCTTCTTACAATTTTCGGCGGGAAAAGTTTCAATTCGCCCATGAGACGACTCAGCCTTCTGATCTTGATGTTCTCTTCATTGCTGGCCTTTCATTCGCGAGCCGCAGACGCCCCGGACAAGAACGCCGCAAAAGCCGACAAACCTGCAGTCAAGCAAGAGGTGAAGTCGGATAAAAAGGAGCTGAAGGAAGAAACGGTTATCACTACCAATAGGGTCACTGTGGGAGGTCGTGAATTGAAATATGCTGCGACCGCAGGAACCATCGTATTGAAAGAAGAGGAAGGAAAGCCTCGAGCTTCATTTTTTTACGTGGCGTATCGCCTGCTCGAGAGTAACACGGGGACCAGACCTGTTACGTTTTCATTTAACGGTGGGCCCGGCTCATCCTCCGTTTGGCTACACCTGGGTATCCTGGGACCGAGACGCGCTAAACTCACTGACGAAGGCTTTCTACCTCCTCCACCCTATCAGGTGATTAATAATGAGTTTTCCCTGCTTGATAAGTCCGATTTGGTTTTTATTGATCCGGTCAGCACAGGTTTTAGCCGCGCGGCAGCTGCCGATGAAGCCAAGAATTTCCATGGCCTCGAGGAAGATGCGGAGTCGGTTGCCGAGTTTATTCGACTTTATGTTTCACGCAATAACAGGTGGTCCTCGCCGAAGTTTTTGATCGGGGAAAGCTACGGGACGACTCGAGCCGCGAAGCTCTCGGGTTTGCTTCAGGAACGATTCGGGATGTATTTGAACGGAATCATGCTCGTATCGGTGGTTCTTGATTTTCAAACCATCAGTTTCGTTCCAGGAAACGATTTGCCATATGTCCTTTTTCTACCGACCTACACATCCACAGCGTGGTATCATAAAAAGCTGAAAGGGAATTTGCAGGCAAGTTTATTGGATGCGATGAACGAGTCGGAGAAGTTCGCCACCGGTGAATACCTTTTGGCACTAAACAAAGGAGCGGCGCTTCCAGATGCAGAAAGAAAGCACATTGTTCAAAAGCTGTCAGAACTTACGGGTCTTTCTGAAGACTTTGTGGACCGTGCTGATCTTCGGATACATGCCGGTAACTTTTTTAAGGAGCTCCTCCGCGGGGAGAGAAAGACGGTGGGGCGATTTGATAGCCGGTTAACAGCGCGTGACAGGGATTCTGTTGGAGATGTTCCAGAAACTGACCCGAGCTACCACTCTGTTCTTGGGCCCTATACCGCTGCTTTTAATGATTATGTGAGGCGGGAATTAAAATATGAGAGCGATCTGCCCTACGAAATGCTTACCGGAAAGGTTCAACCCTGGAACTACGGCGACTATAAAAACAAGTTCGTGAACGTTGCGGAAACATTGCGCCAGGGCATGAACATCAATCCCCACCTGAAGGTATTTGTGGCCAACGGTATTTACGATTTGGCCACACCCTACTTTGGAACGAAATACACTTTCGAACATCTGGGGCTGCCGGATGATCTACGCAAGAACATCGAACTCCAGTTCTATCCGGCAGGTCATATGATGTATACCCAGGAGGAAAGCTTAAAAAAACTTCGAAACGATCTGGCCAGGTTTATTGATGGAACACTGCAAAAATAGTCAACATTGTCATCAACTGTTCAGAAGAGATTGGTAAAGCTCAAGGGTCTGGTTAATGGGTTGTTCCCAAGAGAGATGCCGAATGACTTCAGCGCGACCCGAACAGAGTAGGTACGCCTTTTTCTTATCGCTGAATTCTCGAAGACCATGGCTCAAACCTTCCACCGAGCATTCAACAGCGAGGCCAGCCTTTCCATGGATTATCGGAGCAATACCGCAAGTGTCTGTGAGGAGCACCGGAATTTCAGCAGCGACCGCTTCTGCGGCGGCATTTCCGAAACTTTCTGATAACGATGGGAGGACAAACAAGTCAGCGGAAGCCAGGGCATCCAGTTTGTCATGGTCATAGAGAGGAGGAAGAATTCGCACCTGATTGCGCAATTTTAGAGCTTCGATTAGCCCATTTAACTCATTCGCGTAATTAGGTTCGAGCGCGGGTCCTATCAGCAGAAGCACTGCGTCAGGAACAGCAGCAGTGGAAAAGGCTTTGATCAATTGTCCGAGGTTTTTGATGGGGCTGATCCGGCCCATAAATATCATGAGAAATGAAGTTTCGGCGATTCCATTTTTCTTTCGAAATGCGCCGGTTTTCCTGAGGTTTTGATATTCGGAAACATCAATGCCATTTCGGCGCACGGTGAGTTTCCCGGGGGGCACCACTGACTCCAGTTCAGTTTTTTCGGCGTCTGAAGCACAAATAATGCTTTTCGCTTCACGCAGCATCCGGTTGGTATAGAGGGCATGATAAAGTCGTTTGGCCAACAGGCTTCGCGCTTTGGGTTTGAACATACCCAGGGGTTCCAAGACGACAATCTTTCTGTGCTTAACCCCCAGACGGCTGGCTGGGGGACATATGAAATTGTAGAGCCCATAACAATGCACTATGTCTGCCCCTTCAACGAGGGACTCGAGGGGACTAAGTTTCATGGGCCATTGCTTAGTGCCTCTGCCAAACCAGGGAAGATAAGTCACTTCAACAGAATCAACGAGGCGAACTTCTGACAACTTGGGGTATTCCGAATGAAACGTAACGACTTGAACGTCGTGACCCTTTTTCTGGAAACCCTGGCTTAGGCCATGGATTTTTTTAGGAGGCCCGCCAAATTTAACTTCCGGATAGTAAACAGGCGAAACCTGTAGGATGTGCATGCTAATTATCCAGATCAGGAGCAGGAGAGGGAGGCTGCGCTGTCCCGGAACGATTTACAAAATAGATCACCAGCAGGACGGCCCCCAGGAACATCGTAAATTTCAGGAGATTGGAGGAAGAAAGCCAGGTTCGACGCCAGCGCGAAAGGAAACTAAACGCAGATTTGTGCTGTCGATGGCGACATTGCGGGCAACGATACGTATTGGGAAGAATCGGAGTCTTACAATACTTGCATGGAAGGAGGGCTTCCTTTTCAAGCATGGGCATGGACAGAGTTAAGCAAATCAAAATTATTTAGCAATTCATTAAATTACCGGGAGTTGCGCGCGCGGCCTTTCACTGCCTGGGATGGAACAGAGGACAAATACAAAGGACACTAAAGCGGCTATGGAGGAATTTTGATTAAAAAGCGATATAAATCTTTCGACGTGGTCTTCCCAATTGGAATTAATCAAGTTCAGGGTCCAGCGGGCGGTTTTCCCCAGCAAGGGAACGCTTTCGAACCTCAAATGCGTTGCGTTTTCATAGGTAAAACGATCCTGATAATTTGCCATTTCCTTCGTGGCGGATTTTAGAACCGCTGGATTTTTTAAATTCTCCCGGGTCAATAATTTGCCATTTGAGTCGCGCATCAAGGTGGTAAAAGCCGGATCCACTACCACCCACTTATCATCGATGAGCACCTCGCTCACCACGTGCTTGGCCTCGGCCCCCGGTCCCATTAGAATCAGGCGCCTGGCTTCCAATCCGCTTTCTTTTGCAATATTTACAAAAGCGAAACTGGCTGTCCCGCAGACCCTGAGGAACTGCTTTCCGGAAAGTATTCCTATCACATCGCGCTGGTTTCCAATAGTGCCCTCGGTTTCTCCCACCAGGCCGCTGCGGTATTCGAGCCAGTCCAGAATGTTTTCCACCTTTTTAACCGGGTCGGTCGCGTTGGTGTTGATTCCCTCTGCCAATCCTCTTAAATAATGCGTATTTCCCACATTCCACACCGTGGAGATAAGCAGACAGTACAGGGAAACGATCAGTCGCCGTTTCCACAGCCATTTCAAAATTTGTTTTTTAGTCATCATTACTGCCAATAAACTTCATTTTAAACTTGCAAGAAAAGCCAGCAAGTCGCAAGCCTCCTGGGCGGAGATGGCTTGCAAGAGACCTTCGGGCATCGAAGATAATCGGGAGGGTTCCACTTTTATCACGCTGGTCGCCGGGATTTTGTGATTTTCCAAGTTTGAGTCCCTGATGGTTAATTCAGTTGCATTGGAGCTGATTAAGAAGCCCGCAAATGACTGCTCATCTTTTGTCTCCACCTGGTAGGAAATGAAGGCTGGTTCTATCACTTTTGATGGGAATAATATGTTTTCCAGCAGCTGTCGGTTGTCATATTTTGAACCAATGTGGGAAAGGTCGGGGCCGAAGTTGCGTCCTTTTCCCTCGATCTGATGGCACTGTGAGCACTGTAATACCGTTCCTTCCATAAACAACTTGCGACCTCTTAAAACATCACCACTCAATTTTAAAACTGTCTCAGGATTGAAATCCGAACCCAGCTTTTTCTTTTTCTCGTTTAATGGAACATACCTTTCAAATAAGTCACGAATCAGTGGGTTGGCATTTTCCCTTCCCTGCCTGATGATTTGTTCTCTCGCTGCACCGGTGATGGCTTCCGTCTCCAAAGAGTGAATCAACATTAACGCTTCTGCAGGTGATTTGAATTCTGCTGTCGATTTATCCACAGGGTTTTTCAAGTCCCTGGAGGTAGCCAACTCCAAACCCTCTGTTGTTTTATGCGAATTATCTTCAGCGGAATTTTTGTCATCTGCTCCGGCGAGTATCCAGTCCCATATCAGGTTCAACCCACGGGTATCAAGTGTTGTGGGGCCAACCCGGGGCATGTGACTTGGGCCAAGGCTGGAAATGCGATAAATCAAGGCCGAGTGATTGGGAGCGCCCGGGGCGATGATTCGTGCATCCGGGAGGTCAAAGTTTCCCTGGGTCGGTTTAACATCAACAGACTTCATCTCGTCCCGCTTCAGTTCGAAATTGAAATGAGCAGGGACACTGCCGCCAGCGCCTTCGCGATGACAATGTCCGCAATTAACATGTAGCCACGACCTGGCCCGGGCGTTCAGGTTTAACTCAGACTGGTAAGGATTGACGAGTCGAGCGCCTGAATCGGGGACCAGTTCTGGAGGAAGGATCTTCACTTCTTTTAACCTGGCCAGTTCATTTCGACCGGAAAGTTGAATTGCAGAAAAGCCCAGCACTGGAGAAAAGGAATAGCTATGGCACCTCATGCATTCTGCTCGGCTTGAGAAGTGCCAATTGTTCAAAGAAGAATGATTTTCCTTGCTTGGATCAGCTTCCTGCTCGATTCCCTCGGCGGGAATCAGATCTGCGTCGTCCTGCGCATCGTTCCAGCGATAGGAGTAGCCCTTCCATTGAGTCCCGCTAAGATGCAGCAATTGCGTTTCTATCCTTTTATCGCCTTTCTCGGAATGGGTTTGGTTTGTAGAAAACACGGTACGCACAAAGACGGTTTCGGGCGGATAAATCCATTTGCCTTCGTTGTTCTTCGAAACCGAACCCGCTTCAGGTATGGCAATCCACCGTTGTGCTGTCGAGTTGTCCATCCACATTTCGGCCTGAACCGAATAAGAATAGACGCCGGGCGATGAAGTGAGTGTTTTTGTCGAGATGAAGAGACCCGTGTCACTGAGTTTTACGGGGAATTGGGAAGGTTTCCCGAAAGCGGGGTTGGGTTCCAGTTCGTAAATTTCACCGCCATAATCGACGACCAGGAGTTCGCCGTTTTTATCCTGGCCGAAGCAGATGATATTGAGGGAAGTGGCCGCGATTTGGGAGTGGGAAACCATTTTCCCACTCTCATACTCGAGGCTCCAAATGCGGCCACTTATCCAGTCTCCGTAGATATAGAGATTATTCAAGGTGGAGAGTTTTCTGCCGTGATAAACGTACCCGCCTGTAATGGACGCCCCTTCTGTGTGTGGGTGAGAAATTACGGGAGGAGACACAGGGGCCGGACCTTCTTTTAAATCATTTCTCAAGTGCTGGGGGCCTTCCATAATACTCCAACCGTAATTGCCTCCGCGTTCCACTTTGTAAATCATCTCCCATAACTCCCAGCCTACATCGCCAACCCACAAATTTCCTGTCGGCTTGTCAAAACTCATCCTCCATGGATTTCGTAAACCGAATGCCCAGATTTCAGGTCGTGCTCCGGTCGTTTTGATGAAAGGGTTGTCGGATGGAATCCCGTATGCGCTACCGTTGGAGGGATGATCAACATCAATTCTTAAAATGGAACCGAGGAGATCACGAAGATCCTGACCTGTGTTATATGGGTCGGGAGGATTCGGGTTGGCTCCATCACCAGTAGAGATATAGAGAAAGCCTTCGTTCCCAAACTGTAGAGAGCCGCCATTGTGACCGCCGCCGGGCCAGGTCAAAATCAGTTTTTCACTTTTTGGGTCGACAACTAATGGATCCACGGATGATGCAGTGAATTGCGAGAGATGAGTGCCGTTGGTATCGCCATCTTTTAAGACATAGGAAATGAATAAAAGATGATTTTTTTCGAATTGCGGATGGAAGGCTATTCCAAAACTTTGTTTTTTCAACTCGAGGGCTGATCCGACGCTGGCCTGGTCATTGTTGGCAAAAGAGGAGAGCTTTCCGCTTAACTCCAGGATCGCCAGTCGCTCGGTACCGGGGATTTGTTCCAAATCCACAGGTTCTTTAAAACGGAGTTTGGGGAATCGTTTTTTGACCTGAAATGGAAGTTCCGGATCGGGAGTTCCGTGGATTCGGGATGTTTTCCAACCGACCCGTTCCTCAGAAAGAACAACCAGAGGCAAGAGACAAGCAAGGAAAACCACCACCAACGCGTGGCAGCCGAATTTTCTGGAGAGTAAGCGAATAGGCGTTGGTTTCATGCGTTTCTCCAGAGTACGCGCCAATCTCGTCCTATCAAGAGGAAGGACCTGATCAAAAAGTTGATAAAACCCCCACTCACACTGTTTCGGTTTTTTCCAATGCAAGGCTGCTAGTTGTTCGTGAAACCCAAAATGACAGACTCGAATTGAAAGGTATTTGGGCCGTTCTTTTTTGGACGATTGTAAATGAAAAAGGTTACATCAACCCGGTTGATTCCATTGCCTGCCTGGAAAGGCATCGAACGACTAGCTCGAAATGACACCACATGAGCCGCGGATAATCAGTTCTGTCTCCATGACGAACTGTCGGAAACCGGTTTTCGGTTTTTTAAGATTTTGAAGCAGAAGTTCGGCTGCCTGAGCTCCCAGACGATTGGAAGGATGTTTCACCACGGTTATACCGGGGCTAAGGATTTTCATCCATGCTGGATCGTCGAAACCGACCAGGGCCATTTCGGATGGTATTTTGACTTGTCGTTCTTTCAGTGCTTCAAGGGTTCCCAGGGTCATGACTTCGTTGGTGACAAAAATGGCAGTTGGAGGGGCAGGGTGATCAAGAAGTTTCAGGGTGGCGAGG
This sequence comes from Verrucomicrobiales bacterium, assembly GCA_028293375.1. Classification (GTDB taxonomy): domain Bacteria; phylum Verrucomicrobiota; class Verrucomicrobiia; order Limisphaerales; family JAQGOY01; genus JAQGOY01. Next base: position 24,759 of record JAQGOY010000128.1, on the reverse strand, counting down.
TGGGCTTGTTGCTGCCGATAATCAGCCTGCTGGATATAGAAGGGAATCTCGGGAATCCCGGCCTCCTGCAAAGCCTGGCGGTAGCCTTCCAGGCGCTCACGCGCGTTGCTCACTTCCTGTGGACCCGTAATGATTGCGATGCGATTATGGCCCAACCCCAGCAAATGTTTAGTTGCCATGTAGCCTCCCTGCTTGTTGGCAACCGTAACGGTATCGACTTCAAACCCACTGATTTCGCGGGCAATGCAGACCATGGGAAGGCCATCGCGCTGGAGTTCCAGATAGTAATTGTGATTGGCTTTGTTAGGGCAAAAAATTATTCCAGCAACTCCCTCTGCGCGAAGGGTGGAGAGATAATTGCGTTCGCGCTTCGGGTCATCATTCGAGTGGCCGAGCAGCATGGTGTAATCGGCGGCGTTCAAAACACTTTCAATTCCTCTCACTGCTCCGGTAAAAAAGTGATTGTCGATATCAGGAATCAGGAGACCGATGGTGTTTGAAGTGCGGGATCTTAAACTGCGGGCAACACGATTAGGCTGATAATTGAGACTGGAAGCTACGCCCAAAACGTGTTGGCGCAATTGGGGATTAACACAATCCATCCCGGCAAAAGCACGCGAAACAGTGGCTGTGGATACTTTTGCAGCAGCGGCAACCTCTTTAATAGTAATGGCGGAACTACGTCGTTGCATGACCATAGGTACGTTTAACTTTCTGCGGGTGTGGGAGGCCCTCAAGGAGTTACTTTGTATTCTGTTGCCTGATTTGAAAAGCTCAAAATAGACTTATGCAAAACAAAATGAGTTTGAGTTTCATTAACGGTATTTCGAGACCTCCACTTTACTGGTTGGTAGGTGCCGATGACCTGACCGGGGCGATGGACGCAGGTGCGCAATTTGTTAAAGCAGGATTGTCCACCGTGGTTTGCCTGAAGCCCAGGGTGGGCGATATTCCAAATGCCCAGGTCATCGTCTTTAACTCGGACTCCAGGCAAATGTGTGCGGAAAGGGCATTGACGGCAGTGGAAGGCGCAATGCGACAATTTGGGAATGCTTCGTTCTACTTTAAAAAGACAGATTCTACCTTGCGAGGCAACATCGGCATTGAGATGGAACTATTCATGACGGTAGCTGGGGTGCGCCAATTGGTGTTTGTTCCCGCATATCCCAAAGCAGAAAGGTTCACGAGAAATGGAGTTCACTTCGTGGGAGACACTCCAGTGGCTCAAACCTCATTTGGGAAGGATCCGCTCAATCCTGTAAATAGCAGCAGCATTCACGAGTTTTTTTCAAAAAAGGATACGAACGTGCAATTGGTTTCGAAACCTTATTTGTTCTCCATGGGTTCCAAGCCGACCATTTTTGTTCCAGACTGCGGATCCCAGGATGAGATGCTGGCCATTGCCAAAGCGTGCAGGGACCAGAAGATTTGCGCTTTTGGGGGATCTGCGGGTTTTGCGGAGGCGGTGTTGAGTGTGTATGAGAATCCGCTAGAACAAAATCAGGAGCCTGGTTTGACTTCTCCCTGCCTATTGGTGAATGGAAGTTTGAATCCAGTATCGCTGGCGCAGATGAAACGGTTGGAAAGCAAACAGAGGCTGATCCGAATTCCCTCATCGTTGTTAGATCTAAAGGAGGTGGAAGTTTTTGTTTCGGGGTTGACGCGAGCCAGGAAGAGCTACGAATCTTTGCTTTTGTGTTCCGTTCTGCTCGAGGAGGAAGTCTCCTCCTATTTGTCTTTTGGGGCGACACTTGGTTTGGACGCTCACGAGGTTCACCGAAGAATGGCTGAGGTGACGGCTTTACTAGTCAAGGAGTTGTTGGAGGCGAACGCATTTTCCTCTTTGGTTATTTCCGGAGGTGCTACCTTTGCAGCGGTCGCGGATGTGCTGGAATGGGAATACCTGGCACCCAGTGGCGAGATTTCGCCAGGGTTGACATCATCTCGGGCGCCAGGTTCGACCCTGAAAATTGTGAGCAAATCCGGGGGCTTTGGTGACGAGGAATTGTTGGTGAGATTGCTGGGTTAAGTTTTTGTCAGTGGGCTTCCAGCCAGTTTTTTCCCACACCGGTTTCCACTATGATGGGCACTTTTAAAGGAAGTGCGTTTCTCATGATCTCCTTGACGAGTTCGACCACTTCCTCTTCTTCCGGATTCCAAAGATCAAAGACCAGTTCATCATGCACCTGCAGCAACATTTTGGTTTTGAATTTTTTGGTGGCCAGGGACTCCTGGATTCGGCTCATGGCAATTTTGATCATATCCGCAGCAGAACCCTGGATGGGCGCGTTGATGGCATTCCGCTCAACACCACTTCTGACGGTGGTATTTGAAGAATTGATGTCGCGCATATAACGGCGTCTTCCACTCAAGGTCTCCACATAGCCATGACGAGTGGCGAATTCGATGGTGCTGGTCATATACTGCCGGATGCCCGGAAACTGGGCGAAATATTGATCAATGATGCCGGCTGCCTCTTTCCTTGGTATGCCGAGTCTTTGTGAAAGGCCAAAAGCGGATATACCGTAAGAAATGCCGAAGTTCACCATCTTGGCGTTTCGTCTCATTTCGGATGAAACCATATCGGGAAACACTCCGTAGACGCGGGCGGCAGTGGCGGTATGAATATCCATGCCTTTTTCGAAGGCTTCCATCATTGCCTTTTCCCCGCTGATGGAGGCGAGGATCCGAAGTTCGATCTGGGAGTAATCGGCGGCAAGCAAGGAGTAACCATCGCCCCTTGGGACAAAGGCTTTTCGTATTTCTTTTCCCTGGTCGGTGCGAATGGGAATGTTTTGCAGATTTGGGTTTTGAGAGTTGAGGCGGCCAGTGGAAGTAGCAGCCTGGAAATAGGTGGTGTGGATTCTCCCGGTCCTGCTCCAGATGGCTTCAGGAAGAGCGTCCACGTAGGTGGATTTTAGCTTGGATGCGCCGCGGTAATCCAGGAGCACCCTGACGATTTCATGCTCCGCCGAAAGCGCCTGGAGTGTTTGTTCGTCAGTGGCGAATTGGCCTGTTTTGGTTTTCTTTGGTTTTTCGAGAAGCTTAAGGTTCTGGAATAAAACATCACCCAGCTGGCGTGGGGAATTAACATTGAAAGTCTTGCCGGCAAGTTGGTAGAGCCGCTTTTCCTGCAGTCCCATCTGGTCACCCAATTGAATGGCGAATTCCTTCAAGGTTCCGGGATCGAGCCGTATGCCTTCGACTTCCATCTCCACCAGGACTCGGACGAGCGGGGATTCAATCTTGTAAAAAACGGTTTCCTGGCCCCTGGCTTTCAACAAGGGGACAATGGCCTCGCGAATCCTTAAGCTCACGTCACAAAATTCGCACGCCTGGTTCACCAGTTGGTGGAGGTGATTGCCGCTCAAATCGAGTTCTGCCGGTTGTTCCTTTACAGGGTTGTTAATAGGAATAGGCGTGTAGCCCAGAAGAGATTCAGAAACGTATTCAAGGGAGTGTCTCACCTCCGGTTCGATGAGACTGTGAGCAATCATGGTGTCGAAGAGAATCCCTTTGGTTTCAATTCCCTGCCACTTGAGCGCACTGAGATCAAATTTTAGATCGTGCCCGCATTTCTCGATGTTTTCGTTGGAAAGAATGGGTGATAACAAGGCCAGCCACTCTGCCTTTTCGTTGCCGGACGGCAAATGAAGGTACCAGGCGTGGAACGGTTTTACCGAAAAGCTGACTCCGATGACGTTTCCGTGGCGAGGATCCGGTTCGCTTGTCTCGACACTGAAAGCAACCAGAGGGCTTTTCAAGAGTTGGCCCAGCATTTCCTGGAGCTTCTCCTTCGAATCGACCAACACGTAATTGACCTGAACGTCGGCGATGGTTTTTAAGTTCGTTCTGACGATGGGGGGTGTGAGTTCGTCGCTAGGCGTTGTTTCGATTTCGGTTTCAGAAGTGGCGCTGGCTGGAGCTTTTTCCACCACTGCTTCCGCGCCACGGCCAGCCTTGAAATTCTCACCCAACAGTCTTTTACCGAGTGCGTTGAATTCGAATTCGATGAGTAGCTTTGAAAGGCTTTCGGTGTCGGGTTCCTGAAGCTTTAGTTTTTCCAGGTCGACCAAGCAGGGAGCATCGCAGAGGATGGTAGCCAGCTTCTTGGAAAGGAGGGCTTGTTCACGATTGGTTTCCAGGGATTCCTTAAGCTTGCCTTTCAATTCTGACGTGTGCTGCAGAAGGTTTTCGATGCTGCCGTATTGAGTAATGAGTTTGGAGGCGGTCTTTTCCCCGATTCCCGGAACCCCGGGAATGTTATCCGACACGTCTCCCCAGAGGCCAAGGATATCAATGACTTGTTCGGCTTTTTGGACCCCCCATTTTTCGAGGATTCGAGGGAGATCGAGAATTTCGATGCCGTCGCCCATTCGGGAGGGTTTGTAGAGAAAGGTTTTGTCGCTGACCAGTTGGCCAAAGTCCTTGTCTGGAGTGACCATGTAGGAAACGAAGCCTTCCTTCTCAGCGACTTTGACCATGGTGCCGATAACGTCGTCTGCTTCCCATCCATCGCAAGTGATGACTGGGATTCGAAATGCTTCGGCCATGCGGCAGACGTGGGGAATGGCTTTGCAAAGATCCTCGGGCATCTCCTCACGCTGTGATTTATAGGCAGGAAAATCGATGTGGCGTTGAGTGGGCTTCTCGGTATCAAAAACAAGACCGAGGTGAGTTGGCTTCTGGGTCTTAATAATGTCCAACAAGGTTTGGGTGAAGCCGTAAAGGGCAGAAGTATTGACGCCTTTGGAACTGAAGATGGGGCGGTTGATGAGAGCAAAATGAGCTCTGTAAACGAGAGCCATGCCATCCAAAAGAAATAGTTTTTTATCCATATGACCACCCACAGATCCGACTTCGGAACAAAGTTATTCTGAATCAGACCCGGGCCGGAGGCAATCGGAACTGACAGTTACCCGAAAGGACTCGGAGGAGGAAGTCAGGCAAAGCCGCATCCGGTCGAGCAGGGAAGGGGTCAGCAAAAGCGATCATTGAGGAACCGAAAGGCGGACCGATGATGTCTCAGGAGAACCTAATATGAAATCTATCTGGATAATACTCGGTCTAATGTTGGTGGCGTTCTGGATCGTGGCAAGGTTTGCGCTGGCCGTAACCTCGGGAGCCATTCATCTGGTACTCGTACTGGCCGTCATTCTTTTTATCTTTGGTCTATTTAACCGGTCACGTGTGTAATCCGAGTTAAACACCAGCGAAGCCCTGCCGTGCAGGGCTTTTTTAGGGTACAGCCTAGGCCAACAATTGCTGTGCCCGAGTCTTCAGTTCCTGCTCCATTTTACTTTTGAAAGGCAGGGCGGCCAGGGGCAAATTGACTTCGATCAGCACGTCGGAGGGTTGCACGGTCATGGCACCGGCGACGTTGAAACCCATTGCGCGAAAGGAGAAGTTGTTTTTATTCTCCACCCAGTTTTCTTTGACCTCGGTAACCATCCCGCTCATTTGTTGTAGGTTTTCCAAGATGAGTTTCTGGATGCGTGCTTTAGCACCGTCTGCGCCCAGTTTATGAGGAACGGAAAGTTTTACAGTTGGCATATCCCAACAGAACAATGCCCCATCCGAGGGAAAACTCAACTGTGGATCAAATAAAAAAGGACGCCATGGGCGTCCTTTTTGAAAGAGATATGAAGGGAAGTTTAGCCGCGGTGGCGGCGCTTGACCCCGAGTTGAGCCAACGAGTGAGCGAGGGCAGCACTAACCATGGCTGCTTCTTCATCGGAGATTTTTTCGCTAAGACGTTCTTCGGCGCGCTTGCGTGCTTCTTCGGCTTTCACTTCATCGATGTCATCGGCCTTGATAGCCATGTCGGTGAGTATGGCAACGCGGGAAGCGGTGATTTCGACGAAGCCATCGCCGATGGCGAGGAAGAAATCCTGCCCATTTTTACGGACGGCGACTTCACCGGCCACGACCTGACTGACGAGAGGGATGTGCATGGGGAACACGCCCATTTCACCGTCCACGCCCGGGATAGTGACCATGTCCACGTCTTCCGAGTAGGTTTTAGCCTCGGGTGTAACTATTTCCAATTTAAGAGTCGCCATACAAAAAACGGATCCCGACCGAAAGGGCCGGGTCCCGTCATATTAATAATCAATTAGTTCTCGTGAATTTCCTCGATCTTGCCCTTCATGTAGAAGTTGCCTTCGCCGACTTCATCATGTTTGCCTTCGAGGATTTCTTTAAAGGCCTTAACGGTGTCTGCAACAGCCACCTGTTTGCCGGCGCGGCCAGTGAATACTTCAGCAACCGTGAAAGGCTGGCTGAGGAAGCGCTGGATTTTGCGGGCACGGAAGACGGTCTGTTTGTCATCCGGTGAAAGTTCGTCCATACCGAGAATGGCGATGATGTCCTGAAGGTCTTTGTAGCGCTGGAGCACTTTTTGGACGCCGCGAGCGACATCGTAGTGTTCCTGGCCGACGATTTCAGGGGTCAAAGCGCGGGAGTTGGAGGCCAAAGGATCGACGGCGGGGAAGATACCCAATTCGGCGATGGAGCGTTCAAGAACGATGGTGGCGTCCAAGTGAGCGAAAGTGGTGGCAGGAGCGGGGTCAGTCAAATCGTCCGCAGGCACGTAAACGGCCTGGAAAGAAGTGATGGAACCCTTCTTGGTGGAAGTAATGCGTTCCTGGAGGTCACCCATTTCAGCAGCGAGAGTAGGTTGATAACCGACGGCGCTAGGGGTTCTTCCGAGAAGTGCGGACACTTCGGAACCGGCCTGAGAGAAACGGAAGATGTTGTCGACGAAGAGCAACACGTCCTGGTTCTTTTCGTCACGGAAATATTCCGTCACGGCAAGAGCGGAGAGGGCGACGCGCAAACGAGCTCCTGGCGGCTCATTCATCTGACCGTAAACGAGTCCGATACGGGAGCCGGGTTTCAAGATTGGGAGGCCATTGGGGCCGCGCTTGAGATGACCTTTTTCGTCTTTTTCGCAAACGATGACGTCTGCTTCAGCCATTTCTGTGTAAAGATCGTTTCCTTCGCGGGTTCTTTCACCGACGCCAGCGAACATGGAGATACCGCCGTGCAGTTTGGCGATGTTGTTGATCAGCTCCATGATGACGACGGTCTTGCCGACGCCGGCGCCGCCGAACGCGCCGACTTTACCTCCCTTGAGGAAGGGACAGATCAAATCGATGACTTTGATACCCGTGGTAAGCACCTGAGGGGAGGTGGATTGATCCACGAGCGGAGGAGCAGAGCGATGGATAGGATAATATTTGTCAGCCTTGACGGGACCCTGTTCATCGACGGCATCGCCGGTGACGTTGAACACGCGACCCATAACGCCTTCGCCGACCGGCATGGAGATGGGAGCGCCGGTGTCAGTGACTTCGTAGCCGCGCTTGAGCCCCTCAGTGGTGGACATGGCGATGGCCCGAACCCAGTTGCCGCCCAGGTGTTGCTGGACTTCGAGGGTAAGTTTTGTTGGCACCCCAAGCACTTCGAACTGGAGGGTCAGGGCGTTGTAAATGGCGGGGAGGTCTCCGGGAAACTCCACGTCCACAACGGGACCGATAACTTGAACGATTTTACCTTTATTCATTTGATCAATTGTTTAGCTCATTGCCATGGCGGCGCTGGTGATTTCCAAAAGTTCCTTCGTGATGTTGGCCTGGCGTAATTTGTTGTATTCCAAGGTAAGATCCTTGATCAGTTGCTTGGCGTTGTCGGTTGCGTTTTTCATGGCAACCATACGTGCGCTCTGTTCGCTGGCCTTGGCTTCCAGGAGGATCTGGAAAACCATAAAATTAACGTAATGAGGGAGCAAGCCGCCAAGGACCGTGGCGACGTCGGGCTCGAATTTAAATTCGGATTCAGTTCCCATGTCGCGAGGCTCGGTGGGGACAGCCTGATTATTGACGGTCAAAGGCTTGAGATCGGTTAACGGGAGCAGGGGACGCAACTCGGGCTTTTGAACGAGGGTGCTGAAATAGCGGGTGTAAAGGATATCGACCCCATCGACTTCGCCTTTGAGGAAAAGTTCCTGGGCAAATTTGGAGATAGCCCTGGCTTCAGCGAAGGTCGGGGAATCCTTGTAAGTAAATTCTGCGGCCAGATTGCGTTTGGTGCGGGCGGCGAACTGGGAGGCTTTTCTACCGGCGGTGATAAAGACCGTTGCCTTATCGAGCCTGCCTGCTTCACGGAGCAGATTGCTGTTCAAAGCTCCAGCAAGACCTTTGTCACTGCTGATGACAATGACAGCACGCTTGCCGGTGGAATGCGATTCCATCAGGGGATGTTTAAAATCGCCGACCCGGCCGGTGACCTGAAGCAGCACATGATTCATCAACTCGGTGTAGGGACGACCAGCCAAGGCAGCCTGTTGGGCGCGCCTCATTTTGGAGGCGGCAACCATCTGCATGGCCTTGGTAATCTGGGCCGTATTCTTGACCGACTTGATGCGTCGGCGTATGTCACGCGTGCTAGGCATGGGTTATTAGCGGTAAGTTTGCTTGAACTCAGTGACAGCTGCCTTGAGTTCACCCGTGAGGGTATCGTTCAGGGCTTTTTCCTTCGCGATCTTCGTCATAAGATCGGTTTTGCGATTCTTCAAAAAGTCGCTGAGTTTGGTTTGGAAATCTTTGACTTTTTCGACAGGAACATCATTGAGCAGGTTATTCTGAACCACCCAAAGAACAGCGACCTGGATTTCCACGGATTGTGGATCGTATTGAGGCTGTTTGAAGATTTCGACGATGCGCTTACCGAGTTCCAATTGAGCCTGGGTCTTGGCATCGAGATCAGAACCGAACTGGGCGAAAGCGGCCAATTCGCGGAACTGGGCGAGATCGAGTTTGATACGACCCGCAACCTGTTTCATGGCCTTGATCTGCGCGGCGGAACCGACGCGGGAGACGGAGAGACCGACGGAAACGGCAGGACGAATACCTTGGTAGAACAAATCGGTTTCAAGATAGATCTGCCCGTCGGTGATGGAAATAACGTTGGTCGGGATGTAAGCAGAGACGTCGCCGGCCTGGGTTTCAATAATGGGCAGAGCAGTGAGAGAACCATTTCCGTATTTTTCGCTAACGCGAGCGGAACGCTCGAGCAAACGGCTATGGAGATAGAACACATCCCCTGGATAAGCTTCACGACCGGAAGGGCGTTTCAAGACGAGGGAAACCTGGCGGTAAGCGACAGCGTGCTTGGAAAGATCATCAAAAATAATGAGAGCATCCATGCCGTTATCCATGAACCACTCACCCATGGCAGCGCCAGCGAAAGGAGCGAGATACTGGTTGGTGGCAGAATCAGAAGCAGTTGCCGCGATGATGATGGTGTAGGGAAGAGCACCGGCTTCCTCCAGGACATTAATCACGCGAGCGACGTTCGATTGCTTTTGGCCGATAGCGACGTAGATGTTGTAAACGGGACGGAAATCTTTTTCACCGGAAACTTCGGCTGCCTTATTAATGCGAGCCTGGTTGATCATGGTATCTACGCCGATGGTGGTCTTGCCAGTGGAACGGTCACCAATGATCAATTCGCGCTGACCGCGACCGATGGGGATCATCGCGTCGACAGCCATGATACCGGTCTGCAGGGGCTGGCTGACGGATTTACGCTTGATGATGCCGGGAGCGATCTTTTCAACGGGGTAGCTGACATCCGATTTGATGGGGCCTTTACCATCGATGGGCTGGCCGAGAGTATTGACGGTGCGGCCGAGGAGGCCTTTGCCGACGGGGACCTGGAGCAACTTGCCGGTGGTGCGAACTTCCTGGCCTTCGCGGACGGAGGTGTAGTTACCCAGGATGATGGCGCCCACTTCGGTTTCTTCGAGGTTAAGAGCGAGGCCAACGACGCCGTTACCGAAGTCGATCATTTCGTTGAGCATGACATCGGTCAGCCCTTCGATTTTGGCGACACCGTCACCGATTTCGCGGACGATGCCGACGTTCTGTTTGTTGACGCTGGTCTTGACTCCGGCGATCTGGGCTTCAATTTCCTGCAATAAGTTGCTCATATTAGCTTAAAAAAAATGCGTTATCGAACTGTCGATTTACTTAAAAACTCTGTTCCAAAAGATGTAAGCGGGCTTTGACGCTGCCGTCATAAACGTCGCTGCCGACCTGAATCCTGACGCCCCCGAGGAGGGAAGGGTTCTGAGAGTAGGCAATATTCAATCCCGGGCCGTAGATTTTGGCAAGATCCTGTTGGATTTTGCCTTGCATGGCGGAATCAAGAATGTGAGCGCTTTCGACGCGGGCATCGCGGCGGGCGAAATCCAATTTAACCAGGCGGACCAACTGAGAAAGAACGGCCTTATAACCGCGAGGTTTACCATCGAGAACGGCTTTGACGGCCTGGCGGACTTTATTCTCGTCGAGGATACCGTTGACACGGCAGCTCTGGAATAAAGACTTGCCATCGCGGCTGGCTTGTTTGGAAATCTTCATCTAAAAAATTAAAATTAGGCGACCAATTGTTTTTCAGCTTCTTCGACGAGGCGTTTCTGGTCATCCGTGGTGAGGATTTTTCCAGTGACATTGGTGGTGGTCTGGACAACCAAACGACCGACTTCACGTTTCAACTCAGTGAGCATGCGAGCACGATCCGCGTTGGCAGCTTCGCGAGCTTTGACGACGATTTGTTCGGCAGCGGCGATGGCTTTCTGGGTTTCCTGTTCCTGAACCTTGGCAGCAACGGCGCGGGCTTCTTCAATCATCTTATTGGCCTGGGCGTTGGCGTTGGAGAGGATTTCCTGGCGCTGAGCTTCAGTGCGAGCCACTTCGATTTTAATTTTCTCAGCGTTGGCGAGTCCTTCTTCGATTTTCTGACGGCGAGCGAGAAGCAAAGCTTGCACGGGACCGTAAGCGAAAAAGCGAAGAGCGGCTGCGACGATGCAAAAGCTAATCAAATTGGAGATAAACAAGCTCCAATTAAGGCCGAAGGTTTGAGCAATTGCCTTGGCTGTGTCAGCTAAACCGCCGCCTTCCGTTGCTGCTAATAAAAATAAACTGGTCATAAGAAAGAGAAAGGAACGGCGTGGGTTTTTAAACCCACGCCTCAAGATGATTACTATTTCACCAGGAACAGGGCAAAGAACACAATACCTTCAGCGAAGGCAGTGCTCAAAATGGCCTGGACCATGATCTTGGTTGCTGCGCCGGGATTCCGGCCGACTGCCTCAGAGGCACGCGCACCGATCATACCCACGGCGATTGCAGAACCCAGAGCTGCTCCAGCGACGTGAACATTTCCAGTAATCTCGGCTAACATTGGCATTAACATACTTTTCCTTTTTTTTCTTTGTATCGATATCCCTCGCGGTCTTGCCACGATCAGAATACCAAAATTATTAGTGGTGGTGCTCGACTTCCCCATGAGCATGACCTTCTTCATGCTCGCAAATAAGCATCGTGAATACGGAGGTCAATAACATGAAAACCAGGGCCTGGACTATTCCGACCATGAGTTCCATGAGGTAAAACGGCAAAGCGATTGCCCAGCCCCACCAGGCACTGATGCTAGACATTGCTTCCAGCAGATTTTCACCGGCGAAAATATTTCCGTATAAACGGAAGCTGAGGGAAACGGGACGAAACATAATAGAAACTACTTCGAGTAAACCTACTGCGAGGAATACCACGATCATCAAAACTTTCATTCCACCTTTGGTATCACCTTTAGGCCCAAAGATGTGCATAAGAAATCCACCAGGACCATTGGCTTGGAGAGCCCAAACAATCCAGCAGCCAAAGAATGCAATGGACATGGCCATTGTCATGTTCAAATCGGCGTTACCACCGCGGAATATTGGGCGTTCAACCACAAATCCATGGGCTGACTGGTGGCCGTATCCGATGGTTCCAACCCCTGGAATGAGGCCGAACCAGTTGGTGAAGAGAATGAAGATAAAAATGGTAGCGAAAAACCAGAAGCTCTTTTTGACGAGGTCGCGACCTAAAATTCCTTCGAGGAACAGGTAGAGGCTTTCGATCATCCATTCCCAGAAGTTCTGGGCACCGGAAGGAATCTCTTTAGCATTCCTCATGGCGACTCGAGCGCAGATGATCAGGCCAAGCGCAACGATCCAGGAAACAATCATGGAATTGGTAATGGGGAAACTGCCAATATGATGGACTTCAACGGCAGCCTGGGGGAGGCCGTGGTGTTCGTGGGCTTCCTGTTCGGTTGTGGCGTGCATGGCTGCGACAGCTTCCTGGCTCCACCCAAGATGGGCGGCGACAAAAAACAGAACGCAAAATAAAACCGATTTTGGTAATCGCATTTGAGTCAAAAAGCTTCGTTTCAGGGGACGATTGTCCCTTTAACATTTATGAAAGAATCACGAAGCGCGGTCAAATTGCCTGAATGTGAAATTTTTCACAAGCGTTTTTTTCAAGGGAATTGGAGTACATATTCCACTCATTGGATTCATTAGGGAGTTTAATATAGGGGAACGCGCAGGTTAACGGTAACTTATGGCCCTAAGTATGAAAAAATGGAGCGTCGATGGAGCCCATGAGGAGGGTAGCTGTGTTTTTGGGGCATGGACCGGCGGTCGGCCATGGTTGTGTGTGCGCTCTCGTGGGAATGGAGGAAGGACAGGGCCATAGTGTGCGCTGCTTTTTTGTGTTCATCTTGCACGGGTGGTTTGATTTTTTTGATTAGATACTTGTCACCTCGTATCCTACGAGTTTTACGACGCTCGCGGGTTGGAGTCGGTTATGAAGCGAGGCCTGACCCGTCAGTTTGTGTCCGTTTTTCTTTTTCAAAAAGGACATTTTAAGGACAGGTTTAGGACATTTGCCGAATAGGAGAACTCGCGATTTCAGCGCAGGGCTTCGTTTCCTTTTCGCGGGTAGGACCCTGCCGTCCAAGCACACGAGGATATCGCCCCCTCCCAAAAGCCTCGCTCGGCCATCCAAACTGCAAGTTTTCAAGGTGGGGAATTGTTGGAGATTTTGGTCGAGGTCGAGTCGAGGTTCTACTGCCATCTTTGTGGGGAGTCTATGGCTGGACACTGAGCGGATGTCACGTTTTGAAATGGACAAAAAGGTGACAGGAAAGTGACATTTGCCCAGGAGAACTGGTTTGTCACCTGTGACAGATGGTGACATTTTTTGGGTGATGACCTTCGTTGGTTGTACGCTCTCGCCGGAATGGAGGAAGGACAGGGCCATAGTGTGCACTGCTTTTTTGTGTTCATCTTGCACGGGTCGTTTGATTTTTTTGATTAGATTCTCGTCACCTCGCATCCTACGGATTTTTACGACGCTCGCGGGTTGGCTTTGACTCTTGATCACCCGACACCTGGTCTTTTGCAAAACGGACATTTTAAGGACACGTTTAGGACATTTTCCGATTAGTGAACTTGCGAATTTGGGCCGAGGTTCGAGTCGAGGTTCGACCTCCCAACTATGGGGCAGCGGATGCCTCCACGCTGAGCGGATGTCACGTTTTGAAATGGACAAAAAGGTGACAGGAAAGTGACATTTGCCCAGGAGAACTGGTTTGTCACCTGTGACACACGGTGACATTTTTTGGGTGATGACCTTCGTTAGATGTACGCTCTCGCGGGAAGGGAAGTAGTGCAAGAATTTTGTGTTTTGCTTTTTTGTGTTCATCTTACACGGGTCGTTTGATTTTTTTGATTAGATTCTTGTCACCTCGTAGCCTGCGGATTTTTACGGCACGAAATGCGTGAAAACCGGCCGGGACCTTTGTTGCTTCTCGGTCATGGCCCCACGAGGGGACACTCCCTCGGCACGTCGTGGTCGCGACCGGTTTTGGCGCCTTTCGGGGTTTCGTGGGACTTCCTGTGGTTTGTGTCTTTGTCCTCTTTTTCCAAAAAGGACATTTTAAGGACAGGTTTAGGACATTTTAGGCATTCCACTGGATTGAAAGTGGTTATCCACAGATTATACAGATTTTCGCAGATTGGAGAGAGAGCAAGAATGACTGGAGGAATCAATGGTGTCGTCTTGGTGGATGGAGGCAGGGCATTGGAGTTTTTTACAAGAAGGTCGCAAAGGTCGGAAAATGTACCGGATGCATTGATTTCAAAAGTGACAAGTAAATGACATTTGCCTAGGAGAACTGGTTTGTCACCTGTGACAGAAGGTGACATTTTTTGGGTGATGACCTTCGTTAGATGTACGCTCTCGCGGGAAGGGAAGTAGTGCAAGAATTTTGTGTTTTGCCTTTTTGTGTTTATCTTACACGGGTCGTTTGATTTTTTTGATTAGATTCTCGTCACCTCGTATCCTACGGATTTTTACGACGCTCGCGGTTTGGAGTCGGTTTTGAGACGATGCCTGATCCATTTGGTGGATGTCGCGAGACAACAGAGTAATTCTGCCCGGAGTTCTTGTGGTCATTATGTGGGCGACTTGGATTTAAAGCTGTTTCTTTCATATGTCTGAATTTATTTTCAATTTGAAAACACCCTAACATGGGACATACCCCGTACGCTGTCCTACCCTCAAAAAAGTTGGAAATATTTTTACATTTTATAAATGCCTTGGTTGGAAAGGGTTGCGAATAAAAAGCCGGATTTAAACAGTAGGAACGAAGAAAAACCGAAGAGAGTGGGACTAGTTTAAAAGACTCAGAATACCTACGAGACCCTTTGGAATCAGGTAGAAGGAGCGACAGAGAGAAACAGACCGTTTGTTTGCCTGGATGTGCAGGATGAATGGATTCCGGCAGTTGGCTGAAATAATCCCATCCCGTGGTTGACTCTGATTAAGGAAATGCAGTCAGGGTGTATGGGGGATTGTTTACTATCATCATTGCGCTCCGCTAGAGGTTTTATGGCGGTTCGATTCCGAACCGTTAAGAGTGGTTTTGGGTATGGTTGGATGGAGACTTACTGAAGGGGTGGAGCTTTCGGAATTCCCGCTCCTCCGACAGCGGGTTGCTTCTGGTTATCTGGGAATGGGTGGGGGAGTTGTGTTCAGGTTTTGCATGCGCCTTGCTTCTGAGACGAGAGATAGGCGAACGAATTTTTCGAGGTGGGCAGAAGGCGGGTTGGTGGTTTTGGCTTTTATCAGGCCCA
The DNA here is from genome assembly GCA_028293375.1 of Verrucomicrobiales bacterium. Lineage (GTDB taxonomy): Bacteria > Verrucomicrobiota > Verrucomicrobiia > Limisphaerales > JAQGOY01 > JAQGOY01. The sequence goes on along the minus strand of JAQGOY010000128.1, from coordinate 9,725 downwards.
CGATATTTCTTCCTAACTGGATGGGAGTGCGGATTATCCCGTTAGGAAATCCCCACCATCCAAAGAAAAAGCACCGAATTGCGTCCTCGATTCGAGCTTTTCTTGCGCAAGACACACAAGATATTCGTGGAGTGTTTTTCCAACAGCTCACAACAATTGCCGACCAGATTGCATACGATGTATGGACATCGATGGGACCGGGACCAGCGCATATTGGGCATGAGCCCTTGTGGATGTTAATTACCTTGCTTTGAACGACCTCATCAGGAATGTGGATGGAAACGTTGAGGAGAGCTCCTGACTGAGCGCATTTCTGGTTGCAGAACCGCAAATCGAACGAGCGAACGCCGCCTAGAATAATTTTTGAACCGCAATAGGAACAATTCGACATAGTTTTATTTCGCTAACTAAACGACGGAACGGATAAATTGGCCCTTTCATCGAGGATTGTAATCCCTCCCCACTGAAAATTAAAACAAAGCTTGAGGTAATCGCCAGTCTTTTTTGTGAAACTTAGCGAAAGCAGTAGGGTGGCGGGCCAGTGTCCGGCGGGAGGGCCTGACTATCGCCGAATGCAACCCCATCACCAGGAAAGGGTAGTTCGCCAAGAAGTGGGAGATTCTGATTATTTTGCGCCGTATCCTTTTTCCTTCAATTGGGCGCTCAGGGTTTGCATTTCTGTGAGATCCGTGTTGCCCAGTTTCTTTACAAATGTACTGGCGAGGGCGGGATCGACTGCTTTTATTTTTTCGACAATGGAAATAACTTCCTCGAGAGTGTAGGGCCGGGGCGAGCTTTGACGATCCACCAATTTGTCGCCCAGAGCCTTTGAGCCCTTATCCTCTTTTTTATCGAGGGATGTAGATACTTCAATTAATGGTCGGCTCATGTTGGGCGAGCTGACATACGCGGGCGCTGAGGGATCGAGCTTCCGAATCGAACGGCTTACGGCGTCGAGATAGTTGTTTGCACCGTAACTCATATCGGAGTCACCAGCGTTTAGGATTTCACGGAGACGGGGCAAGATTTCAGATGCGTGATCGCTTAACGTACCTAATGATTCTACGGCTTTCATTCTTGCTTCAGGATTCTGAAGCGCCAGGAGAAGATCCGAAGCGCTTCCTTTTCCACTTTGCATCTTGTTCTCCAATTCCGCAGCGGCTTCCAGTTTCTTCAATTTTTCATCGAGTTCAGGAATTTGAGTGCGAAGGTCAGGGGCTATGAGGGCGAGAGTGTCGTATGCCTGATCGTGAAAGTCGCGGCTTTGGCGTGCAAACTCAACCACCGTTTCCCCGGCTGATCGGGCGGGAGTTCCAATTGCTTTTAAAGCGGATAAAATTTCCAAATCGTTAACGTCACCCTTGCTTTTCCATCCTGTCAATAAGGCGTCGGTAAGTCTTGGGTCGTCTTTGCCGCCGGTATGAGCGAGAAGAAGTGCCGCTGTCAGGCGTTGTTGGGAATCGGGGCTGTCTAACAAAGGGCTTAACAAGTTTAGGCCTGCGGATTGATCGGTCTTATTATAACGAAAATAAGATCCGAACCACGTTCTCATTCCTTCGGCTGCGGCAGGATTTGCTTTGAAAGCTTCAATAACGGCGGGGAGAATCTGTGTGTCGTGACCATCTATATCGACTGGACGCCGTGTGTCTTGATGATTCAGACCGAATCCGCAGGATGCAATGGAACTGATCAGGTAGCCATCAGTTGATTTCTTCATTAGTGCAAGAATTTCCGGGACCAATTCATCGGCAAACTCGCGGAGAAACTGCAAGCTCATGGCTGCACGGTAGGAGGCTCGACGATCTCCGGAATGTAACGCGTCCCGCAACATATCGAGGGCCTCGCGTTTCCTGGAACCTGAGGCAAGGATGGCTTCTCTCATGCCCATAGGGGGAAGCTGTGAATCCGAATCTTTTGAGTAAAGAATACCTTTGATTTCTTCTAGAGCCTGCCGTTCCTTCTTCTCGGCGGCGGATTCGTTTCCGAGTCTGGATTTTAAGCCGGCAAAGACTGACTTTCTTTGTTCCTTTAAGTCTTGCAGAAGCGCAGGCAATTGCTCGGTGGCAGTTAGTGTTTGGTCATTGATGTTGATTCTAATCTGGTTGGCCACGAGCAACGCAAAAAGCACGGCGACACCGCTGATGATTGCTGTTTTAAGTTTCATTTTAGCTAATACAATTAAGAGTTTCGTTCCGAAAGAAACGGGGATCAAGGAGTTTGCGGTCAATTTTGCTGCGGAGTTTGCTGTGAGAAAGAGCATTTCCGGAGCGGCTTGCAGGGAATAAGTGGTGAGCAGGGTGATGAGAGAGGCGGACGTGAGTGTGACCCCTCTTTTTTTAAACCAGAGACGCAGTCTTTCCACTGCACGCGAGACCCGGGATCTGGCTGCTGTCTCGCTGATACCGAGGGCTATGCTGATTTCGCTTGAGGTTTTCTCTTCAAAAAAGCGGAGTAGAAGGGCACGCCGGTCTGGTTCCCCGAGGGATTCGATTCCCTCATCGAGAATAGGCGAGATTTGTTTCCAGGTGGGATCGGGAGTTGAAGTGGTCATCTCGGTGGAAGTGATTTGTTGCTCGCGATCGCGTCGGCGGGTTTCTGTTCGCAGCGTTTTCATGGCGAGGTTCCAACTTGTGCGATGAAGCCAGGCAATGATGATGACGTCGCGGCGAAGGGCAGGGGCTTTCTGAGCCAGGAGGGAAAAGGTATCCTGAGTGACTTCTTCGGCCAGATGCGAATTCTGGAGGACTCGCCAGGCCGTGGAGTAAACTGCGTTGACATGTTGCCTGACAATTTCGGTGAAGGCATCTTGGTCGCCGCTGGCAAACCGCTGTAGTCGTTCCAAGTCATTCATCTGTTCAAGAGTATATCCCCGCCGAATTGAATTTGTGGCAGAGAATCGACTAGTTTTGAATGATCTGTTTATGTTCACATAAGGCGGGGCGGATTTTTAACAAATGCGCACGAAGGTCACGAAGGGGGGAATTGAGTTGGGATTGCGAACAACTTCGACAACACGGCTCAGGTTACTTGTTCAGCGACGGAATTCGAATGGCTTCGATTCGAAAAAATCGAAGTTGCCGTCGAGAGATGTGATTGTTACCGCTTGCCCATCGGCGAATCCATAGACTCTTACCCATTTGCCATCGGGAGTTTTTCGTGGTACGCGCTCGCGACAGGAGAGGGAGAGTGGCGTCGTTTCATTTACTAGGCCTACATTCATGAGTTCAATAGCGTTCAGATCGAAGTTATCCGGCAGTTCCTGTTTAAGTTGGTTGAAATTTGTAGGAAAGTTGCCGTTGTTGTCATTCGCAAAAAGTCGGATGGCTATTCCAAGATTCTTTGACGCTCCGACTATCTGCTTCTCTTGTTTTTCGTAGGCGAGTAATGCTGCGTTGTAGCTCTCATTGCTTTGATGGTCTTTGCCCGGCACTTCCAACGGTGTTTTCACGCTCTGGCTGGTACGCAGTTTGCCAACCTCGTTTCGCAGCTTTAAAAGTTCGCTCTGGTTGTTGTTCAGTCTTTGGATTTCGGCATTTTGAGCCGCAATACGTTTGTTGGCGCTGTCGTATTGGCGCTGCAACGTTTCGAGTTGTCCCAATCGTTGTCGCAGCAACTGTGCTTCTACTTTTTGATGAGAGGCTTTGTTTGACTCGTAAATTCCAACTCCCAGGGCGAGCGCAATGCTTCCCCCGACGCAGAGTTTTTGCAGTGTGGTCATGGCCAATGTTTTGGTAATTGTGGATGAGAGAGGAATTGCCTGGGCAACCATGGAAGCGGTTCCAAGCGACAGGACGATTTTTGCTGGGGCCGCAGTCACTGCGTTTGTGGATATGGACATAGCCAATCCTGCAGCGCCGACAGTTATCCCCTGTTCGGCAAAGTATTGGCGCAATCGGTCCACTGCCCGGCTGAGTCGCTTTTGTGCGGTATCATCGGAGATTCCGAGGGAGACTCCTATATCGCGCAGGCTTTTGTTTTCAAAATAGCGCAGAAGGATACCGGTGCGGTCGGCTTCATCGAGCGTATCCATCGCTTCATCGAGTAAGGGGGCTATTTCGTTCCACGAGGGGTCGGGCGATTTCATATCAGCAAGTTCCATGGCTGCCTGTTCGCGCCGCTGACGGCTGGACTCGGTGCGAATGGTATCGATAGCCGTTCGCCGGGTGACGCAATAAAGCCATGTGGTGAGGACGGAATCCGGTTTAAGTTTTTTAGCGGAGTGGAAGAGATCCAAGAACACGGATTGAGTCACGTCCTCTGCCAATTGGGGGGAACGGACCTGGCGCAAGGCGGCGGAATAAACCAGATCGACGTGGCGCTGCACCAAATGGTTGAAAGCGCTTTCCGATCCGTTTCTGACAAACTCATGCAGCAGCTCTTGATCCGATAATGTCATCTTCAGGAGTATATCGGAGCAGGTTCGCTGATTCCGACAATTTTGCCGGAATATTATTGGTTGATTGATGGAATAATTGGGGGAGGACTCGATTTTCTTTTAACAGAAGAGCACGAAGATGGAATTGGGATGGCAGGCGGAGAAACTCAATTTTGTATCGATATCACCTCGCGAGGAATGAAGAGGTCGGGTTACTTCACGCCGTATCCTTTTTCCTTAAGTTGGGCGCTGAGCGTGGCCTCCGTGTTGTTTACAAATGAATTGGAGAGTGCAGGGTCGACTTCTCTTATTTTTTCCACGATGGAAATGATTTCGTCGAGAGTGTAGGGCCGGGGGGAGGTTTCACGGGCATTTAATTTGTCGGCCAGGGCCTTTGAGGTTTTGGCTTCCGTTTTTTCGAGGGAATTCGCTGCTTCTATTAATGGTTTGGACATGTGGAACGAACTGAAATACGCAGGCGCGGAGGGATCGAGTTTCTGAATTGAACGGCTCACGGCGTCGAGATAGTTGACTGCATCGTAACTCTTATCGGAGTCGCCAGCGTTTAGGATTTCACGGAGCCTGGGCAGGATTTCGGATGCGTGATCGTTTAAAGTAGCCAATGTCGCAGCGGCTTTTTCCCTCCCCTCGGTGTTTTTAAGCCCCAGGAGTAAATCGGAAACGCTCGCATTTTGCATTTTTTGTTCCAATTGCGCCGAGGCTTCCATTTTCTTCAACTTCTCATCGAGTTCCGGAATTTCACTCCGGAGATCGGGTGCGATGCTTGCGAGGACGTCATAGGCGAAATTCTGAAAGGGCGTTCGGCGGGCTAGCTCAGCTACCGTTTCCCCGGCCGATCGGGCTGGAGTTCCAATTGCCTTCAAAGCTGATAAAATAGACCCTGTGGGATTGCCATCGACCCTTAGATCGCTCTTCCACTCGCTTTTCAATCCTGCCAAGAGGTCTCCGGTGAGTCTTGGATCGTCCTTACCGCTGGTGTGTGCAATAATTATTGCGGCATCCAGTCGTTGCTTAGAATCCGCGCTGTCCAACATAGGACTTAGTAAATTTAAAGCAGCGGATTGTTCGGATTGATTATAAAGGAAATACCAATGGAACCACGCCATCATCCCAGCGCCTGCTGCGGGATTTGCTTTGAAAACATCTATAACGGCTGGGAGTATCTGTGTGTCATGTGCATCTATGACGACTGGAAGCCGTGTGTCCTGATGATTTAGAAAGAAGCCGGACCATGCCAGGGTGGCGTTAAGATTGCCATCGGTCGATGTTTTCATAAATGCGAGAATTTCCGGAACCAATTCAGCGGAAAACTCTTTCAGAAATTTCAAGCTCATCGCTGCATGGAGGGCGGCTTCTTTGTTTCCGGAATGAATTGCCTTACGCAGTATCTCAAGCGCCTCGCGTTTCCTGGATCCTGAGGCGCGAAGGGCTGCTTCCATTCCCGGAGGAGGAAAATTTTGCGGTGAGTCTGGTGAGTAAATCATTTCATTGATTTTTTCCAGCGCGAGCCTTTCAGCTTCCTCGGCGTCGGACTGGTTCCCGAATTGCGACTTAAGGCGAGCAAAAATGGATTTATTGGGTTTCTTTAAAAGTCCAAATTGTGAAGTAGGGTGGCCTGAGTTGATTTGTTTTTGCTCATGGGTGCTAATTCTAATCTGGTTGGCCACGAGTAATGCAAAAAGCAAAGCGATGCCGCTGATGATTGCAGTTTTTAGTTTCATTTGAGCGAGTAGAATAAGAAGTTTGGTTCCAAGAGAAACAGGGGCGCTGGAGTTGACGGCCAATTGTGCTGCGGTCTGTGATGCAAGAAAGAGAGTGGCTGGGGCTGCCTGGAGGGAATAAGTGGTGAGCAGGGTGATGAGAGCAGTAGACGTGAGCGTGATCCCGCGTTGTTTAAACCAGAGACGCAGTTTTTCCACGGCTCGCGATACCCGGGCTCTTGCTGCTTGCTCGCTGATACCGAGGGCTTTGCTTATTTCGCTTGAGGGTTTCTCTTCAAAAAAGCGGAGTAAAATCGCACGTCGGTCCGGTTCGGCGAGCGATTCGATACCTTCATCTAGAATCGGGGAGATTTGCTTCCAGGCGGGATCGGGAGTTGAAGTTGTCATGTCGGTGGAAGTGATTTGTTGTTCGCGATCGCGACGGCGGATCTCGTTTCGTAGCGTTTTCATGGCGAGGTTCCAACTGGTGCGATGAAGCCAGGCGATGACGATGACGTCGCGGCGAAGAGCCGGGGCTTTTTGGGCGAGGAGTGAAAAAGTGTCTTGAGTGACTTCTTCTGCGAGATGCGAATTTTGAAGGATTCTCCAGGCAGTGGAGTAGACGGCGTTGACGTGGTGCATGACAATTTCGGTGAAGGCGTCCTGATCGCCGCTGGCAAACCGTTGTAGTCGTTCCAAATCATTCATCTGTTCACGAGTATATCCCCGCGGAATGGAATTTGTGACAGAGAATCGATTCGTTTTAGAGGCAGTCGGGTGGAAAACAGGTTACCCAATGCTTTGCGGGCGTTACCGAAACCTGTGAAGGGTTGTTTGGGAGCTGGCGTGAGGGTCGGAATGGTTTTTTTACGAGGGGGCTGTTTGTTGGTTGCGCTGGTGAGATATTCTTACACCCATTGTTTACTTAATATTAGATACTCCTGACGTCGTATCCTACGATTCTTTACGACGCCGTTTTGGGTAGTGTTGAGCGGTGGACGATTTGCTGCGATGCGGTTTTGTAATTTGGATCACAGCGGTGGTGGTTCAAATTATTGGGGGTTCTAATTATCTCGGTAACGGAGCGACTGGGACGCGGGAATGTCTGTCAGATTTTAATAGTCTACTTTTAAGCCATTTTGAGAACATTTGCTGAGTTATTTTACCTGCGGCCAAATCTATGACGACCAGCACCACTTCTTCCTGGGAAGCGTTCAATCTCCAGCCATTTAATCCAAGAAAGGTATAGGCAGCAAGAAAGCCGGTGCGCTTGTTGCCGTCATTAAAAGGATGGTTCCTTGTAATCCCATAAGCGTAAGCCGCCGCGAGGTCGTGGATTGTCGGCTTTTCGTAAAGGAACAAGTTCCGAGGCTTATCCAGACCTGAATTGAGAAGGACCGAATCCCTCAAACCTGCGATTCCACCGTGCTCAGCCAGTTGCCGATCATGAATGGTGCAAATTTCGGATTCAGTCAGCCACCTGGGTTCCTTCATTTTGCGAGTTCGCTGAGGGCATCCCTGTATTGGCGCATTCCTTCTTCAGCGATTTCCATTGCTTTGGCAAAGTCGGGATTGACGGCAGCTACCCTAAATCCTCCGGGTGCCTGGGTAAGATAGAGAGTATCGCCTTCTTGAACATTCATGGCGGCGAGCGCTTCTTTCGGAAAGACCGCTCCCACGGAATTCCCAATTTGTCTTAATTTCAACTCGATCATAGTGCGAAAATATCCCTCAGGGATACAGAAGTTATAACATGGATGGGGAAGGAAATCAATCTCGATAAGAATCAAAGGTTTGGAGAAGTGGGATGATTTGAATGGAGGCCTCGTGGGATATGGAGAGGGAGGGATATGGGCTCGCGGGGTTGAAATGGTTTTTATGGGGCGGAGTGATTGTTGGTTGCGTTGGTGAGGTGTTCTTATACTGGTTGTTTACTTTATATTAGATACTCCTGACGTCGTATCCTACGATTATTTTACGACGCCGTTTGGGCGGTTTTGAGCGGTGGACGATTTGAATTCAGGTCGTCGCGGATTTCAACCGGAAAGGAGATCGAGGCTGTGACTATCGGACCATGATAAAAGTCAATGAGCTGATTGACGGAGCGCACAGAACGGAAATTATTGAATAGGAGGGAAATGAATGGTCGGGTGGTGGGGGAAGAAAAGGCTGATGATTCCCAGGAGAGGAAAGAAGATCATGAAAGGGAACGGTGCGAACACGGCCAGGGGGTAATGCCACCATCGTGGTGAGCGAGCCGTGCGTTCGGGTGGAACGCAACAGGCTGGAAGCCAAACCGTCAGGCCGTAGACAAAGCTCCACATGCCGTATTCCGCAATGTGGGCGGGACCACCAAAAAGGATTTCGACGATTGTCCCGGTGATTCCAAACAGGATGAAGACGGAGAAAGGAGAGAATGCGTATCGCCACAGGAGCAGGGACCAGGCGACAAAAAAAGAGACGAAGAGACTGACGCCGTGCAGGGCGATGACGTCGAGATAGTTGGCAGAAGCGGTAATGTATGCCTGACCGATTTGGACGCCCAGAAGAGGAGCGCAGTTGGTCATGGTGGTGGTGATGGCTTCTTCGATCAGGGCGAGGAAAGTACAGAAAAGGACAAATTTTATTTTCCAATTGAGACGGATGGATTGGACTGCAGGAATAATGTTATGGCGAAACCGCCACATGAGTCCGCCGCAAAGGAGCACCCAGAAAAGGACGAGCCCTCAGGCCATGCTGATCACCGCACGATGGACCGGGCTGCGCCAGGAGAGGAACAGGATAAGGGTTGAGCTCAACAGCAGCCACCCGAGAAGGCCGATGAGGAAGCGTCGTTGATTTTTTGTTGGGTCCATGGGTGGAGAATCCATCACAGTTTGTTGGATGGGGCGGGGTTGTCAAATGGAGAGAGGGTGGGTGGCATTATTCGTGGGAGGGGAGTGCGACCTTAGGGTTTCATTCGCGATGTCTTTTTAATAAATGTCGCTTCTAAATTCGCAGCTTGCGGAGTTTTACGGGGCTCTTGGGTTGGTTAGTTGTTCCGATCAGAACTTCTGGTTGGGGAGAGGTTTTTTGTTGGTGGAATTGTTGCAGGATTTGGGTCCAAAAGTATTTTTTATTTTAGATACTTCTCACGTCGTATCCTACGATTATCTACGACGCTCGCGGGTTGGATTTGTGTTTTTGCGAGTGCGGGTGATTGTTGTTTGCGCTGGGGGAGCTATTCTTTTGCCCATTGTTTACTTTATATTAGATACTCCTGACGTCGTATCCTACGATTTTTTTACGACGCCGTTTGGGCGGTGTTGAGCGGTGGACGATTCTGCGATGCGGTTTTGGAATTTGGGGGAAGAGGGGATGGTTTGGCGTGAGTGGCCTTCGCGATATTGCAAGGGGGGAGTTGGCTTGTTGGAATGGATTTTACGGGGCGGGTGATTGTTGGTTACGCTGAGGAGGTATTCTTATACCCATTGTTTACTTGATATTAGATACTCCTGACGTCGTATCCTACGATTTTTGACGACGCCGTTTGTGCGGTGTTGAGCGGTGGAGGATTCTGTGATGTAGTTTTAGAATTTGGGGGAAGAGGGGATGGTTTGGAGTGAGTCGCCTACGCGATATTGCGAGGG
>JAQGOY010000109.1 GCA_028293375.1 Verrucomicrobiales bacterium | reverse complement strand
GAAGACCCGATTGAATTTGTCCATGAGAATCAACGGGCAATTATTGTGCAACAGGAAGTCTTGTCAGACACGCATTCCTTCAATCGAGCGCTGATCCACGTGTTAAGGCAGGACCCGGACGTAATCGTGGTGGGAGAAATGAGGGACCACGAAGCGATTGCGACGGCCCTGGCAGCGGCGGAAACGGGGCATCTGGTGATCGCGACCCTGCACTCACCCACAGTTTCACACGCGGTGGAAAGAATTCTTGGCGTTTATGAAGGAAACGCGCAAAAGCAGATTATTTTGCAACTGGCCAATGCGTTACAGGGAATCATAGCGCAGGATTTGCTGCCAAGCGCGGACAGGACGAGGCGGGTGCTGGCTTACGAATTGTTGATAGCGAACGGGGCGGTGCGGAATTTATTGAGGGAAAACAGCATTCACATGTTGGAAAATACCATCCAGATGGGCGGGAAGGATGGAATGGTATTAATGGATTCGTGCCTCTTTGACCTTTATTCGCGATGCCTGGTCACTTACGACACGGCGATGGGAAGGGCACGACATCCGGAGCGGATTCAAAATCGCAGGCTGGATCGATAAAAAAAGGGCCAACCGTAAAAGTTGGCCCGGTGACAAAAATGGAGGCTGGAATTATCGGGCCACGGTGAGTTGAATGGCGATCTGCTTGTCTATCTGGCTGGCGAGATCGACATCGCCGCCGGTCTTGGTGCGAACCTGAACGTAAACTTCGGATACTTTGTTGTCGATTTCAACCACGCGGACCCAAACGGTACGAGTGTCCACTTTGGCCTGAATGGTGTTGATGACGGTATTGTCGCCGATAATCGTGCCGGTGCGGGTCAGAACGGCCTTGGCGGCGGAAAGGATTTGGCTGGGAGTTCTTTCGTAGCGACTGACCATGGTATCCCGGACGAAAGGAACACCCGCTTTCATGTGGCCATCAACCGTGCTCACGCAACCACTCAAAATCAGAACCGCTCCCAGGAGGAGGGGAAGGACTGCAAATTTCATCTTCATAAGCTAATGCAATTCAAATAGGTTCAGGACGTCAAGCAAGAAGGATCACTTTACGGTAACGAGGCTGCGTGCGTGTTCCAATATCTCAGGAGTCTGTCCTCCCAGCATTCGGGCAAGTTCCCTCAGGCGGGTTTCGTTTTCCACGCGGGTAATCAGAGATTCGGTCCGGTCTCCTCTAACTACTTTGGAAACGACCATATGTTCACTGGCCTGGGCGGCGACGGGAGCAAGGTGAGTGATACAAAAAACCTGCCTTTTCTTTGAAATTTTTCTCATTTTTTTGCCAACTGTGGTGGCCGTTTCGCCACCGACGTTGGCATCCACTTCATCAAAAACGAGGATGGGGACCGAATCCTGTTCGGCCAGAACCGTTTTGAGCGCGAGCATGACCCTGGCCATTTCGCCTGAACTGGCGATGGATCGCAGGGGCTTTGCCGGTTCGCCGGGATTTGGAGAAAAGAGAAATTCAATGACATCCATGCCATCCATCGCTCCGGGAATTTTGCCTGCTTCCGATTGACCGGGGCTAAAACGAATTTCAAATTTGCTTTGTTTGAAACCAAGTTCCGAGAGTTCGCGGGAAACAGCGGAGGAAAGCAGAGTGGCTGCAGATTGTCGTCCCTGGGTCAAGGTTTTCCCGAGTTTAAGAAGCTTTTCGGTCTCGTGATGCACCGCAGCTCGGATGCGCTCCAATTCCGTGTCGCGTTGTTCAAGTTGGTGGAGCCGGGAGGAGACATCGCGGCCAAACTGGATAACTGCGCTCATGGAAGCACCGTATTTTCGCTTCAAAGACTGCAGCAAGTTTAAGCGCTCTTCGAGTTCCGCGAGCCGGTTGGGATCGACATCAACAGCGTCAGCGTATCGACTCATGGAAGATTGCAACTCGGCGAATTTATCAGTCAGTTCTTCCTGGGCTTGAACAAAGCTGGAAGCGGATGAATCGAGTTTCTGAATTTCGTGAAGGTTTTTTCCGAGTTGCCGAAGCTGGTCAAGCAGTGAGGTCTCGTCCTCACTCAGGAGGCCGAGGCTGACCTGGGTCAATTGAAGCAGCCTGGAGCCATTGCTGGCCCGTTGATATTCCTGTGTGAGTGAATCATCCTCTCCTTCAACCAATCTGGCCTGGGAAATCTCCTGGTGTTGAAAGCGAAGTAAGTCGAGTTGTTGCGCGTAGGTTCTTTCGTCGATAACGAGATTTGTTCGTTCGTCGATTAAACCTTGAATAGTTCGACGCGTTGCCGCGAATTCGTTGCGCTGGGGAGCGAGTCCGGCGAAAGCGTCGACGATGGATAGTTGACGGTGGACATCGAGTAATGACTGGTGGTCGTGGGGGCCGTGCATATCCACCAGGAGGTCGCCAAAATTCGCGAGCAGAGAGAGAGTGGTGGGTGAGCCATTAATAAATTGTTTATTGGTTCCGTTGGCCCCAAAAGACCGTTTGACGATCAAATCGTCGTCCTCGGGAAGATCGATGCCATGCTCAAGGAGGAGAGGTTCGATGGTTTTCCTAAGAGAGGAGATGCGGAAAACTCCCTCGACTGAGCAGGAATCAGCTCCGCTCCGGATGAGAGTGCGATCAGCGCGTTCGCCGACCAGGAGCTTGAGCGCGCCGAGGATGATGCTTTTGCCGGCGCCTGTTTCTCCGGTAATGGCGGTAAAACCTTCTTCGAACTCAACGGTCAAATCCGTGACCAGGGCAAGATTCTTTATCCGAAGAGTGGTTAACATCGTCTGAAACTTCTTTAGAGTAACTTTCAACTTTCTGCTAGAGTAATCCTTGCTTTTCTACGGGAATGAGTCGAACGATGTTGTCAGGTTCAAAAAAACCTGGAAGAAAGCTGCAGCGAAATGGGTTTTAAATTTGTTTTTTTAGGATCAGGCACATCTCAGGGAGTCCCAATCATTGGGAAGGAATATCCTGCCGAGTTTCTGGCCAACCCCAAAAATCACCGTACGCGCCCATCCATTTACGTGGAGACGGAGAAGGTGAAATTCGTGATCGATACGACGCCGGAGTTTCGGCTGCAAGTATTGAGGGAAAAAATAATGTGGCTGGATGCCGTGTTGTTTACCCATTCCCATGCGGATCATATCATGGGTCTGGACGATTGCCGGCGATTTTGCGATTTGCGCGGAGGAAACTCATTACCGATTTATGCGAGCGCAGCGACGATGAACGATTTGCGACGTGTCTTTGCGTATGCGTTTACAAAAGAAGAAATACCAAAGGGTTATTTCATGCCTGATCCAAGATTGATTGAAGGGCCGTTTGAGCTGGGGGATTTGAAAGTGATCCCGTTAGAGTTGCCTCACGGGAGAATGGTTACGACTGGTTTTTTATTCGTCCAGGGCGGCAAAAAAAAGCTGGCCTACCTGAGCGATTGCAAGGAGGTGCCAGAACCCGCATTGAAGGAAGTGCAGGGAGTAGAAGTAGCGGTCCTTGATGCGCTTCGGAGGGAGCCGCATCCGACACATATGTGCCTGGATGAAGCACTGACCACGGCACGACGGATAGGCGCAGGTCAAACTTTTTTTACCCATCTGACCCATGATTACGATCACGATCATTCGGAAGCGGACCTGCCGGAGGGGATTCGACTGGCCTACGATGGGCTGGCAACGCATATTTACTGATATGCGGCTGAAGGCTTTATTACTGATTCTTTTGTTGCTGCTGAGAGGAGGAGTAGCAGCGGAGAGTGGGGAGTCGGTGGCGATTGTTTATAATTCCAAGATGGCGGATTCGAAATCGGTGGCGGAATATTACGCGGCAAAGAGAGGTGTTCCCGCCAACCAAATTCTTGGATTACCGCTTCCAGAGATTGAAGCCATTTCAAGATTTGAATTTAAGGAACTCCTGGAAACGCCATTGCGGCGCTGGCTGGAATCCAATGATTTCCTGACTTTTAGAAGCCAAACAATCCCAGGGACGAATGGGCAGTCGAGTGTTCACTTTGTGGTGAAGGGGGCGAAGGTAAAGTACGTGGTTCTCTGCTATGGAGTGCCGGTGCGGATTCTGAATGACCCGAACCTGAAGGAAGAGGGGATGGAAAAAGTGCAGGCCGAATTGCGAAGGAACAACGCAGCGGTGGACAGCGATCTTGCGCTTATTCCCCTTTATGATTTCAAGCCACCGTTAACGGGACTTTTGCGGAATCCAAGCTACGGGGCGACGAATGCAGCCCTGGTTCACCCGACCAATGGAGTTTTGATAGTGACGCGATTGGATGGGGCTTCTGCGGCGATCGCCAAAGGGCTGGTGGACAAAGCGATGATGGCGGAAACCAATGGGTTGTGGGGACGGGCCTACTTCGATCTGCGAAATATTAAAGAAGGGGATTACAAATTAGGGGATGATTGGATACGGAATGCATCGGAAGTAGCGCGCAGGGCGGGGTATGACACGGTCAAGGACGACTTGCCTGAAGTTTTTTCGCCGGTTTTTCCAATGAGCCAGATAGCATTTTATGCGGGTTGGTACGATTCCCACGCCTCCGGTCCCTTCGCGCAACCGACGGTAGAATTCATGCCGGGGGCGTTTGCCTACCATCTTCACTCCTACAGCGCGCATGCAATTCGGACAACGACGGACTGGTGGGCTGGTCCTTTCGTGGCCAAGGGGGCAACGGCGACGATGGGCAGTGTGGACGAACCCTATTTGAGCGGGACGCCGGACGTGGGAACTTTTTTTGCGCGGTTTATTTTTAACGGGTTCAGCTTTGGGGAAGCGGCTTATGCGTCGCAGTTGGGTTTATCCTGGCAAACCACGGTCATTGGGGATCCGTTATACCGACCATTTGCAATCAACGGGAAGGTGCTGCATGACAAGCTGAACGAGAGCAACAATCCATTGATTGCATGGTCGCACCAAAAAGTGGCAAATCTTAACATCGTCCAGGGATACCCGGTTAACGAAGTGATTCATTACCTGGAATCCTTCCCAATAACCAAAACGAACAGTGTATTGCAGGAGAAACTTGGAGAGTTGTTCGAAAAGGTAGGGAGGAATTCAGCTTCGATATCCAGCTACGAACAAGCGCTGGCTCTAAATCCAACACCTATCCAGAGACGAAGGATATTGGAGATACTGTCGGCGAAGTACATGGAAAATAAGCGTGAAAAAGATGCGGTAAAAGTCTCCACAGAACTCCTGAAGCTATTGCCGGAGAGTCCGTCTGCGGCGGCCTACTTCAAGAGGGGTGCAGCGGTGGCCCAGGCGGCGGGAGACGAGACGCAAGCGACCACGTGGGAGACAAAGGCGGAAATTCTGAGCAAGCCCCCGGCAGCGCCGAAGTAGGGTCGGAGGAGGTTGACATCCCGTCACTGGCTGGCGCGGTCTGGCGACTCGCTATGGATGACTTGGTAATGCTGGGAAAAGCACACCTCTCACGAGCCCATTTTTAAGGCGGAGTTTGCCGTGTTGCACGACTCCAGAGAGAATCCGCTTTGCCGATCGTGGCGAAAAAGGAAAAGGCGCGGTCTGTAGACCGCGCCTTTGAAGTAAATAAGCGAAAAATCAGGCGCCCATGCCATCTTCGAAAGAACCGGCTGCAAGGGGGAAGCAGAGATTATCCCGAACGAAAGCAATGCCATTGGCGCTGGTAGCATCCAGATCGCGATAGGCGCTTTCCGCTTCCACGATAAGAGGAGCGGTTTTGGTTCCCATAATGGAGCAGTAGCGTTGCGGATAACCTGCCTGGACGAGAAGTTCCACGTAGCGAGTCATATTCAAGTCGCCCGAGGGAATATCGACAAACTGCATGGCACGTTTTTGCCAATTAGGTTCCATCATGCGAAGAGGCACGCCGGAACGGATCACAAAGTTTTTAACGTGGCAGGCGTAAATTCTATCTGCCACTGCGGAAAAACGGGTTTCCCAGGTTTCGCCTTCCCAGCAGTGAGAAGGATCAGCATTGACGCCCAAGGTTTTGTCCCCACTGCAAGCCTCGAGCAAGAGCTTGAAATCCGAAGCGCACATTGCGGCAGTTCCAGGATGGATTTCGTGGGCGAGATAGATTCCGAGTGAGCGAGCGTGATCGCGAATCTTCTGGGTTTTTTTTACGAATCGAGCTTTGCCTTCGGCAATGAGATCATAGTCGCCGGACTTCCAAAAACCCCAGGGATAACCGGTAGCGAGTTCCCAGCCAAAGGCAACCCCCCAAAACATGGGGATTATTTTTATGTTCAATTCGGCAGCGAGATCGAGCAAACCGAGCAAGTATTTTTCAGCCCATTTTTCAATTTTATCGGGAGCTTGTTTAGCTACGTCAGCCGGGGTAAAGGGCTTGATGGTAGGGCTTCCAGTCAAAGCGGTAGTGTGGACCCAAAAAGGGCAATGAGCGGAAATGCCGTCGATGATGAGGCCCTCTTTTTCGAAGGCATTTTTTATATCTTTGGCTTTTTTAAAACCTTTATCGGCCTGAACCATGAAGTTCGATGGTTGAGCGCCGACAGCGCCGGAACGTTTGGCGTAAGCAAGGAAATCTGCGAGCGACTTTGCACCATGTTGTGCCCCTTCGACGCTAGGATGAAATACGATTTGAGCCATAAAGATAAAACGTGATAGGCGAGAGAGTTAGCGGAAACTGTCCCAAAATCAACTTGAATTAGAGCTAAAGCATGTTTTTCTCTGGGAATGAGCTATCAAATCACGTCATGTTTTTTTGATACCCACGCTCACATGGATTATTCCGATTATGCGGCGGACCTAGAACAAGTGCTGGAAAGGGCAAGTGAGGCGGGGATTAAAAAGATCATTTCCATAGGGACAGACTTCGCAAGTAGTCGTCGAGCAGTGGCGCTGGCGGAAAAATA
This sequence comes from Verrucomicrobiales bacterium, assembly GCA_028293375.1. GTDB lineage: Bacteria > Verrucomicrobiota > Verrucomicrobiia > Limisphaerales > JAQGOY01 > JAQGOY01. The sequence continues at coordinate 1,987 of JAQGOY010000109.1, read as the reverse complement.
TCCGTGCATATACGCGGCGGTAGGCTGGCACCCGTGCGGGGCGATGGAAGCACCCGACGATATACGAGCGGAATTGAGAGATTTGAGCGCGAACCCAAAGGTGGTGGCGATAGGAGAGACGGGCCTGGACCATTACCACTTGCCGAGTCAGAAAGGTGGATCGGCTACCGAGGATGAAGTTTACAAGGCAAAGCAGGTTTCTCTCTTCCGCCAGCATTTGGAGGTGGCGTCTGAAGTGGGCCTTAATTGTGTGATTCATCAAAGGGCTGCGTTCCAGCCGACGCTGGATGTCATGGGGCCGTACTCGAAACAGGTTCGAGGGGTCTTTCATTGTTTCGTGGATGGGCCGGAAGCTGCTCAAACGATATTCGGATTGGGAAGTTTGGTGAGTTTCACGGGGATTGTCACATTTAAGAATTCCCAGAAAGTGAAAGAAACGGTCAAAAAAATAGGGCTGGATCAATTTATGTTGGAAACGGATGCGCCCTATCTTGCTCCCGCTCCCTTTCGAGGAAAGAGGTGTGAGCCCGGGCACGTGAAGCAGATAGCGGAGACGGTGGCAGAGTTGAAAGGGGTTACGCTGGGGGAACTGGCAGAAGCAACCTGTAGAACAGCTTGCCAATTCTTTAGAAACCTGCAATAACCGGCCGTGGCACCGTTCGTGCTCTCAAACAACTGTGTTATTAGTGGTCAACAGCAAGAAAAAGCGCCGCAAAACCAACGGGTTCACTTTGATTGAAATCATGGTGGTGGTGGGAATCATTGGACTGCTGGCGGCGATAGCAATGCCGAGTTTTCTTCGACCAAGAGCCCGGGCGCAGACGAATGCGTGCATCAATAATATCCGGCAAATCGAAGCAGCGATGCAGCAGTGGGCATTGGAGAACAATAAAGCGACGAACAGCCATGTCACCCATTCCCAGCTTTTGGTGTATGTTAAAACCCCGCCTATTTGTCCTGCTGCCGGAACGACTGCCACTTTCGATTCCTGTTATACCTTTGATACAGTGTCAGATACTCCAGTTTGCACCACTGACCCTGCCAACCACGTTCTCCAATAGCGGGTCACTGTTTCATTAGAGGGGTTTTGTTGTCTCGACTTTCACCTGTTTCGGTGGAACTTTCACCGTGTGGGTCCTGAAACACAAAAATTAACGGCGCTGAAGAAGCGGCTTTTGGCGCTTGAATCCTGCCTGGTGGCCTATTCGGGAGGAGTAGATTCTGTTTTTCTTGCATATATTGCCCACCAGGTGCTTGGAGAAAAGGCACTGGCGGTGGTTGCAGATTCGCCGAGTCTTCCGAGAAGGGAGCTGAAGGAGGCGCTTGAATTGGGGGCTCAGTTTGGATTTCCGGTTGAAGTTGTCAAAACCCATGAATTTGATAATCAGGAGTATTTATCAAACCCAAACAACCGCTGTTTTTTTTGCAAACATGAGCTCTTCCTGGAGCTCAAGCCGATGGCAACGGCAAAAGGTTTCAAAGCAATCATTTATGGTGAGAACGCGAGCGATGCTGGCGACCATCGTCCAGGGGCAATGGCAGCAGCGAGTTTTGGGGTGGTAGCGCCCTTGAAAGAAGTGGGGTTGTCCAAGGCCGAAATCAGGGAGCTTTCGCGCCAGTTGGGACTACCGACATGCGACAAGCCTCAGATGGCCTGTTTAAGTTCGAGGATTCCTTATGGCGAGGCTGTGACACCGGAGAAGCTCCTGATGATTGAAAACGCGGAGTACGCGTTGAGGGATGCGGGCTTTTTTGATGTGAGAGTTCGGCATCATGAGTTGAAGGGCGGCCATTTGGCGCGGATCGAGCTTGGCGCAGGCGAAATGACCCGTTTATTCGACGAGGACATCTACAGCGAGCTCGCAGCGCGGATTTGTCAGTTCGGATATTCCCACGTTACACTCGATCTCAAGGGTTACAGACGGGGAAGCCTGAATGAGCAGCCGTTAGGATTTAAAAGGAGAGCAGCGATCGTCTAAGCAACTTT
>JAQGOY010000096.1 GCA_028293375.1 Verrucomicrobiales bacterium | reverse complement strand
GGGAGGCCCTGATCACTCGGGTTTCCTGGAGAAATGGGTTCGTATAACCTCTACAACAGAGCACCATTCAACCAGTTGGAGATTCTGGTCACCCTGTGAAGAAGAAGGTTCAATCTGGCTAACCCTTACAGAACCCAATAAAGACGGGATGAAATCGTAATCTTTCGAACAGGAAAATGATACTTTTTTGCCCGAAATTTGGGGGTTTTCCAGTCTCACGCAGGAAGCACAACTCATGTTGTACCTGTTCCAATTTTTTGATAGACTCAAGACAATCTAGCTCGCATTTACATGCGAGATTCACGAATATAGTTTCATGGAAAAAGCTTCAAAACTAACCGCTAAAAAGAAAAAGAATCCTGCCGCTGTTGCGCTTGGGCGGTTGGGCGGGCTTAAAGGTGGCAAGGCTCGTGCCGAGAAACTTTCGCCAGAAAGACTTTCCGAAATTGGACGAAATGCCATTAAGGCCCGGTGGGACAAGAAGAAGGCTTCGTAATTGTCTCAGTCAACGCCATGGCGATTTCGTGCAGCAGGTTTCTATAATGGCTTCGCGCCTCTTCGTTCTGCAGGAGGAATTTTACAACAGCCCCCTCATATTCCTTTGCCGTTTGAAATTTCAGAGCTTTGGATACTTTGTGCAAAGCATCCGTCTCTCTGATAGGGTATCTCGAGACAATGCTCTCTATATCCTTTGCGGCCACCAATGCGTCGAATTTTTTGAATTCTTCCTCCAGCAATGGTATAGGGTTAACCTCAATCTGGAGGATCTCTCTCATTAGAAGCTTTTCCCATCCAGGCAATTGTGTTTTCTCCTTAATTTTTCTCTCACAAATGCGAGCGCAGAGGCGGTTTTTATGACCCACCACTGACGAAATGATCGCATCAATGCCGTTTGCCTCTAATTCTGCCCCGCTTGTGCCCGTAACGTCGGCCATCCGGGAAGCGATTTTTCCAATCATGAATTTGGAATAATACAACGATTCCACGGAGTAGCAAGGAAGGGTATACACACCCTTACTCTTTAATGCTTCAAGCATTGATTCAGTTCTGTCATCTGCGTCGATTAATCCAACTGCGTTGACCCATGCCAAGGATTGCGAGCCACGGATTCCAAGAACCGCCTTTTCCACTTCTTTGCAGTCACCTTTTACAATCACAGAGGCCTCTGGAAATAGAAGCTCGTAGAAGCGTCTATCGAGGCTACCTTCTTTACCTTCGACAAAAAGCAGGTTATCCCTCGAACCAAGGATCGATTGCTTTGTTTCGTCATCTATCTCATCACAACTGGATATTAACTGGGTTGCCCAACTCACCATATTTCCGCGGACCCACGCACATTTTTTTAGCAACAAAACACTGGACTCAGGATGGTCCATCGGAAGAGTGATATTGTGTGTGGCGATCACAAAGCCGCAGTCAGAGCGATTGTTAAAAAGGGAAGTAAGGAGAGGAGAGATTATTGAGCGATGCAAATGACGTTCTGGTTCGTCAATTATGAACAAGGTGCGAGCTGGTGCGCTCAAAACGTCTGCAACTAGCAAAATCGCATTTTTCTCTCCGTCAGACAACATCGCAATGCTATAAGCTTCCCCGTTTTTCTTTACAGCAAAGAGTCGTTCATCGTCCCCCATGTTTACCTTGATAGGTATATTGGACATAAGGAGTAGTTCATTAAGAGTTTCAATAGGAGTTTCAGTCTTATTGAGGCAAACAGCCTTTTCGACATCAAGCCGTAGCGTTTTTTGAATTTCCCGAGCATGGTTGTTAACGCTCGCTACCAGATTCGTCAGTGATAAGTTGGCGCGGACAGCAGGATATTGGTCCTTCCAACGCGATTCCAAGGTTATGTCAGACTCTGAGACCGTTTTCTCATAATTAGCTCTACCAGGAGTGGGTATGTTTGAACCATTGTCTGGAAACCATGACTGCCGGTGAGCCACTATTCGCTTCGCATGTTGCAGATTTTTCCGATGCAAATGTTCCATTAAACCTGATTTTCCCGTCCCGTTTGCACCCAGCACAAAGATTTTTTCACCTACGTTTAAAGGTATTCGGGTGTATTCCCCCTTAGTATCAGAAAAGGAAAAATCAAAATCTTTTATAGTTGTCATTTCATCAACCTTTCAAAGTAGACAAGCCTAATCGTAGGTTCTGAATCTTGCATTAAAATTCCGGACTATCTAGGTCAAACATACTTGACCGCTCATGTATATGATGCTATTATTTATTCATGAAATCCATACAAACAAAATATTTCATGTATGTGCGAAAAAGTCTAAAGGACGACGATAGGCAAGTCATTAGTTTAGAGTCGCAGGAGTTTGAGCTTCGATCTCTTGCTAAGAAGGAAGGTGCAGCGGTTTATGAAGTAATACCCGAAAGTCGAACTGCGAAGATTCCGGGAAGGCCTTTATTTAATGAGATGCTCGACAGAGTAGAGAAGGGAGAAGCTAATGGCATTTTATGTTGGGATATCGACCGCCTATATCGAAACCCAATCGACGAAGGCCGGGCGCGATGGCTACTCCAGCGCGGCGTTTTAACGTCCATACTTACCCCCACAAGGCGTTACAATCCTTCGGATGCTGGGCTTCTGATGGCGGTGGAAGGGGGTCGTGCTGTGGAACACGTTATGTCCATGGCCAAGGCGTTAAAACGCACCTTTGAAAGTAAATTGCGCCATGGTCAATGGCCGGGAACTAAGTGCTTTGGCTTCAAGTTCGATAATCGAATGAAGAATATAGTTCCCGACCCTGAGACTGCTCCGATCATTCAAGGTCTGTTTGAAGAGTTTGCAAAGGGAAGGCTAGGATTAGAGTCTGGAGCCAGATGGCTTGCTGAAAAAGGCATTCTAGGAAAAGGAGGCCGTCCCCTTGCAAATGCGGCAATGAGCCGTCTTCTTACGAGCGTCAAGTTTATGGGTTTGATGGTCTGGAAGGGGGAAGTTTACGAAGGAAAGTTCCCTCGGATTATTTCGATTGAACTTTTCAACAAAGTCCAAGCGGTGCTGAAACAGAAAAGAAGACCCCGTAAAGTGAAGCTCGGACACAATTTCCCATTTCGGGGCATTTTCAAGTGCCCCTGTAGTGCCATGTATACAGCCCAATGGGCTACCGGAAGATTGGGAGGAAGATATCGCTATTACAGATGCACGAAAAAGTTTGGTAAATGTTTGGAGCCATATCTCCGTGAAGACTTAGTGGCTGCACAGTGTTTTGAACTGCTTCGACCGCTCGCAATTTCAAGTCAGGAAGCCCAAGAAATTCGATTGGTAATAGATGAAGAGGCGAAGGAAGAAGATTTCTCTCTTACTCAAAGCACTGGGGCCATTAACGCAGCTCTTTCAGTAATAGACGAAAAACTACGTGTTCTAACCCGACGATTGGTCGACGACATCATCGACGAAGATATGTATTTGGCATCCAAAGAGGACCTCATCCGCGAAAGATTACGTTTGAGAGAGGAAAAAGACCGACTCCAAAAGAAACGCTGTAGTTTCTGGATCGAACCCACCCAGACACTCATTTCGACCTTGGAAACACTGGGTAAAACGGAAACGGTTCACGATTTAGAAAAACTTTCTGAGATTGTCAAAAAAGTTGGAACGAACCCCCAAATTTCGGGCAAAAAAGTATCATTTTCCTTTTCGAAAGATTACGATTTCATCCCGTCTTTATTGGGTTCTGTAAGGGTTAGCCAGATTGAACCTTCTTCTTCACAGGGTGACCAGAATCTCCAACTGGTTGAATGGTGCGCGCGGCGGGGGTCGAACCCACAACCTACGGCTTCGGAGACCGTCACTCTATCCAATTGAGCTACGCGCGCTGACCAAGTCGAACTTTAGGCGAGAGGGGCTGGTTCTTCAATCACAATCCTAGTCGGAAAATTAGCGGTACACAGCTGGCACTCCAGCTCTCCCCTCATCTTTTATTCTCTTCTGCGAGGAGAAGGCATGTGGTTGCTGGATCAAGGATTTGCCTGGTTCAATGAGCTGGGGAGTTGGTCGACGCATTGATTTCGCGGATGAACACGTTTCGGAACCAGAGTGGACTGCTGTGGCTTTGAAGTTCGACAGCGCCAGTGGGATATATGGGTTTGGATCTTTCCCAATAGTTTTCAAGTGTGGTGGCGTTTACGACCAATTCATCGTTCAAATAAACGGTGACTTTTTCACCAATCATGAGGATCCGAAAACGGTTCCACTCACCAACAAAACGGTCGGCGTAGGCAAGGGGTTTGCTTGGATTTTTCTGGTTATTATAGAGGCCACCGGAACCCGAAGGAGGTGTGGTTTGACCAGGACTGTTGCGTTCCCATATTTGAACCTGCGGACTGCCGCGCAAGTAAATGCCGCTGTCGCCTTTTTCGCTAATCTTCCAGTCAACGATCATTTCGAAATCTTTGTAATCTTTGCCACTGACCAGATTTTCACCTTTGCCGTCAAAAGTGATCACACCATCCTGCACCGTCCAGTGAGCGCGGGCGCTGGCATCTGCTTTGGCTTGTGCGGAGGCCAATTGTTCAGAGGTCATTTTGGCGCGCTTTATAGGGTCGGCAACCAAGCCTTTCCAATTATTCAGATCGCGACCATTAAACAAGGCCTGGAATCCGGGGGGAGGGACATTCTTTTTGGCCAGGGGATGCCAGGACTTGTAATCGGGCATGGCCTTGATGCGAATATTCTTCGCTTCAATGTAATCGTTATGGCCGAGGAAACCGATGTGTCCGCGTTCGCGGAGAAGGCCGGGATGTCTCAGTAAAGTAGCAGCGTCCGTAACAGAATTCAGATCGGCATCGACGGTCACCTTGCCGTTCACCGTTACTTTGATATGCCTTCCGATAGCAGAAATTTCCTCAGAATTCCATTGGCCGACAGGGTTCAGGGCACCACGTTTGGCGGGGACCACGTCGTAGATGGAACCGTGGTACTGGCCAGGACGAAGGTTGGTGTATTTGGCGGCAGTGTCATCCAGCATTTGGATTTCCATGCCCATGTAGGCTGCATCGCCCACAGCGGAGGTGCGAATCCCGACGCCGTTGTTTGACCCATCCTCAAGCCTGAAATCGAGTCGCAAAATGAAATCACCATATTCTGCTTCCGTAAGAAGATTCCCTCCCCCACCCCGCTTACAAAAAATCATTCCATTGGTCACCCCGTACCCATCGGTCTTGCCGTCTTTCAAATTCCATCCATTGAGAGTTTTTCCATCGAAGAGGGAAACAAAGCCTTTTTCGACTTTTTGTGCGGAGCCATCAGCGGAGGGAGCTTGTTCGGTGGCGCACGAGGCCAAGAAGGCAACGGTTAAGGAGCAAAGAAAGAACCTAAGATGATTTTTCATAACATGAACTATGGAAGAAGATGGTGCGCGCTGCAGGTTTCGAACCTGCGACCCCTACCGTGTGAAGGTAATGCTCTACCACTGAGCTAAGCGCGCCACGTTTATTTGCCATCGGCCATTTAAACGATGGGCGACCCTGGGTCGACCACCGTTCACGTGGCAGCACTATAAGCGGCGACAAAAATAACCGGCAAGCACTTTTCACCTGCACTTCAGACTTCTTCGGAATGAAGTCTGGACGAATTTAAGGGGGAGTGGATTCATTACAATGGCTGAAATCAAGCTGCGGCGATGGAGAGAAGTGGTTAAGAATGGAAAGACTTTCGTTTTCAGGATTGATCCCCCATATTTTTGGAAATGGATTCAAGCAACCTTTCCGAATTGGAACAATTGGTTCGACGCCAACTGGAATTGGTCGGGGAGGACCCTTCCCGGGATGGACTACTGCGCACTCCTTTGCGCGTCGCAAAGTCACTTGAGTATTTGACTTCAGGTTATAAAAGCGACCTGAAAAAGGTTCTTAACAATGCCCTTTTCGATTCCAAGTCCGAAGACATGGTTCTGGTCAAAGACATCGATTTCTTCAGTCTTTGCGAACACCACATGCTGCCATTTTTTGGCAAATGCCATATCGGCTACTTACCAAAGGGCAAGGTCATAGGCATATCCAAGCTGCCCCGCATAGTCGAGGTTTACGCCCGGCGACTTCAGGTGCAGGAAAGGATGACGCACGAGATCGCCACGACGGTCCAGGAACTGATAGGCTGTGACGGAGTGGGAGTTGTTACAGAAGGACAGCATCTTTGCATGATGATGCGAGGCGTTGAGAAGCAAAACTCCTACACGATGTGTTCCAGCCTTCTGGGGAGATTCCGTGATGATGCGCGGACGCGAGGAGAATTCCTTAACCTCATACATCACCGCCGATCTTAATCACCGAAAATCCCGGGAAACTTCAATTCACCTGGTCCGAACAGATTCATTCGTTGTTGAAAAGTATCTGCGATGCTTCGGGCATAATTTTTGGCTTCGTTTGCTTTAGGCCCGTCAAAAAGCTCATCCACCGTGGCAATGAAGAGCGAAAGCCAGCGAGCAAAATGTTGCCGACCGACGGGCAACATCAGATGTTTGGCCAGTGGTTGACCGCGATAACCGCCGGACTGGAAAAGCAATTTTTCCCAGAAGGATTGCAGCAGAGGAAGATGAGTATTCCAATCAACCCTGGCGACATCATCGAAAACTGGGGCGAGCAATTCATCCTCCCGTACTTTTTCATAGAAGGCATTCACCATGCGGCGGCAATCGTCCGAGCCTTGAATATCCGCTTTTGGGAGAGTGTCTTGATGTGGCATTGGCGCAAACAGACTAACCTGATTTCGAGCAAAGGTCGAGAATCGGTAAAAAAGGATGAGAAACCTCAGGCAGCAGCTACTTCTTCAGTAACAAAGCCCAGCAGATCTCGTGCTCCGTCAGGAAGGGCTTTGATCAATTCCACACAGTTTTGGATTCGCGCCTGGGTCATGATGCCCTGAAAGTAAGCAAAAAGTAATTTAGCCTTGCTGGTGGCATTAGGGCAACGAACCAAGCCGTGGGAATGACAATCTCGAATGGCTGATTCAAAGTACTTTACATATTGCATCAGGATATGGTCGATGGTCTGGAGGAGTCGTGCGTCCTGAGTGCAAACCTCGGACCCCAGAGTAAAAAGCGGACAACCGAGCACACGTCCAAACCGTTGCTGCAATTCCGCCTGGTGCAGGTAAACGCCTTCAAAGAAACGTTGCAGTCTATCCCAAGGCGGGACAGTTACCGAAAAAAGGGCATCCATGGCGGGCCGTTTTTTCTCCCATTCGGAAAGGAGAGCTGCCAAAGCGAGGTCGGACTTGGAATCAAAAAAATAGTAGAAACTTCCTTTTTTGACGCTGGCATTCTCACAAATCGCATCAATCGTCACCGATCCATAACTGCTGCTCCAGATTAACTCTGTTGCGGCCGTCATTAAACGTTCTTTTGCGTCGCTTACCCTACCCATAGCTATGATTCAGAAAACAATTCTTGAAGGGACAAAGCCTTCCAAGGGATGGTGTAAGGTAACATCCCTTGGAAAATGGCGCGAGAGTTTTCTCGCAATTGGGTGGTTCCTGTCAGAGAACGTCGTCCGGATGACGATCCAATTTAAATTTTTGTTCCTCGCGACCCAGGAAATGAGAGATTAGAAATCCTGCAAGGAGTATAACCGAGACTGGTCGGAGGACCCAGTGCAGTTCGGAGGGTCCGAGGCCAAGCCATCCAATGGCTCCCAGAACCAAGGCGGCAACGAGCATAACGATTTGCTTTTTCATATTAATAGGCTCCTTCTCCATTAAATTACTCGAGGACAATGCCTCCTTCGCCTTCCAGAATCTCCAGGCCTCTTTCTACAAAACGTCGGTCTTCCGTGCGACGTCGGCATTTCTGCATGACACCGAGTGCAAAACCTGCAGCGCAGGCGGCACAGCCTCCTAGAATTAGGATCAATTTTTTCATAAATAGGCTCTCCTGGGTCTAAAGAACCATACCTTTCCTAGGTTACTATCCCGAGAAGAGACCATTTCGGGGATACCTGTTTCCCTGAGGGTTTATATTCCCGGGAGGATTGCTTTTTTGGAGCGGAAGGAACATTTTCAAGAATGCACAACTTCCTAAAGTTTTCGATGGTGGCAACGATGATTCTGGCAGCCGCTTCAAGCGATGGCGCAGAAAAACTTTTTACTGACGGATCTGATGTTTCGCTTTCGATTGTGAATCACGCCTCCTTCGCGTTAAAAACACCCAGCGTAACGATTCTAGCCGATCCGGTCGGTGGAGGGGACAAGTTCAAATCGTTCGGCTCGCCGGACATTATCCTGATTACGGACATTCACGGGGACCACATGGAGCCAGGGACTTTGAAAGCTTTGGCGGACGAAAAAACCACCATTGTCGCACCGCAAGCCGTGGTGGATAAACTGCCTGAAGATTTGAAAAAGAAAGCCCTGGTTTTAGCCAACGGTGAAGTTAAATCAAAAAGCGGAATAAAAATTGAGGCCCTTCCGATGTATAACCTGACTCCCGAGCGCGCCCAATACCACAGCAAAGGTCGCGGAAATGGTTATGTTTTAACCATCGATAAAAAACGCATTTATATCAGCGGCGATACGGAAGACATTCCTGAAATGCGGAAACTGAAGGATATCGATGTAGCCTTCGTGTGCATGAACCTTCCCTACACAATGACGGTTCAACAGGCGGCGAGCGCAGTGAAAGAGTTCAAACCGCGCGTCGTTTATCCCTATCACTATCGAGGGAGCGACATTGACCAGTTCAAAAAAGAAATAGGAACTGAGGCAGGCGTGGAAGTGCGCAACCGTGACTGGTACGTTAAATAACAAGGTTTGATGCATGGGTGATCTTTTAGAATCAATCAACCCCGCGACTGGCGTTGTGCTGGCACGCAGACCGCAGACGACGGGATCTGAGGTCGAACTAATTTTGGAAAAAGCTGTAAAAGCGCAGCGAATTTGGAAAGAAAAAAGCTTCGGGGATCGGGCTCAGGCATTGAACGCATTTTCCAAGGCGATAAAGGAAGCGGAACAAGAGCTGGCCTTCCTAATGGCTGCAGAAATGGGAAAACCGTGGAAGCAGGGAGTGGCGGAGGTGGAGAAATGTGCTCAGTGCCTTTCCCATTTCGCTCAACACGGGGCAGAGTACCTGAGGGACGAAACAGTACAAACGGAAGCTGCGAAGAGCTACGTGAGTCGGCATCCGCTGGGGGTCGTCCTTGGAATAATGCCGTGGAATTTTCCCCTGTGGCAGGTGATTCGAGCGCTAGCGCCGACACTAATGGCTGGAAATGGTTTCATTCTTAAACATGCCTCCAATGTTTCCGGTTGTGCATTGGCGCTTTTGCAGGTTGCTCAGAACGCGTTGCCTCCTGATATATTCTCAATTGTGCTGATATCAGGCTCCGAAGCCTCAAAATTGATCTCGGATCCCCGGATAAATGCAGTCACTCTTACGGGCAGCACAGAAGCAGGGAAAAAAATCGCTGCCGCCGCAGGCCAACGGCTTAAAAAATGTGTGCTTGAATTGGGAGGTAGCGATCCCTACCTCGTGCTCGAGGATGCAGACGTGGCAGTGGCGGCAAAAATCTGCACGACTTCGCGACTTATCAACGCGGGACAGAGCTGCATTTCGGCAAAACGATTCATTGTACATTCCAGGATTAAAAATGAATTCGAAGAGGCAATGTTGTCCGAGATGGAGTCAAAAACAATTGGTCCTCCGCTGGGAGAGTTCGATCTGGGACCACTGGCTCGAAAAGATCTCCGTGACAATCTTCACGGGCAGGTGACCCGAAGTTTGGACAAAGGGGCGATTTTGCTTTGCGGCGGCCGCGTTCCAACGGGAGCAGGAAACTATTATCCCCCCACCCTGCTCACCCAGGTAAAACCTGAAACGAGTGTTTTTCGGGAGGAAACTTTTGGACCGGTGGCAGCGATTATTTCTGCCGAATCCGAAGAGGAAATGATCCGGCTGGCAAATGATACTTCCTACGGTCTGGGAGCGGCCGTTTTCTCCCGTGACACCCATCGAGCAGAAAAAATAGGATCAAAAATAGAGGCAGGAAATGTTTTTATTAATGATTTCGTAAAGTCGGACGTGCGAATGCCGTTTGGAGGTGTGAAGGAATCCGGTTACGGGAGAGAGCTGGGAATGCTGGGTATTCGGGAATTCGTAAATGCGAAAACGGTTTGGGTTGCATGATTCCGGTGCATTGCCGGAATTAAATTCAAAACGCAGTTATGAAGTATGCTGGAAAAAGATAGACGACAGGGAAAACAGCATTGAAGGCAGGTATGGCTCCTACGGCGCTTAAACGGAGGGCTCCACTGCCGGCTTATATCTATAAATCGAAGTATTGCTTATCAATCCATTATCACTTGCGTGAGACAATCTTAATCAATGGTTCCTGCAGCCATGTGGCCTTGCACTCGGGGCAGCGGGCTGGTTTTGAGAGTTTTGACTCACCAAAGACATAACCGCATTTCCTGCAGAGTGCGGGTTTGATGACCGCTTTATATTCCGTGTGACGCAAACTTTTTAGAAGGTGGTCCAGATCGCAAACAACGTCTGCGGTTTTTTCGTCCATGGCCCTCGCCACCTGGTTGGCAGACATTTCGGATTTTAAGAGCAATTCCAAAAGGTGTTTCCGAAACATGCCCAACTTTGCCACCGCTTTTTAAGGGTGGCAATCTCCAGGAAATTATCTCCCCCATTACGGTTGAATTTCAAATCCCGAACAGGGAAGGTTACTGAATTCGCCAGGTTGGCTTGCTACTTTTTCGCATTATTGGAAACGCGGTCGTGCTGCAAAAGCCATTTGTAGAGTTCGGGATCATTGTAAGTCTGGGTCCAGGAATCGTGACCCGCGTCTGGATGAATGGTAAGCCTAGCGGAATTGCCGATTTGATTGTAAGCGCCGACCATTTTCTGAGAAGCCTCCAGCTTGACCGTGGGATCTTTTGCCCCATGGAAAGCCCAGATTGGCAATTTTGCCAGGACCGTTTTTTTCTCGGAACTAACCTGGGTTACCGCGTTGGAATCGCCGCCGCCACAAATAGGTACTGCTGCGGCGTAAAGTTCAGGATGAACCAGAATGGTGCTCCAGGTTCCGAAACCGCCCATGCTCAATCCTGTCAAATAGACTCGATCCTTGTCTATTGGATAAAGCCCTTCTACCTCCAGAGTGAGAGCAGCAACGGATTCGGCGGTCCATGTTTTTCCTGGAGGACATTGGGGAGAAATGACAATGAAATCGAAATCAGGCTTATCGGTGACAATTTTGGGAGGCCCATGCTTGGCAACCAACCAAACGTTAGTTCCACGTTCGCCTGAGCCGTGGAGAAAGATGATAGCTGGATATTTTGCTTTGGGATGAACATTCACACGCGCCGGAACATAAGCCAGGTATTCATATTTGACCGGTGGTTGCCCTTTAAATTCAAACTCGTGAGCGGTTTGGCCCAGGGTGTAATGGCGAGGGGCTTCCGCGCTAGCGCAACCCGTCCAGGCGATGACAAGCGAACAAAGAGCTACAGAACAAAGTGATCGAAGGAAGTGCATCCAGTCAGTGTTTCCAGTGAAGCGCCACGAAACAAGGATTTTTTGAATTGTAGCCTAAAGATGCTGGTTACGATTGGTGTAGACGTCGATCAACAAAGAGAGGCAATGTTTCCATGTTCATGATTGATTCGGCTTAATAGTTGGTTATTCTCACTCCAAAATTTGGGGGTTTTACTGATTGGGCAAGCCAGTTTTCTATGATACCTATTCGACATATTACGAGGTTTTGCCTGAGCTTGCTTTTTGGATTCCAATTGGTATCCCGCGCTTACGCTCAAGGGGCGCCAGAACAACAGCAGAGCACCGGGCTACGGAGGCCGAATGCGGCAGAGCAGGAATGGATGGACAAAAACCTGGTCCGAACCCACAAGGTATTGATTAATCCGTTGGCCGCACAACGCATCAAACACGAACAGGGCAATAATGGCCCGGCAGTTTCCTCGGTGGAATATGGAAGCGAAATCCCAAACCAGAATTCCCCGGTGCTGGAAACAGTGACTGGCAGTTCCATACTCCCATCATTTGTGGACAACAGCACCCTCCCCTCTTTTCCCCCGGTGCGCAGCCAGGGCAGCATCGGCTCGTGCGCGTCCTTTTCGACGGTTTATTACGTGGGAACGCACATGCTTGGGCTGGTGCGAGGATTCAACAACAAGAATGACGCGGATAATTCCACTAAACTTTCACCCAAGTGGACCTATCCCATGGTGAATGGAGGGCAGGACAGTGGTTCCTGGTTCACCCCCACATTCGATGTGCTGATCAAGCACGGCGGCGCGACGTGGGCCGATTTCCCTTACAGCGGAATCAATACCCCCAACAGTTACCGGGAGTGGTGCCGGGACGGGACGGTCTGGAGAAAGGCCATCGACTTCCGATTCAACCAGTCGGGGACGGTGCCGGATCTGGATACACCGACAGGACTGAACAACCTGAAAACCCTGTTGGCCGACGGTTATTGCCTGCTCTACGCGACAGACATATATGGCTGGCAATACACCAATATTTCCGATGATCCAGCCACTGCGGCAGACGACGCGTATGCGGGTAAGCAGGCCTGTTATGTAGCCAAGGCGGATAGCAGCGGCCACGCGATGACCGTGGTGGGTTACAATGATAATATTTGGGTCGATATCAACAAAAACGGAGTAGTGGATCCTGGTGAAAAGGGTGCCTTGCTAATCTGCAATTCGTGGGGGACGGGCTGGAAGGCGGGGGGTTTCACCTGGGTGGCGTATGACGCATTAAAGCAAGTCTCCACTGTCCCTGGAGCAGACAATAGCAATCGTGTGCCGGTGTGGTGGGATAGCCAGGCTTACTGGATAAACGCCAAGCCGAACTATGCGCCTAAAATCATGGCGCAATTCACCGTGAACCAACTGGCTCGCAATGAAATCAATGTAACTCTGGGAAGTTCGACAACGGCCCAAACTTCGCCAACCACATTCTTTTACCCGGGAGCCATTCAAAGCCAGGGGGGAGCATTCGCTTTTGATGGAACAACCACCCCTGTGAACGGAACATTCGTTTTTGATTTCACTGACCTGGTACAACCGATTAACAAAAGGTATTACTTGAAGGTCACTGATTACAGTTTAGGTCGTATAACCACGGTGTCCGATTTTCGATTGATTGATGCTGGAGGTAATACTCTGGCGGTGGCCTCCACAGGAATTCCATCGGTATCCGACGCCAGTACCGCCACTCCCTACCTCGACTTCACTTATAACCCGCCTGTTATCAATAGCTCGTCCACCACAAACGCCATGATTGGCGCGGCATTTTCCTACCAGGTGACAGGGACTGGGAACCCAACAAGTTTTGGCGCCAACGGGCTGCCTGCAGGTTTACGGATCAGCACTTCTACAGGACTTATCACGGGGACTCCCACGCAAGCTGGATTATTTCAGGTTTCATTGACAGCGAACAATGCGAATGGCTCCGGGGTGGCGGTCCTGAGCCTGACGGTTTCAACCTCCATTATTCCTGCACCAACCATCACCAGCGCCAGCACAGTAACGGGCAATGTAGGCACCTCGCTTACTTACACCATTACGGCGAACGGTTCTCCCACTACATTTTCCGCCGAGGGATTGTCTTCAGACTTTTCCTTTTCCTCCACAACAGGGGTTATTAACGGAATTCCGACGGAAGCAGGAATATTCACGGTCCTCATAACTGCCAACAATGCAGGCGGTGGCGGATCGAAAACACTCACTCTCAATATTGGAGCTCAGCCACCTTCCTCTCCTGCCATTACGAGTCCCTCAACCGCGACGATCAGCGCGGGCAGCGCGTTCAATTATCGAATTATCGCCACTGGCAACCCGACGACCTACGGAGCAGACGGACTTCCCGGCGAACTTACGATTTCTCCCTCGACGGGATTAATCCAAGGCACTTTGACGGTCGCCAGACAATATGCGATCACCTTGCGGGCCACCAATCCCCAGGGAACGGGTTATCAACTTTTAACCCTCACCGTCCTGGGTGACAGCAGCTTTGGACCACCCAACGATAACTTCGCAAATCGTACTGTTTTGATTGGAACAAACATTACGGTCTCCGGGGGAAATAACAACGGTACTGCCCAGGCCGGCGAGCCTGCTCATGGTGGATTGCCCGCTCAAAAATCTGTATGGTGGACATGGACGGCTCCCACAACGGGCCAAGTTACTGTTTCCACGGCGGGGAGCACATTCGATACAGTGCTCGCCGTGTACACCGGTTCCTCCGTGGAACATCTCACGCTGATAGGCAGCGACGACCAAAGTGGAGGCCAAAATACCAGCTTGTTGACTTTCAACGCGGTGGCTGGCTTTAGCTATCATATCGCTGTCGACGGGTACGCTGGCGATTCAGGTTCCATCGCCCTTTCGCTGAAAGTAGTCGGAGGCAGCACGGCTGCTCCAGTAAATGATTTGTTCGCCAATCGTATTTCCTTGTCGGGAAAGGCCATTTCAACCAGCGAACAAAACAACAATGCCAGCGCAGAACTCAACGAACCTGCCCACGACGGCAATCCTGCATCGCACTCTGTATGGTGGAGTTGGACAGCCCCGGATTCCGGAACAGTGACCCTCGATACGATCGGGAGCTCGTTCGATACGTTACTGGCAATTTATACCGGTAACACCCTGGCCTCGTTACACTCCGTGGCCAGCGATGACCAAAGCGGAGGCAACAATACGTGCTTAATTCATTTCCTGGCTACGGCTGGGACGACTTACCAATTTGCGGTAGATGGTTACAACGGAGGGTTCGGAAACATTGTCCTGAATTTGCAAATGACCGACAATATAGTCGTCCCGCCAAACGATGATTTTGAAGAACGGACGGCCCTCTTTGGCGCAAACATTCTAACAACTGGAACTTCGGTAAATGCGACTGCCGAAAGCGGAGAGCCAAACCACTCCAACTACAGTCCCTACCATTCGGTGTGGTGGAGTTGGAGCGCGCCACAAAGCGGCACTGTCACCATTGACACCCAAGGTAGTACCTTTGACACCGTGCTTGCGGTCTACAAAGGCTTCAACCTTGGTGAGCTGGTTGAAGTCCTCAGCAATGATGACGCCAACGGCGAAAACACGAGCTCCGTCAGTTTTGCTGCGTCAGCAGGAACTCCCTACCAAATTGCGGTGGATGGTTTTGGCGGCCAATCTGGAGGGGTGAGTTTGAGTATTCAATTTCATGACGGCGCCCCTTCCAACGACCAGTTCCAGAACAGAACACTCATTTCCGGAACCAATGTTGTGGTAAATGGATTCAATGCAGATGCAACCGCCCAGGCGGGGGAACCTCAGCATGCAGGCCGCGATGCCACAAAATCCATCTGGTGGACGTGGACAGCGCCTGTTGCCGGACGCGTGACACTTGCCACCAAAGGCAGCACTTTTGACACGTTACTGGACGTTTATACAGGCACAACTTTAGCTAGTCTTGTCCCCGTCGTTAGCAACGATGATTATAGCGGGATAAGCAGCAGAGTCACTTTCCTCGCGAAGGCCGGTCAAAGCTATGAAATCTCGGTGGATGGCTATGAAGGTTATTCGGGCGATGTGCATCTCTCGCTGGAGTTCGCAGCTGGTTCGGGCACATTCTATGAAACCGATTTCCAGGGTTTTACACCAGGGATTGACAACATAGAGGATACCGAGGGATGGCTCGGCGATGGGGTAACGCCGGGTGTGTCGGGAATCATTAATGGGTTTCCGGAATTTGGTCAGGCAGGCTATCTTGGCTTTGGCATCCCGAGGAATCAGGTGATCAGTCTTTATCGATCCATCAATATCAACCCGATTAATCAAGGAACTCCATTTATCGTCTTCAGCGTGGACATGGAAGTGGTGAATTCGAACAACGGGCATTTCGACCAATTTGGATTTGCCATATACAACCAAAACGTTGACGTGCTCGGGTCTGTGATTTTCGACAATTCCACGCGGCACATCCTGCATTTCGACGGAAACAGCACCCACGACACAGGCCATTTCTTTACTAATAACGTTCACTATCAACTCACAGTGATAATGAATTTTGCCAACCGGACCTGGTCAGGATCTGTGGATGGAACGAAGATATTCAACAATGTGGCATTCAACCTTCCAGGCTTCGATATGGACCTGGCAGATATCGATCCCCAATGGACGGTCAAAAGCCTTGCAACTCCTGGGAACAACTACCTGCTCTTCGACAATTTTTCGATCGTGGGAAGCGCCACGGCTTCAGGTCCTACTATCATCAGCGAGCCGCAGAATGTTTCGATTGCGGCAGGGGGGATAGCCAATTTTTCAGTGAATGCCTCCGGGCTTGCGCCATTTACTTATCAATGGCGCTGGAACAACTCCAATATTCAGGGCCAGAATGGGCCGAGCTTAAGCTTGCTCAATGTGGCAACCAATCAGTTGGGGGATTACAATGTGGTGGTAAGCAACTTCTTTGGGTCAGCTATCAGTCGAACAGCAGCGCTGAGCGTGACAAACATCATCGACTCCTCCATTCTGAATGATACAAAATACAGCAGCCGAGGCATGCAATTTCAGGTGAGTGGCGGTTTGGGACAGACCTTTAAACTGGATGTTTCCACCGACCTCGTAACCTGGGTTGAAATCGCCACCCTGTTTAACCAGAACGGAACATTGACTTATCTGGATCCAACTGCGACGAATTCTGTGCGACGATTTTACCGGTTGAGGCAAGGTAAATGACCATGGAAATCTGGGGAGTACTGGACAAATGCCGAAAAAGGTCGATCTTGCCCCCTAAAGTTCGATTCTTTACGCAAAGATTTGACGACTGGCTTTTGACTTGAGAATATGGCTGGCTCTTCTGTTTTGCTGAGAGAAGAGAAAAAAACATGCTTAAACCGAAAGTCACATCTAAACGCACTGGGTCAAAGAAGATCGCCACTCCCAAAACCGAGGTGGCCAAACCGAAAAAGCAACCTGCCGCAAAAGGTGCTCCTGTGGCAAAAACCACCGCCGAAGACGATAAGACCGTGGTGGAACCGAATATTGAGGCCAGCCTCGTCGGTTTTAAAATGACGCCCGAATTAAAAGAGAAGCTCAAAGAACTGCTTCTCCTGGCTCGCGAGCAGGGATACGTCACCAGCAGCGACATCAGCGAGGCGCTTCCTGAGACCACCACAACTGCGATAGAACTCGACCAAATTTATACGGTCCTGAATAACCTGGGAATCGAACTGGTGGACCAGGCCGAGTTGGATCGTGTTCGCCAGGCAGAGGTCACCGAAGAGGAAGAAGAAAAAGAAGCGGGACGCCTGGATATTTTAGATGACCCTGTCCGGATGTATATGCGCCAGATGGGTAAAGTGCCGCTGCTCACACGTGAGCAGGAAGTGGCTATTTGCCAACGCATCGAAACCGCCGAGAACGATCAAAAGCGTATCATTTACAGCTTTGGATTTTCCGCCAAGGAACACATCGCCCTTGCTGAAAAGTTGGTTTCCGAGCCCCCGAAAGAACGGTTTGACCGGGTAATCATCGACAGCAAAGTGGAAAGCCGCGAAGAGCATTTGAAGTTCCTGTTCGAATTAATTCGCAAAACGCGCGAACTGGATAAGAAGGTGGACGAGAAACATGCTGAATGGCTCGCTGCGTCGAATCCCGCTGCCAAGAAGAAGCTTTACCAGGAATTCCAAAAGCTGGACAAAAAATTGCAGGATTATTTTCCAAGATTTGCGTTCAAGCAAAAGGTCATCGAAGAAATGGTGATCGTGACGGAAAACGTCAAAGAGATGATCCAAATCAGCCAGCGCGCGATCACGGAACTGCAAAAACAGCCTGTCTCTTCCATTCAGAAATCAATGATCCAGGGAGAGCAGCAGAAATTGAAATCCCTTGAAGCATTCGCCCGAATGCCCTGCCAGGATTATATCAAGGCGCAGACAGAACTCCGGGGATGTGCTGCCCGCACCGACCAGGCACGGACCGAGATCGCAGAAGCGAACCTTCGCCTGGTGATTTCCATTGGTAAAAAATACACCAACCGCGGACTACCGTTCCTGGATTTGATTCAGGAAGGAAACATCGGCCTGATGCGCGGAGTGGAGAAATTCGAATACAGGCGCGGTTACAAATTCTCGACCTACGCCACATGGTGGATTCGCCAGGGTATTACCCGCGCGATTGCTGACCAGGCAAGAACGATTCGCATTCCGGTCCACATGATCGAAATCATCGGCAAATTGATGCGGGTTCAGAAGCAGCTAATCCAGGATTTCGGCCGGGAACCGGGACCTGAAGAACTGGCTGACGAAATGCAGATGCCGGTAGAACGAGTGCGTGCCGTTCTCAAGATGGCGCAACAGCCGATTTCCCTTCAATCCCCTGTTGGAGACAGTGATGAAACCGCATTCGGCGATTTCATTGAGGACAAGAGCGCGGAGAACCCCTCTATTGTCACGGCCAGTGCACACCTGAAAGAGCGATTGAACGAAGTTCTTGGAACTTTAACCGAGCGGGAACGCCGAATTGTGGAAATGCGTTTCGGTCTGGTTGACGGTTATGGAAGAACTTTGGAAGAACTGGGCAAGCATTACAAAGTGACTCGTGAGCGTATTCGCCAGATCGAAGCGAAGGCATTGCGCAAATTGCGTCATCCGACGCGGGCTACCCAACTCAAAGGCTTTTTGGAAGGTGAAGAAGTGGGCGTGGCCGCATAAGCCACTCGTTGTTTTCCAGGTAAAACCTGCAAGGCTCCTGCTCGTCAGATCAGGGGCCTTTTTATTTGAGCGCTACTTCCTCCGGGGGGTGGGTTGGGCCTCGCCATTTTGGGCTATGACTGGCTTGGCGATTTTAGCCCCGGGTTTGTTTTTCCCCTGGGCGATGGACTTTTCTTTTGCAGATGGGGCTTTTTTGGTTTTCATTGTCGTTCCCTGTTCAGACTATACTTCCCATTTTGTCTTTCTCTAGTCTGGAGGAACTCGGAAGAGTAGGAATCCTTGCTATTGGCCTGGTTCAAATACATGCCCACCAATTGAGAGCGGCTTAGTCTGGCTTTGCGTCCAGGTAAAATCGCTCGGAATATTCGGCCAATAGTGGCTTTCATAACTCTATTTCTAACATGATTTTGATGCGTAAAACAAGGTTTGATTGGGGTGATATTATTTCCATGTTTCCAATCGGCGCGAACAAACGTAATATAGCGTGGGTATGATAAAGTCGAAGGGAACTCCAATTCCCCTGGATAAAAGAGAAGATTGCCTGCTGAAATCGGTGGCGGCGGCGGTCACGACCAATCCTTCTCTCGAAGCGGTCACCATCGATGAAAAAAACCACAAAATCTCTGTAGCCACGCTGGGGGCGAGAGATCAAAAAGTAGCCGAACAAGAAATACTCGATATCGTCCAAGCTGACAAACAGGGGGGCAGCACGAGTTGCGGGTTAATGACTGGAGACCGCGACTGTGGTGATTGTTCGGTGGACCGTTTCGAATTCTCGACCAGCGCTGTCAAGATAACCCGCTCGGCAGGGACAACGACGATTTCCAAGATCACCTGCCCTACCTCTCCCCGATTTTGGCATTGGAAAAATCTGCCGTGGCCTACCTTGTCTCCCCGTGAGTTTGAAGGTTTTGAGCACGACCATGAAGACCACGCTGAAGGGGAATGGAAATGGCAGTTGGGAGCGGCGTCACTGTGCGGTGCGGCGGCGTTAATTTCACATTTTCTGCTGCATGGAACGATGCAAACCGCAGGTTTTCTGCTGGCGTATATTTGCGGTTCGTGGTTTGCGGCAAAGGAAGTTTTCGAGCTTCTGCAGAAGCGCAAACTCGATGTTCATTTTCTGATGCTCTCGGTCGCCTTCGGAAGCGCTGCGATTGGAGCCTGGGGTGAAGGCGCCACACTTCTTTTTCTTTTTAGCATTTCCGGCGCTCTCGAACATTATGCCCTGGGCAGGACTTATAGTGAAATCCAATCCCTTTTCAAATCCGCGCCCAGGGAAGCCATCGTAGTGGATGCCGGGACTGAGAAAATGATGCTGGTGGAATCACTCTCGCCTGGGATGATCCTCCGCATTCGGCCTGACTCCCAATATCCAGTTGATGCCGAGGTCATCTCGGGTAAAAGCGCGGCGGATGAGTCCAACCTGACCGGAGAAGCCACCCCGGTTGAAAAGCAGGTCGGCGACTCCGTTTTGGCAGGAACATTGAACCTGTGGGGAACCCTGGACGCGCGGGTAGTCAAGTCCGTGCAGGAAAGTTCCCTTCACAAAATCATTCAATTGATTGAAGACGCCAACCGGTTCAAAGCTCCCGCCCAACGCCTCACGGATAAATTTGGCACCACTTATACTTACGGCATCCTGGGGCTTTCAGGAATAATGTTTCTGGTTTGGTGGCTGGGATATCAGCTTCCGCCGATTCATTCGACGGTAGAGACACAAAGTGCATTTTATAAGGCCATGACGCTATTAGTCGTGGCCTCGCCCTGTGCATTGGTTTTATCAATCCCATCTGCCGTACTTACCGCAATTGCCTGGGGGGCGAAGCGAGGGATCTTATTTCGAGGGGGTGCTGCGGTGGAAAAACTGGCGGAGATCAGTGTGGTGACCATGGACAAAACAGGCACTTTAACCACAGGAAACCTGCAAATTTCAAAAGTGGAAAGCTTCCCGCCTGGAAATGAAGCTAATGTCCTGGAAGAAAGTTACGCGTTGGAGAACTTATCCAACCATCCACTGGCGCGAGCGATTTCAAGCCACGCAAAAAAGCATGGCACGAGAATATTGCCTGCACTTAATTTTGAATCGATCTCCGGTATGGGTCTGCTTGGAAAGGTGAACGGGCACCAGATTGCTGTCGGAAAACGAAATTGGGCTCAGGGTATCTTCCCCGCTGTCGAATTCCCCCCGGACGAAAGGAGTTCGATGGGAATCTCCGAAGTATGGTTTGCTCGAGAGGATGGGGTGATGGGACGAATTCAACTTCAGGATGAGTTTCGCCTGGAATCGAAGAACGTGGTGTCCCAGCTCCGGGAGTGGGGTCTTTTAGTAGTGGTGCTTACGGGCGATCGTCACGATTCTGCAGAAGCACTTAAAAATCACCTCAATCTGCCGGATGTGCGCAGTGAACTGACGCCGGACCAAAAACTGTTCATTATCCGCGAACTGAGTAGGAATGGGAAAGTGGCCATGATCGGCGACGGGGTGAATGATGCCCCAAGCCTTGCCGCAGCGCATGTAGGGATAGCGATGGGGGCGAGAGGCTCCGATGCAGCACTGGAACAGGCAGAAGTAGTGCTGATGCATGACAAGTTGGAGAATTTTTGCCAGGCACTACAATTAAGCAAAGCTGCAAAAAAGGTCATTCAGCAAAACCTGGTTATTTCACTGGGGACTGTAGCAGTCCTCGTGACATTCGCCATACTGGGTAAAATTCCATTGACCCTGGGCGTGGTCGGGCATGAAGGGAGCACGGTCATCGTGGTGATGAATAGCTTGAGACTATTGTTGCGCAAAGCGCCAGCTTACAAAAACCGGTGATCACTTAACGGTGTCTTCGGTTTGTCTTGTGATCAGCCATCATGATTGAAAAGACCAACCAAAACCCACCGCCGGCAGCAGCGACGAAGCAAAGAATTGCCAGGCCCGGGTATCCAAATATTGTGAAATTGGATTGCACCCGCATTAACAACGAAGCTCCAATAATAAGTGCTGCCAGGATTAGACCGGTGGTAATGCGGTTGGCGATTTTTTGAAAACCCTCAAGAACCAAATGAACATCGGTGGCTCTAACCTTGACCTCCAATGAATTACTTCCCACCAGATCCATCAATTTATTAATGCGGTTGGGCAAGCCACCCAAGAAATCCTTCATCTCCAGAAAGGTATTCAACAATTTCCCACTGGTCGCGTCCTTTTGAAGTTTTTGATTAAGAATATCCCGCACATGCCGACGGACGGCAGCGTTTGGGTTAAAATGCTCGTCGAGGGTCCTGCCTACTGCATCGAGCTGCAACAAAGTTTTGCCCAGCAGCGATAATTCCACCGGAACATAAAGCCCGTTCATTCCTGCGATACGGCAAACATCAAGGAGGATTCTTCCAACGTCCATTTTTGCCAGGGTGCTGTTTTGTTGCTCGGAAACGACGTTGGCTATTTCTCTCCTGAATTGCGCCTCATCAAAATGATCTGTGGTCTCACTCATCTTGATGGCGAGGGAGGCTGCATCATCGCCGTGGCCTTCGCTTATCGCGATCAACAGCTTTAATAATTTTTCCTGCATTTCAGGGGACGTTCTTCCCACCATGCCGAGGTCGATGAGGGCAACTTTATGCTCTGTGGTCAGGAAAACGTTGCCTGGATGCGGATCAGCGTGGAAAATCCCATCGACAAGAATCTGCTTCAGATAGGCCTTCAATAGTTCATCGGCCAGGGCGGAACCGGCCAGTTCAGTTCTTTCGAGCGGTTGAACGTCGGTAATTTTCTTACCGGGCACAAAATCCATGGTTAGGATTGTCGAAGTGGTATAATCGTTCACGGGAAGCGGTACCACGATGTTGGGGAATTCCAACAGGTTCTCATGAATCTGCTTCAGATTGGAAGCTTCCATGGTGTAGTCGAGCTCATGGATGAGAGTGTGTTGAAATTCGTCGAAAATCTTGGATACCTGGAACCGCTGTCCAAAGTCGGTGTGCTCCGATAAAAACGCGGCAAGGTTTTCAAGCACTTCCAAATCCTCTGCAATTTGCTTTCGTATGTTGGGTCGTTGAATTTTGACCACGACGCTTCTTCCATCCCGAAGGGTGGCCTTGTGAACCTGGCCCAGGGAGGCGGCGGCGATCGGCTCTCTCTCAAACTCCTGAAAACCCTTGGAAAGGCGTACGCCTAATCCCTGGACCACGGCCTCTTCAACTTCCTCGTATGAAAATGGCTTCACCTTGTCTTGAAGCCGCGCCAGGCCTTTCAGATATTGCGGGGGTATCAAATCTGCCCGACTGGAAAGAATCTGGCCGAGTTTGACGAAAGTCGGGCCCATCTTCTCCAGGTCGTCGGCTAATTGGTCGGGGGAGTTGGATTGTTTGGCGCCGCTCAAATCTTCATCCGTGAGGGTGGATCGAAGTCCAATATTTTGGACCATTTCCGCATTGCCATAGGTCAGAAGCAGCATGGCGATGTCTTTGTAACGTTTTAGATGATGTGGTTTGAATGATAAGCTCATAGTGGCGCCCGTTTGTCTGAATTAAAAATAACTTCCCAGTTTATGGGAACAAGGGTGATCCTTCCGCTTCACTGGCTATCGAAAGGTGCCGTCTGGCTGTTCAGTTAATCACTTAGACAACGCGGAGAGAGCAGGAAGCCGAGAGCAAAAACAGTGGCAATTCCGGTGGCAACTCTCTATACCCTTGGCAAGCCTATGAGAAACATTACGACTGGCATTTTGAGAAGTGTTGCCATCTGCGCCCTGGCGTGGGGCTTCGGCGAGGCCAATTTATTCTCCCAAACCAATGGCAGGCCCAATCCCGCTGCCAGGCCGAAAACCAATGACCTGTATCAATTGGGTCCTGATTCCCAATATCAGCGGGAAATTCCCCACGGCCAGGTGATTAAAGGTCGATGGAGCAGCACGGTGTATCCAGGCACTCAACGGGATTATTGGGTTTACATACCCGCTCAATACAAGCCCGAGGAGGAAGCGTGCCTGATGGTTTTTCAGGACGGGTCGAGTTATCAGAGCACGAACGCCTCGTTTCGCGCGACCATCGTCTACGATAATCTGATCGCTAAAAAGGAACTCCCCATCACCGTGGTGGTATTTGTTAATCCCGGAGAGACACCTGCTGCCGAGCCGGGTAAGAAAGGGAGAAGCAACAGGAGCTATGAATACGACAGCCTGGGTGGCGAATATACCCATTTCCTGGTCGATGAGTTTCTCCCAGCAGTTTTAAAAGATTACAAAATTTCCAAAGACCCGAAGAAGCGCGGAATTGGAGGAATCAGCTCAGGTGGCATTTGCGCTTTCACGGTGGCCTGGGAAAGACCAGAGGAATTCGGTAAAGTGATCACCCAGGTGGGCAGTTTCACGAATATCCGTGGCGGCAACGCGTATCCATTTTTGATTCGTAGATCCGAGAAAAAACCGATCAAAATTTTTATGCAGGACGGTCTCGCGGATCTCAATAATTTACACGGCAACTGGCCTTTGGCGGCCCAGGAAATGGACGCCGCCTTGAAATTTGCTAAGTATGAACATCAATTGGTGTTGGGTGATGGTGGGCACAATGGAATCCATGGAGGGGCAATCCTTCCCGAATCTCTAAAATGGCTATGGAGCGACGTGAAACCTTGATCATCGAATGAAAAAAATCACATCTTTTTTTGGGTTGGTTTTCGCTGCGCTGAACTGTCTTGGGCAAGACTTGCCCCTTTCCGGGGTCCTGATTCCCGGGGAAGAGTGGAAGGTCGTGGCGGAGGGATATGGCTTTACGGACGCGGCGTGCGCCGACGCTGAAGGAAATTTTTATTTCTCCGACGTCAGCAAAGGCCAATCCATCTTTAAAATTGATAATCAAGGGAAAATCAGTGATTTCGTGAGAAACGCTCCCAAAATCAGCGGATTAAAATTTGGAGCGGATGGCAAACTGTATGCCTGTCAAAACGGGGCGAAAAAAGTGGTTTCCTTCGAAATCCCCAGCGGCCAGATGAGAGTCCTGGCCGAAAACGTAGATCCCAATGACCTGGTAGTGACACGCAAGGGCTATATTTATTTTACGGAGACGAGCAAGAAGCAGGTGACACTTATTACTCCCGGAGGGGAAGTCAAGGCAGCGGATACGGGCATCGGAAAACCGAATGGAATTGCGCTTTCCCCGGACGAAACAACATTAGCAGTTTCCGATTATGGAGGAACGAACGTTTGGGTGATGCGTATAGAAACCGATGGTTCCCTGAAATTTAAAGAGCCTTATATGACGGCAAGAACGGCGCCCGGGAAATCGGATGCCAGTCTTGATGGTATGACCACGGACACGGTGGGTCGTTATTACGTCACTACATCGCTGGGCGTTCAAATTTTCGACCCAACGGGAAGGATCTCAGGCATCATTCTTCGCCCTCAAAATAAATCCATGGTAAGTGCGGTGTTTTCGGGACCAGGACTTCATTACCTGTATGTAGCCTGCGGGGACAAAATCTACCGGCGCAAAACCCAGGCCCAGGGTTGGGTGGTGACGGAGTCGCAGTAGCGGGTCGACGTGGATCTCAGGTCAATTCTTCTCCAGACAAGGCTTTGATTCTGCCCCGAACACGAGCTTTAAATCGCCTGCGGATGGATTGCGGCCTATCCCTCTCAAGAAGATAAAGAGTATGGGGAATGGGTGAACGAGAGAGATCGGCCGGGGTGGTATTCTTGACACTGAGCCCAGGGGCCAGATCCATTCCCGCTTTGCGGAAAACGTGGTGGACGAAAGCCGAGCAAAAAAATGATTTATCGCGGGACAACAAGTTTTCTTCCTGACGCAAATCCTGTTTCTTCAACGAAATCAAAGCGCCGACAAGTTCGCGTAGTGAATACCTCGTTTTATTGGCCACCAACTCAAGTGCCTCGGTGAGAATTGTTTGAGTGGTGGGGGATGGCAAGTCAAAGTCGACTACCGCCAGGCAAGGGTAGACTACTTCATCGTGATATTTGGATACCCTGTTTTCCTGAACTCCCAGGAGAATGTGTTTCCGTTTCAACTGCAAATCGGACTCGAGAACCCAATGACAGCCATCGACACGGATTCCCTGAAATAAAAAAGCGTGCGACCATTTGCTCCATTCCTTGTTTTGGTCCACATGCCTTTCGGCCCGGCAAATAAGCTTATCAATCAGAGTCCAGCCACCCGCGAGACCGATTCTTCCCGCCTTCGAGTAGCGCTCGAGAAATTCTGCGTTTGACAATCCGGTTTCACGGATGGTGGTGGTGATCATGCTTGAATGAAATGAATAGCGGTTTCCGTTCAGGAACAAAAGAAGATTGGCATTCCACCCTGGAGCGGACATTTTGAGAGTAGCGTATGTTTCGACCCTGCATTGACCTGCATGAAGGTCAGGTGAAGCAAATTGTGGGCGGCTCCCTGACAGGAGACGCATCCACACTGCGCACCAATTTCGTCTCCACTCGCTCTTCATCCTGGTTTGCCGAGTTGTATAGAAAGGACGGCCTTGTCGGCGGCCACGTCATCATGTTGGGGCCTGGAAATGAAGAGGCGGCACTGGAAGCATTGGGAACGTTTCCTGGAGGGTTTCATTTGGGTGGGGGAATCAATCATGAGAATGCGATCCACTACCTGGATGCCGGAGCATCTCACGTGATCGTGACTTCCTATGTTTTCAAAAACGGAGAAATCCATTGGGATAGATTGCGCGAGCTGACTTCGCTGGTGGGGAAGAGCCGACTGGTGCTGGACCTGAGTTGCCGTAAGAAAGGAGATCAATACCTCGTGGTCACAGACCGGTGGGAAAAATTTACGACTTATGTAATATCGGCGAAAGCGTTGGAAGAATTGGGGCGATACTGCAGTGAATTTTTGGTGCATGCTGCGGATGTGGAGGGACTTTGTAAGGGAATAGACACAGAGCTGCTGACAAAACTGGCAGATTGGACCCCTATTCCCCTCACCTATGCTGGGGGAGCAAATTCGCTGGCGGATCTTGAAACAGTGACCCGGCTCGGCAAAGGCAAAGTAGATTTAACGATAGGATCTGCCCTGGACATTTTTGGTGGGCAAGGTGTTCGCTATCAAGATGTTGTGGATTTCAATCGTAAATATTCCAGGGATGCAAGGGGAGGCGGAGGAAAATAGCGTATTTTGCCGATTGACAGTAGCCATTGCCAATTCTACTCTCCTCGCCCTGTATCAAATGTAACCCAAATGACCGCGGTTACAGTACTTTTAAGAGAGGAAGTGATTTAGATTGACTGAGATTAAACTTAAAAAAGGCGAAGGCGTCGATAAAGCGTTACGCCGGCTGAAGAAAAAGATTGACCGCGAGGGAACCCTCAAGGAAGTGCGGAACCACCGTCACTTTGAGAAACCTAGCGAAAGAAAACGCCGCAAAATGAAAGCGGCACGTTTCTCTGCGATGCTAAGCGCCCGCTACGCGGATCTCTAAACTTCTTCTTTGAATCATCAGGGCCGAATGTAGTCTACTACTGAGACTGCACTCGGCCTTTGTTTTATGTACTCTTTATCGACTAGTTGGAATTCAAGTCGCCATACGGATGGGAAACTCATGTTGCAAGAGATTGCTTCATTGGGGTTCGAATATGCCGAGTTGAGCCATGGAATTCGCATCAGCCTGCTGCCCGGAATTTTCCAGGCTGTGGATGAAGGGGTCATCAAGATTTCCACGCTGCATAATTTTTGTCCCCTGCCCATGGGAGTGAGCCACGCAGCTCCCAATATTTATCTGTTTAGCTCCCCTAATCAGCGCGAGCGCGAAAACGCATATCGCCACTCTATAAAAACCCTGGAAACAGCAGAGCGGCTGAACGCCAAATTGGTGGTGCTGCACATGGGCATGGTGGAGATGAAAGAATACACGGACAAGCTGGTGGAAATGATTGGAGAAGGAAAGCGAGACACATCCAAATACCATAAACTTTGCCTCGAGTTACAGGAGAAGAGAGAAGAAAAAAAAGAGAAGTATTACCTGCTTTCCTACGATATGTTGAGCCGAATTTTGGAGAAAGCCGAGGCGGTGGGGCTATTGTTGGGGATAGAGAACCGGGAAGCGCTCGAGGAAATTCCTTTCGACCATGATTTCGATCTTTTTTTTAAGGAATTTACATCTCCCAATATTCGGTATTGGCACGATACGGGTCATGCTCAAATCAAAGAAAACCTTGGATTTATTAATCACGTGGTCCAACTTGAAAATTATTCCAGCCGCCTCGCAGGGTTTCACATTCATGATGTTGAGTTTCCAGGCAAAGATCATCGATCCCCTGGGAGTGGCATGATCGACTTTGCGTCGATCAAGCCATTCGTTAAACCGGAGCACTTGAAGGTGTTCGAATTTAGCCCTTCGTTGACAATGGAGCAGGCAGTCGCAGGGATCAGGCACATCAAAAACCTCTGGGGAACCGATTGAGCAAAAAGCGGGCAGGAATTCAACTGATCGTCAAGTTTGGTATTTGCGTGGTGCTCCTGCTCTGGATCTTCAATTCCATATTTACGCGGGAAGCGCGCACTATCTGGCCACGCTTGCATATGGAAGGGCCTGCCTGGTTCAGCTTGACCCGAAGCGAACAGTGGCATGCTGCCTGGAGCCTGGGCCCGAGGGAATTATGGAAAACTTTGTCCATGGTTTCCGGGGTTGCCTTTTGCCAATCCCTGGTGGCGATGGCGGCGACTATCTTTTTATCCATTTTCCGTTGGAAACTCGTGTTGAGACTGCAAGGCCTCAACCTGAGTTTAAAAA
>JAQGOY010000052.1 GCA_028293375.1 Verrucomicrobiales bacterium | reverse complement strand
ATCACCACCGCCATGAACAAAAAACAACCGAGCCAACACCGCCACGGTTTTCTTGGAAAACCCATCACTTTGATAACTTGCGGCCGTACTCGTTCGAGGGATCGCGATACATCGTATGAATATGCTTGGTGGGGTCGCCGCCGAGCTGTTGCGGTGCATACTCGATGAACACCGTCGGTCCCTGGATCCGAAAATAGGCGGCCGTTCCATTTTTCGTCGGTCCACTCCACGCAAACCACGTTTCATTGATGTTCTTTTTGAGCTCCGCCATTTTCACTTTGGCCGCCTCTTCTTGCACGATCCCCACCCATTCATGCGCCAGATCCAGCAGCATCGCCTGCTGCACAGCAGTCATCTCCGAAGCCTTGATCCCTTCCGGCACAATGGTTTTTCCATCGCGCCCGGGCCCAAGCACCAGGTCCTTGAATTTCGAATCCAGGATCGCTTTCTTTTGTTGGTTCTCGTCCAGCGCATTGATCAGCGCGAACGCCTTGTCGTTTTCATTTCCCAAAGGCCGTATCGTTTTTCCGTCCATCGTGAATATCGCTGGCTGCGCCGCAGTGTGGCTCGGCGTGAGAATCCCTTCTTTTCCTATAATGGTAATATTCAGCGCCAGGTGATGCCCGCCAAATTGTATCATCCACGGTTCCGTCGCCGTTGGTTTTCCTAAAACCGAAATGTAGAATTCGTCTTTGCCAAACGTCGGCCCCCCCCTCCCTGCTGATCCGGTCTTCAACGTTTCATCAGCGTCCATGATTTGAACTACTTTTTGATAACCCTCAGCGCTCAGCGCAGCGGCCAGCACCGCCATCGCAGCAGTGCGCTGAGCCGGCGTCAGCTCGCCTAATTTCAGTCCAGCCCTCTTGAACATCGGACTGGGAAGATTCGACCACTTCTGGCGTTGCTCCTCGTTCTTATAATCAAAAGTTCCCTTTGCTCGGGCCGCATCATCCAGCGTGGACAGAAAAGCGTCCGCAGCAGCAGCGGTGCGGGCGGGAGCAGTAGCCGATGATTTTGAGCTCACTGCCGGCTGTGAAAAAACCAAACTGGGCGTAAAGGTTCCAAACAGCAATAAAGTGCCAAGCAGAATAGTGGGTTTCACTCAGCTATTAATCCCCATCTCCAACTCAAAGTCAGTCAAAAAATGGCGGCCCTGTCTTTCGTGAACCATTTCCAGTCCATTTAGCCTGACGCCGCATATCCCAACCCTTTACTCGTTAAAACACAAAGGTAACTTTTTTCTGTTCTCAAGCATCTCTTCCAAAACTACCTTGAACAGTTGCTGCTTGTAAACCGGCCTCCCATTCAAGAAATTTACTGCATTCCAATCATGAAACAATTTTCTCTCTTCCGAAATGTGTTTCAGGCATCCTGCCTGCTCATCGCTCTCTTCATCGGCGCTTTTATCCACGCTGCGCCGCTCGATAACGTCTACACTTTGGGACCCGATTCCCTCCCGCACGACGATGTTCCCCACGGCAAAGTCGTCGGTCCTCTTACCCTGCCTAGCGAGGTCTTCCCGAATACCACCCGCCATTACTGGGTTTACGTCCCGGCCCAATACGACGGCTCCAAACCCGCCAGGCTCATGATCTTTCAGGATGGCCAGGCCTTTGTAGGTCCTGAAGGGGAATACCGAATTCCCAATGTCTTCGATAACCTGATCTACCGACGCGAGATGCCTGTCACTATCGCCGTCTTCATCAACCCGGGCCACACTCCCGAACAAAAAGAATCGAGCTCCTCGGATTGGGGTGACCGCAGCAACAACAGACCCACGGAATACAACGTCCTCGATGACAAATACACCCACCTCATCGTCGACGAACTCCTTCCTGTATTGAACAAAGAATACAAAATCTCCAGCAAACCGGAAGATCGCGCTATTGCCGGAGCCAGCTCAGGCGCCATCTGCGCTTTCACCGTCGCCTGGCATCGCCCTGACCAGTTCGGAAAAGTCATAAGCACCATCGGCAGCTTCACCAACATTCGCGGTGGCCATAAATATCCCGACATGATCCGCGAAAGCGAAACCAAACCAATCCGCATCTTTTTACAGGACGGCTTGAACGACAACCGTGGCGTGCGAAACGGAATCTACGATCCAACCAAAGATTGGCACGGTCAAAACATCAGGATGGTCGAAGCGCTAACCGCCAAAAAATACGACGTCAATTATACTTGGGGAATAGGCACACACAGTAACAGGCAAGGCGGTGCCATCATGCCCGAAATGCTTCGTTGGCTCTGGCGCGATTACCCCCGCGTCGACGACGCCAAAGACGACTCCGAACGCAAACTATTGGCAGCCCCAGGCCCCGAGACGAAAGAATTCGCACCAGCAAAATAAACCCGGAGATCCGGGCAATCAACCTGGACTAAGATTGCCCGTCCAATCCCTTGATAATCAGCCCTTTATTACTTTTTTAAATTCCGAACACTGACACCCAGGAATACTGTCAGCCGGAGATAACATATAAAATCGCAAGCTTTCGATGATGGCGAGGCTTTCGGCTCCTCAGGTATGCCCTCGTGGGCCTCCTGGTCAGTCGGAAACGAAGCCAGCGCGAAAGATCGCGGTTTTTATAGCGCATCGCCAACAAACAGACCATGGCGTCGCCCCCCATAAGTTCCATGAATAATCTCCCCCACCTCTAATTATACCCGCTTATATTTCCGCTCTTATTTTTTTCGTGCAATCTGCCAACAAAAATGCACACTCCCTAAGAACCCCTTTTTCACATCTTCGGCCTTTTGCCGAAATTAAGTCATCAGATATCTATTATGCTGTTACCGGCGTCATTAGGAAATCGATTACAATCCAGCTCCTGGATCCTTTTGCTCATCTTATCGATCTTCCTCTGCTCTTGTAACAAACACGAAGACTTATTGTTGAATGGTAATATTGGCCAGGTGGACCTGGGCCCCTTTCTCTTCAAACAGATCACCAGGTATGGTGGCCCATCCATCACCAATAATTACTTTGCAGGTATAACCAACTTTACCTTTTTAGAAGGCGATGATGGTTTTAAAATTATTTGCGAGGGGAACCATGCCGAAAAAATTAAAAA
>JAQGOY010000039.1 GCA_028293375.1 Verrucomicrobiales bacterium | reverse complement strand
TCTGCATCGAATAACTCATTTAACTTGGAGGCTCGGCGCATCTGAAGGGCCTTGGAGATGAGAACCGACCAGGCGAAAATCGAAAATATCGCCAGAGTGCAAAGGATGACCTTTCCTTCAATCGGCGCTCGTTCGATAACAAACGTCAGATTCGCAGCTAAAATGGGATGTGGAGTAATCATCAAATCCGGAAAAATTGACCGTTTAGATGGTGTAACCCGCGTGTCATAAATATGCAAAAGTTTTCGCGATTTTTAGTCAATTTTTTTGTTATTATTCGCGGTTCCACAACGGTTGGTCAGATTTATTGAAAACCGCATGTCGCAAGTTGTTCTGAAATTTTCTTTCGCTACAGGTTTCTTTTTCATAAACCTCTTTTAACCATGACACGCACGGGTCTGCTCAACTCCAGGTACCTTCGATTACAGGAAGGCGGATTGCTTTTAGTGATTCTTATTCTTGGTTTATCTCTCACAATTTTTGGGGGGAAAGTCGATCGCCCAAAATTCGAATTGAACTCTGCAGGAGAACGTCAACGGGTGTTCACCACAGGTGCTGACGGCGAGAAGGTTCCGGTATTCGAATCCTGCAACAAATTTTTGAACGCACAGACCATGGCCCAGCTCGCCAAGGATACGAGTTTCATTGCCATCATGGCTGTTGGAGCCACTTTTATTATCATTTCCGGAAACATTGACCTTTCAGTCGGAGCCATCTACGCGCTGGCTTCTGTTTTATCGGCCCTGGTTTTCCATCGCTTTGGGCCGGATGGCGTCTCGAGCGCGCAGTCTGCCGTGGGTATTTTTCTCGGCGTGGTAACATGCATCGGAGTTGGGACGCTCGCTGGAATCGCAAACGGCGCGATGATGATTGGACTAAAAGTTCATCCCTTTATTATTACCCTCGGAACGATGGCCATTTTTCGTGGAATTGCCTTTGTCATCACACAAGGGCAATCCATTGGAAATTTTCCCGCCGGATTCCGGGATCTGATTCGTTATGAAACAGGAGAAGGACTGAGCCTTGTACCTCTCCTGATCATGATCATTGTTGCCATTTTCGGAGGAGTGTACCTGACGAGAACCGCAGCAGGCAGGAGGATTTACGCGGTTGGGGGCAATGAAGTTGCCAGTAGATTTAGTGGCATTCGAGTGGAGTGGGTAAAATTGACTGTTTTTATTTTTTCAGGATTAACCGCAGGCATAGCCGCTTTGTTATCTATTGGCTATTATGGCGCGGCGACTTCTGGGGATGGGCAGGGCTACGAGTTGAACGTGATTGCTGCAGCAGTTGTAGGAGGAGCCAGCCTTTCCGGGGGTAAAGGTTCCGCGCTGGGAGCAGTATTGGGAGCATTGGTCATTCAGATGATCAGCACCGGAATTGTGATCCTCGGAATCAATCAGAACTACAGCCAGATTATCATAGGAGCGGTGGTTATTTTAGCGGTGGTGCTTGACCAGGTGAACAACTGGCTGTCCCGACGCAGGTTGTTAAAAGGTTGAATTTGTCCTCTGCTGGCGGTATCAAAACTCAATCACCCTTTTCAAATATGAACAGAAGACTGTTAGCTACCCTTGCGTTTCTAGTTGCTTCCGCATCCTTTGCCCTGGCTCAAAAGCAATCCTATACCATCGGACTCGTTGCCAAGTCCCAGGGTAACCCTGTTTTCCAGGCTGCGCGGGTGGGAGCCATGGATGCTGCCAAAGAATTGGGTCAAAAATATAAAATCAGCATCAAGATTGATTGGAGGACTCCCAACGAAGAGGATGCGCAAAAACAGGCTGAAGCCATCGAACAACTTGCTCTCAGCGGAGTGGATGGAATTGCCGTTAGCTGTTCCGACGCCAATAAATTAACCGATGCGATCAATTCTGCCGTTAAAAAGGGAGTTCCAGTGGCGACCTTTGATTCGGATGCTCCCGCGAGCAAACGCTTCGTCACCTTTGGGGTGGACGATATCAAATGCGGCGAGCAGGTGATGGAGGAGTTGGCAAAGATCATGGGAGGAAAAGGAGTAGTGGCCATCCTCGCTGGCAATCAAAACGCGCCGAATTTGCAGAAAAGGGTTCAGGGCGTTAAAAATGCGGCGAAGAAATATCCTGGCATCAAGATTCAGGAAACCTATTACCACAAAGAAACTCCTCAGGACGCGGCAGCTCGGGTTGAACAGGCCATGCAGGCGAATCCTGAAATTACTGGATGGGCCATGATTGGGGGCTGGCCACTGTTTACCGACAACGCGCTGAAATGGAAACCGGGAACAATTAAATGTGTCTCGGTCGATGCGTTGCCTCCTGAGCTCAGTTATATTCGGAGCGGCCACGTTCAATTGCTTTTAGCCCAGCAGGTTTATGAATGGGGCTACCGTTCGACCGAACATTTGATCAACAAAATCCACTTGAAGAAAAACCCGGCGAGCGTTGTTGACGTCAGTCCGCTCTTACCCGTAACTAAAGCAAACGTGGATGAATATGGGAAAAATTGGGAAAAGTGGCTACCGAAATAATTGGAATAGTTGTGTTCGAAAGTGTCTGCCTTTGCCTTGGTGAGGAGGACGAGTTTGTATGTTGATCATTGCCCATCGCGGGGCTTCGCACGATGCTCCGGAAAACACCATGGCTGCTTTCCGTCTTGCCATGGAACAGCATGCAGACGGTATTGAGTGCGATGTGCAGATGACTGCCGATTGGGAGTGGGTGGTTTTGCATGACGAAACAACCGAAAGGACCGGGGGCGTGGACCTGTTGGTTGAGGCGCGAACGGTGAATGAATTGAGGCGAGTGGATGTAGGAAGCTGGAAAGGCCAGCAATGGAGGGGAGAAAGAATTCCCCTGCTAAGCGAAGTGCTGATTCTTGGGCGTAACGCCGGAAAGCTTCTCGTTGAAATCAAAGGGGAACAGGATGTTGCCGACAAGTTTGTTCGTTTCGTTCGACTCAATCAAAACACAACCCCATTTGAGGTCATTTCTCTTTCGCTTGGGATGCTGCGGGAGATCAGAAAGACCATGCCCGAAGTGCCGACATGGTGGGTTATCGATTTCGACGAACCACCACTGGAATGTCCTGACCTGAACCTGGACGAGATCATTCGCCTTGCAAAAGCCGCCGGCGTTAGTGGATTGGATTTCGGGGCAAATTTTCCCTGGAACGCGGAGTTCGTCGAACGATTTCGCTTAGAAGGGATGGGGCTCGGAGTTTGGACTGTGGATAGTGTTGAAGAAGCGCGGCGTTTCGAATCACTCAAAATCGATTTTCTGACAACCAACCGTCCTGCGTTATTGAAAGTCGCCCTGGCTGAGATGGCGCCATGAGCTTTATTGAATTTCGAAACATTTCGAAACGCTTCCCGGGGGTTCAGGCGCTCGATAAAGTTTCTTTTTCGATAGAGCTGGGGAGCTGTCATGCTTTGATTGGTGAGAATGGGGCCGGCAAAAGTACCATCGGAAAGATTCTTGCAGGTGTTTATACCGCTGACTCGGGGGAAATTTGGATCGAAGGCAAACGGGTGTCGCCTGCAAACCCACTGGAAGCCCGAACTCTCGGAATTTCCATGGTTCACCAGGAATTGGCTTTTTGTCCGAATTTGACGATCGCTGAAAACCTTTGCCTGGGAAATCTTCCACGCAAGTGGGGTTGGCTGGATCGAAAAGAAATGCTACGACAGGCCAAAGCTTTGCTTGGAGAAATCGATTGTCCTCTGGATCCCATGCTCCTCATGAGCATGCTCACTACTGGCCAGGAACAAATGGTGCAGATTGCCGCGGCACTGGGCAGCGGTTCGAAGGTCATCGTCATGGATGAACCGACGAGTTCCTTGTCGGCCCATGAAAGCGAAGCTCTTTTTCATTTGATCGAAAAACTGCGCTCACGAGGCATCACCTTGATCTATGTATCGCATCGAATGGAGGAACTTTTTCGACTCTGCGATGCCATTACCGTTCTTCGCGATGGCCAACATGTTTCCACCGAACCGATAAAAACGACCTCTAAGGAAAAGATAATTCATCAGATGGTGGGTCGTGAAGTTTTGTTCAAGGCACCGCGACATCGGGAAGAAAGCCTCGGTGCAAAAGTTTTGGAAGTAACAAACCTAAAAGGGAGGCAGTTTTCTGGGATCAACTTCGAATTGCGAGAAAAAGAAGTTCTGGGTTTCGGTGGGCTTGTCGGCGCAGGTAGAAGCGAATTAGCCCTGGCGCTGATGGGGCTCGATCCAGAAGCTACAGGGCATATTATAGTGGGAGGAAAAGAATTGAAACCGAAGTCCATTCGCAGCTCAATGGCTTCAGGAATTGGACTGGTCCCGGAAGACCGCAAACGGCAAGGGCTAGTACTGTCTATGAACTGTCGCGAAAACGCCTCTCTGGCAGGGCTTGAAAGATTCACCCATGCGGGATTGGTGAGCGACCGGCAGGAGAGGGAGTGCGTTGAGAAATATACCTCTCGATTGCGGGTGAAAACCCCGTCATTGGAGACGCAGGTGGCTTCACTGAGTGGAGGAAATCAGCAAAAAATAGCACTGGCCAAATGGTTGGTTCGAGATTGCAAAATCCTGATCGTGGACGAGCCCACCAGGGGAGTGGATGTCGGGGCAAA
Organism: Verrucomicrobiales bacterium; assembly: GCA_028293375.1. Lineage (GTDB taxonomy): Bacteria > Verrucomicrobiota > Verrucomicrobiia > Limisphaerales > JAQGOY01 > JAQGOY01. Next base: position 14,460 of record JAQGOY010000039.1, on the reverse strand, counting down.
GGCAGAAATCCATGAATTGCTCGATGAATTGGCCTGTTCCGGCGTGGCCATCATCATGATATCTTCAGAGTTGCCAGAACTCATGAACCTCTCTTCCCGAATCTTAATCATGAGGGATGGGAAGCTGCAGGGGAATCTTTCCCACAAGGAATTTTCTCAGAATGCGATCATGCGGTTGATGGCGGGTATTTGAGCACCAGCATTCGGAAACTCATGATCTTTATGATTGAAGTCGTGGCTAACCTCTTGAATAGCGGAGCCATTTTCCTGGCGGGTCGCAACAGCCGCCACGCATGGTGGATAGGTATCCTGGCCAGCTTGTTGTTCATCGACCTTTTTTGGACACAACACCTCTACGACAACTCGGCCCAGCAAGTTTTTTTCATCGTCACCAACCTTTTTGGCTGGTGGAATTGGAGCAAAGAGATCCCAGGTAGCAGAAAACTTCCCATCCGCCGAAGTTCTGCGCGTTACCTTATATTATTGATCGCCGTTTCCAGTTTGGCCACATGGGGATATGAAATCGTTCTCCATCATTTCGTTGTTGCCGCTCGTCCCTTCTCCACTTCTTTGGTTTTGGCGTTTAGCATTTTGGCCCAGTTTCTATTAATGGGGCGCCGAATTGAAACATGGCCCTGTTGGCTGGTGGTTAATGGGATTTGCATCCCTGTTTTTGCCCGAGAGAAAATGTTTCTAACCGCCGCTCTATGCGGCATTTATTTTGTGATTAGCGCTTTCGCGGTGCTAAGTTGGCGGAGAATCATTGTCACGCAGAATGCTGTTTTGCCACCCACTGTCTGACGCGTCACAAGTTGTGGAGGTAGGGCAACAGCAAGTCATCAAATCGTTCGGCAATTTTTTTATACCCCTCGTCGTTAGGGTGCACGTAGTCTGACATCAAGTTTGGGGTTCCCAACACCCCTTTCAAGATATCGGGTATGAAAAGTGTTTGCTTTTCTTTGGCGAGTGATTTGAAACGCTTTTCGTATTTATCCCGAATGGAAGCGCTAGGCACCCCAACAAGAACTACAAACGCGCCGTCTGCCTGCAGTTGATCGATGATCTGTCCAATATTTGAAAAGGTGGTGTCGAAAGGAACGTGGTTTAGCGTGTCGTTCCCTCCGAAACAAACTAGCACCACACGTGGATGAAGCTCCTTGACTTGACCTATTCTCGCCAATCCATCGGCCGACGTTTCTCCGGGAACCCCCTTGTTAACCATTTTTACACTGAGTCGCTGGCCCAGGATGGTGGGATAATCATGTCCCTGGTCGGCTCCAAATCCGGCAGTGAGGCTGTCACCAAAAGCAACCCATGGACCGGCATTTTTCGCGGGGTAATTGGTCCAATGCTCCCTGGAAAAAAAGAAATAAACTGCAACGGCAATGGCAATAACACCCAATAAAATGAGGACTTTTTTCACAGCATCGATTGGTCGACAGCCGCAGGAACCATGGGCGTTTGGGATTCCGCGGAAGAACGGAACCACGTTTTCCAGCCTTCACTCAATTCCAATCCAAGCCATAAAAACAAGGCTTTGACAATGGGGCTCACATCCGACCTTTTAAAAGTGAAACCTCCAAACATAAAACATTTACCCTTGTTCGCCGGCGCGGGCGATTTTTCCTCCAACCTGCGACGCCCCATCGCGGCGAGCCGACGGTTATAAAAACGCATCAAGTGGAAAAAAGGAACGGATGGTTTGGTCGAGAAAACTGATTCCAACAGTGCTGGTTCCCCCCGCATGAAGGGTTGATTGGCCACTCCCTGGTAATAGAATCCAAGGTCCAGGAGAAAAGCCACCTTGGTCAGGTCATAATGGCCAAAATAGAAGTACTTGTTTAGATAAATGCCCTCGAACCACCGGTGGTAGGACTTGACCAATGAAGCATTGGCCATGGTTATTTTCTGCGTGACATCCATACCGGCTCGCTCGGCCGCGATCAGGTTGGCGGTGATTGTCGCAGTAAACGATATCCAATCCATTCCGGGGCTATAAAATGGATCAATAAATCCAGCGGCGTCTCCAACCAGCGAAAAGCCGTCCCCAATGATTTGTTCGCTATAGTAAGGAAGGTTTTTTCTTAAGTGGATATCTCCAGGTGTGTAACTGGCATCCGCCAACAACTCCCGGGCCACGGGATGCTGGCAAAGAAACGTTTTTAAGCGATCACCAACCGAGCCTTCTTCCGGCCAATCGACAATTCGCTGGTCAAAGGTTATTCCAATGCTAACGTCGCCACCTTTCAGGGCTATCCACCAGGCCCACCAGCCTTCACCCATCAGATGATTCGTGGCGGTTCCTCGTATTCCGAAACATTTCTTGGCCCATTCAGGATATTTCGTGGCGAGGGCAGGATCATTGAAACTTTTTACATTTTTCCAGCGGGACCAGACTGCTGTGGTTGGGTGGCGATCATTGCTTTTCCACCATCGATTTTTTCGGGCGAGCATGGCAGCCACGCCAGAAGCGTCCACGACCCAACGCGGCTGAAAAGTTCTTACGACCCCCTCCTGTTCAACCTCAACTTCCTGCAGCGAGCCAGGATTCAAACTGACATTTTTGACCTGCGCAGGTCGCAGCAACCTCGCTCCTGCCTTCACCGCGCGGGATAAGACTTCCTCGTCGAGAACCGCCCGGTCAACAAGAAAAGCTGGAACGCGGGAAAGGTATTTTCCACCTATTTCACTGCATTCGGGAAGGGAGTGCGTCTCTTTGTTGAAAAACCAGAACCGAAGCCCGTTTTTGACTAATTGGGTTTCATTTAAAAAATCGGTCAACCCCAGGGAATGGGTTAAAAAATAAGTGCTGATTTCTACTGTTGCCTCTCCCACCCGGCGAGAAAAGTGAGGATTCTTCTCGACAATATAGACGGAAAGAGTGGGATTCTTTTCGAGGATGAGTGTGGCAGTGGCGGCGCCGGAAAGTGCGCCGCCAATGATTAAAACATCACACGGAATAGCCGATGTCGGATTCAAACTCAGTCCACGCGGTTGATGTGGAGATCCAGTTTTACGACTTTCCCTTCACTGGCAGAAATAAAGATTTCACCGATATCGACCGTTTTCTCAGGATGGCGGGCTTGTTGTGCCCAAATCTTGATCTTCCAGGTGGGAGCATCTTCTTCTCCCCAACGTTCGAGCTTCATTTCGGTGTTGGTGAGCCGAACCGTGGTGAGAAGATCCTCCTTCAAGGCAACTTCGAGGGCTTTATCAGAATCCACTTTAAGTTTTTCCCTATTCAATGGTTTCGATTCTTTGGAAAAAATTTCCAGGACGCGCGGTTGCCTTTTCACGGCCATTTTTTTGCCGCCCCCGAATTTGACTTCGACGGATTTGGCTGTGGCATCTTCATCGTAGTAAACAATATACCAGTAGGAGGGCGTCAAAGAGCCAATCGACTTTTCAGACCGGATTTGGACCACCTTGTCTTTGGAGTCTTCGCCGATGTAACGATTACCTTCCTTAATTAAGGCGAAAGCTGTGGGGCCAGTCTTAATATCTTTGCTATCCGAGGTGGTAACCTCGACTTCTGGTTTAGCCGCGTAGAGTAAATTCGTAGCGCCAATGAGTAAAACAGTGAGGAGACCAAGCTTTATGTGCTTCATAACTTTTTCGAGTAGAGACAAATCCATGCAGTTGGCATTGTGAGCATTTTGTAAAAAAATAGCCAGCCTAAGCGGGAGTGGGATTTCACCCGACTTTCCCAGTTTCGGGTAATGCCCGCACTAGTGATGTGAGGATGGAACTACGGCAGAGGAGGGAATTGGAACTATGAGCTAAATTCATGCATCTGATTACTACTATAAAAATTATTCAAGCTGTTTAAGGCCCCTTTCGTGCTCATGGCTTCCCTGTGGGAAAAGTTAAAAGGATCGCATGGGCAGTGGCTCTTATCACTACCATAACGATGGTTGGGCTGATTTATTTCGGCTCAAGCAGGCTCGACTATTTTGACCGTGCTCTGGGTGGGTACGCGGCACTTCTTTTAATTACTTGTTTCATTACCTCCTACCGACTCGCACTTTGGAGTTTTCGGCCTCCGACTCGCTTTTTTTTTAGGACGTTAGTGAGGTTGTTGCAAACTTCTGGTTTAAAAAGCTTAAGGACAATCCTCGGGGATGCAGGGAACAATTTTGTCGCGCAGAAAATGATTCGTCAAAGAAGTTGGTTTCGCTGGGTGATGCATATTTGCCTCTCCGGCGGCTGCACCCTTGCTTTTGCAGTTGTCATCCCGCTGGTCATGGGCTGGGTCCATTTCGAGACCTCCGAAGGAAGTGACCAGATTTACCATTTATATGTTTTCAATTTGGCCGCTGGGAGTTTCGGAATTCATTCCTTTCAAGCCTTCATGTTTTTTAATGCATTAAACGTCTCCGCTTTCGTAGTTCTGATTGGTTTGGCAATGGCGGTATTTCGTCGTTTCACGGATAAAGGAGAGAAAGCGGTGCAGACGTTTTACATGGATTGGCTGCCACTGATACTGATTGCCTTTGTCACTGTCACTGGATTGATGCTCACGGTTTCTTACCGCTTCTATGAAGGCCGCGGTCATTCGTTAATCGGCACCGCGCATTTCATCACCGTCGTAGCACTCCTGCTTTACATTCCTTACGGAAAGTTGTTCCACATGTTTCAAAGGACGGTGGCTTTGGCCGTGAAAATTTCCCGCGCTGCAGGGGATGCTGAAGCCAAGGCGTGCTGTATCCGATGTCATCAACCCTTCGCCAATCGGTTGCAGCTGGAAGGGTTGAAATCCATTCTTCCCGAACTGGGATTCAATTATATATCGCACTCGGGAGTTTTGAACTACCAGGATATTTGTCCGCCCTGTCGGCGAAAAATCGTTCCAATATCTCAGGGAGCTTGTCTGGGACGTTAAAATCATGGCCACGCTTCCCACTACTGCAGAAATCCTCCTTAAAGACTTTGGTCCTCGGCCAGCCTATCCGGCACTTGATCCGCTCTATGGTCAAACGCCGGACAAGCTAGTGAAAACACACTGTTGTTTTTGCGGGGTGCAATGTGGCATCCAGCTCAAAGTGAAAAACAATCAGGTAATAGGATTTGAGCCGTGGGAGGAATTTCCAGTTAATAAAGGCAAGCTCTGCCCCAAGGGAATCAAGCGTTACGTCCAGAACAACCATCCGGACAGGCTTCTGCATCCCTTGATTCGGGGAGAGCATGGTTTTGTGGAGACTTCGTGGGATAAGGCTTACGAACGGACTACGACCGCCATCCAGGAAATTCAATCCAAATACGGAAAAGATGCTTTTGCCTTTCTGGGCGGGGCTTCGATGACCAATGAGAAGGCTTATTTGAATGGGAAGTTTGCCAGAATTGCGCTTGGCACTGCCAACATCGATTACAACGGCCGCCTTTGCATGGTTAGCGCGGGTGCGGCCAATAAAATGGCTTTTGGGGTGGATCGTGCTGCCAACCCCTGGAGTGACATTCCTTTAGCGAAAGCGCTGATCCTGGCAGGCACGAACATTGGCGAGTGTTTTCCCATTCTCACCGACTACATTTGGCGGGCGCGGGACAATGGAGCGAAAATCATCGTTATTGATCCGCGGATCACACCCATTGGCAGGACGGCCGATTTGATCCTGCCGGTAAAGCCAGGAAGGGATAGTGCATTGGCGAATGGGATTCTACATGCACTTATCAAAGAAGATTTGTTGGACCGGGATTTTATTGCCCGGCACACCACAGGTTTCGATAAGGTGGAAGAATTGGTTGAGAATTATACCCCGGAAAAAGTGGAGGAGATTTCCGGGGTTTCAAGAAAGAGCATTTACCGAGCAGCGGAAATTTGGGGCGAAGCTCCAACGGCCATGCTTCTGCATGCCCGCGGAATCGAACATCACACAAAGGGCGTCGAGAACGTTTTAAGTTACATCAATATAGTGTTAGGGACCGGAAAGATAGGTCGGCCAGGTTGTGGTTATGGAACGATTACGGGGCAGGGAAATGGGCAGGGAGGGCGTGAGCATGGACAGAGATGCAACCAACTTCCGGGTGGTCGCGACATCAACCACCCTGGGCATCGGCAGGAAGTATCGGAATACTGGGGCATCCCGGAAGCGGAACTTCCTGGTCAGGGGCTGACGGCCTGCGAGATTATCGATGCTATTGAAGCTGGAAAAATCAAGGGTTTGTTAAGCATTAGCTTTAATCCTCTCGTCTCCATTCCGGATTCAAACCGAACAAAGAAAGCACTGGATAAGTTAGAGTTTCTGGGCTGTATAGATTTCTTTTTGAGTGAAACCGCCCAACACGCAGATGTGGTGCTTGCAGGGTCACTACAGGAGGAGGATGAAGGAACGGTGACTAACGGCGAAGGCAGATGCATTCGGCTCAAACAGTCCATTACCCCTCCGGGTAACGCCAAAGTGGATTGGCAAATCATCTGCGACCTCGGGAAACGTCTCGGCAAAGAGAAATACTTCGACTTTAAGAACCCTGGTGAGATTTTCACTGAGCTTACTGGCATCAGCGCAAATGCCCCGGTGGATTACAGCGGCATGAGTTACGAGCGGTTGGAAAAAGAAATGGGTCTATTTTGGCCCTGTCCCTCGCCCAATCACCCCGGGACTCCACGTTTGTTTGAGGGAGGAAAATTTTTTCATCCGGATCAAAAGGCCAAATTCTTTGGCTACGAATATCGTGCCCCGGCTGAGGATGTTGATGCTGACTATCCACTTTTTTTCACCACGGGCCGGGTTGTTTCTCAATACCTGAGTGGAACCCAAACCCGGCGTATTGGAGAATTGGTGGATCAATATCCGGAACCACTTTGCGAAATTCACCCGCTCATGGCCGCAAAACTGGGGGTGAAAGACAAAATGCCCGTTCGGGTCATTACCCGGCGTGGAGAAATGGTGGTCCCGGCCCAGGTGGTCACAACTATCAGACCCGACACCGTTTTTGTTCCGTATCATTGGGCCGGAAAAAAGGCGGCCAACCAGCTGACCAATCGAGCTTTGGACCCTATCAGCAAGATTCCTGAGTTCAAAGTTTGTGCGTGCCGGGTCGAGAAAGTATAAAATGAGCGCCACACAATTTTTCATAGACGCGTCACGGTGCATCGGCTGCAAAGCATGTGTCCAGGCGTGCGGCGAATGCGAAACACATCGAGGCATGCCCATGATTCATCTCGAAGAAATGGACCGCGGCAGCACCGTCCAGACCGCTCCCGTGGTTTGCATGCATTGCGAGGATCCCACTTGCGCAAAGGTCTGCCCTGCTGATGCCATCAAACAGGATGCCTTGGGTGTTGTGCATACCGCTTCCAAGCCACGATGTGTGGCTTGCTCCAATTGTGTTCTGGCCTGCCCCTTCGGGGTTCCTAAAATGCCGGGGAAATTTGAACTCATGATGAAGTGCGACATGTGTTATGACCGCACCAGCGTTGGCAAGAAACCGATGTGCGCCACGGTCTGTCCGAGCGGTGCGTTGTATTTTGGGGACGAATCTTACATTGCGGAGTTTCGTCGCGAAGTCCCGGTAAATACCTTTTCGTTCGGAAAGCAAATCGTGAAAACCAAGGTTTTTATGATGGCAGCGCCACTCACTCCACGGATCAATGTGGACATGGCTGTACTGTGCGGTTTTCAGAACGAAAAGGCGGAAGCCATTGGTTTCCATCATCAGGATATGGCTGAGGAATCGGTTTGGAATGATCTGCCGTTTAGAAAACCCGCACGGGAAAAAGAGGTTGTCTCGTGAATACGGAACAACCTGATTTTCAAAAGGTTTATCCGATTCGCTTGGACGACGAAGAAAAATTGACCAAAAAACAATTTATTTTTGCTTTCGTGTTTTCTGTTCTCGCGCTGCTGGCAGGATCCAACCTGGTAAAGAAATGGTGGCCGGAAAAGTATGCTTCCATCCGTTTCAGACTTCCGTTTAAAGCTTCCAGGATCTCCGTTGGCAGCTCGGTTCAATTTCAAATTCCAGAAGGAAAAACCCCCATTCTGGTTACCCGCATAAGCGACCAGAAATTTGTCGCCTATTGCCAGAAATGCACCCATCTCTCTTGCCCTGTGCATTATCTACACGATAAGAAACAGTTTCTGTGTCCCTGTCACGAAGGTGTATTTGATGCGGAAAGCGGCAGGCCTTTGGCTGGACCCCCACGGGAACCATTAAAGCGATACGAAGTGGAAGTCATTCAGGATGAAATTTTTATTAAATCTGCCTGATACCGCTTCCTTCGCGACTCATTGCCTGTCAAATTCGTAATTGTGACCAGCGGATCATTTCAAAAAGCGATTGGAAAAATTGATGAAGTTAATTCCAAGGATCCGAATCAGGAAACTTTAGAAGGACATTCGTGGCCAAAAGAATTGCTACATTCCAGGCTCTTGACCGAATGGATAGAGCGGTTGGTGGAACATCCTCCCGAAATCCTGCTCCTCGCCATTCGTGGGCAGCATATCTCTCGATGGAGTATTCCGCGTTCATCATTTCCGATGACCAGGCCGGGCTATCATCAATGGAAAAATCGGTTGAAACAATTCCATGCGGAAACGACTTCAACGATCCTGCTGGAGTGCGGTTACGCCCCGGAAATTGCTTCCAGGGTTGAGCGGCTGATCCTGAAAAAGGATTTTCCGCAGGATCCATTTTCCCAAGCCATCGAAGACGCTTTATGCCTGCTTTTTCTCGAAAGACAGTTGCAGCCGTTGGCGGAGAAAACAGAAGCTGAAAAAGTGGTCAATGCTCTGAAAAAATCGTGGGCAAAAATGTCAGGGCGTGCCCGGGAGGAAGCCCTGAAACTCAAGTATACCCCTGAATGCTACCAACTTGTCCTTCGGGCGCTGGATCCGTCATCCGCCTAACGCCTCTTGCAAAGAAGACAGTTGCGGTTTTCGCATTGTCAACGTTAACTGGCCAAATGATCAGGCACTCCCTTTTAAGATTGTCCTTTCTCCTATTGCTTCTGCTTTCAGCGCCTCTCGTCCGGGGCAATGCTCTCGATGAATACGTAAAGGCTCCCGATGAGAAGTACTCCTGGAAGATACTTTCCACTTTCAAAACAAATTCCTTGGAGATCACCTCGCTTGAACTCACCTCGCAGGGCTGGCATGACACCACATGGAAGCACATCTTGTTGATCGTAAAACCGGAGAAAATAACCAATCCGGAAAAAGCATTCCTTTTCATTACGGGCGACGGAAATGGCCTGGGTTACGTGCCAATGCTCGCTCAAATAGCTCAGTCAGGCGGGACAATCGCTGCTGTCTTGAACAGCGTTCCGAATCAGCCCTTGCTCAATAATCTTAAAGAAGATGCGCTCATCGCTTATACATTCGAGCAGTACATGAAAACTGGCGATAAAACCTGGCCAGTTCTTTTTCCCATGGTAAAAAGTGCGGTCAAAGCCATGGACTGCCTGCAGGAATTCGCAGCAAAAGAACAAAACTTAAAAATTGAAAAATTTGTGGTCGCTGGCGCCAGTAAACGGGGATGGACCACCTGGCTTACGGCCGCTGTGGATAAAAGGGTTATTGCCATAGCCCCAATGGTGATCGACATGCTCAATATGAAGGTGCAGACCGAATGGTCCCAAAAAGCTTATGGCAAACAAAGTGATCAAATTCGGGACTACACGGAACGAGGATTGATTGGCCAGATGGATCATCCACGCATGGTCGAACTTCGAAGTTTCGTTGATCCGTATTCTTATCGCGATCAATATACTCTTCCGAAATTATTGCTGCTGGGCACGAATGATCCTTATTGGACCGTGGATTCTCTTCGCCACTACTGGAGTGATTTGCCAGGGTCCAAAGTGGTGTTTCAAACTCCTAATGCTGGCCATGATCTCGGGGATAAAAAACAGGCAATTCAGACGCTTTCGGCCTGGTATGAAATGATTTGTCTGAACGAATCGATTCCGGAAGTGAGTTGGGTATTTGCCACTAAGGATGGAAAACCTACCGTTCAAATCAAATCGTCCCAACCTTATCAAAAAATATCCTTATGGACGGCAAATTCCAGCGATCGTGATTTCCGCAACGATCATTGGACAGCCATCGAACAGCAACCTTCAGGAAAGCTGCAACAGGAGATTTTCATTCCTTCCCCCAGCGACAACTACGAAGCGTACTTGGTAGAGATCGAACTCAGAACCCCGAAAGGACAAGTTTATAAATTGTCCACGGAAGCCCGTGTTACTCCTGACGATTTAAAATAGTGTTGTAACCGAAACAAAAAGGGCGCTCCTGCTCAGGCGGCGCCCTGTCGGTTCTGCAAGCTGCAATTAAGCCTGCGACACCCTTTACACAATGAAGTAGCCGTTTTAGTTCCTTCCGGGTTCAGCCCGTTCCGGAAGCGTTAACTCCAACTGTGGACGGTTAAAAGTCCGTGACACCCATGCTGTTGGACTTATAACTGGTAATTTCATTTCCCGGAACAAAGGGAACTGCGTCGGACCAATCAGCGCGTGAGACTTGCCTCTTTATCTTGGCGACAAGAGCTTGCTGGTCCTTCAACCATTTCTTTAATTGATCAAGTTTTTCCTGCTCGCTCATAGATTTGAGCTTAGCACCTTTTCGCCCAGAGTATTTAGGGCATCGCCTGATTGTATGTTGGGATTTTTTTTCCTCGCCTATAGGGGACACTTCCATAACCCCTAATTCAGCAAGTTCTGTTCTATTATTACTTCAAAACGCTGCTTTTCGACCTGGCTGGCTCCGATCCTTTTACTTCGGTTTTGCCCAGGTCATGGGAGTTGACCTCTTATCGCTCACCACCACCGTTCCAGTTGCGTCCAGAAGTTCAACCACGATGGTATCTGCCGTGAAAATATCCGAGGTTGTTTTGGCGTTGGGTCGGGAGGCAATCTTCACTAACTGCAGTCCTTGCCCACCTTTTACATCTTCAGGTTCCGATTCGAAAAACTCAGCAGATGCAGGGTTGTTGGAGTCAAAAACCTTCAATCGAATTTTACCTTTGGCTGAACCTTGGAGGTTGTAGCGCGTGGTCACGTAACCGTTAAACGGATCGTTTTGTTTAAAGTCATCAATTTGCAAGGTGCTTGCAGTTGCTATCGATGCAACGGAAGCAGCGGCTCCTGGTGCTTTCCACATGAGGACCATGGTTGCGGGATATAAAATGAATTTTTTATCGGCTGATCGAAGGTAAACACTGACTTTGTCAGTGGGATAACTGGCAAATGCAGGGGCCGCATCGGCTGGAGGCGTGAATTTTACCGGAAGCAATACGAAATTGCGGCGCTTCCCTATTTCTGCCGGGTTGCTGGCAAAGTACTTCGTCACTTCAGGTTCGCCTGTTCTCAGCACATCGACTCCCATCTCGGGTTTCCCTTCGAAATCGTCTTTGTAATCAAACTCAACCCCAATCGTCATCTGGCTCCGGTCAAGGCTTCGATTCACAATGTCCACGTTGGTGATCTTCGTCTTCAAGTTGGATGCCACCGCCTGCGGGGCCACTGGGGCAGAAGCTCTCATCGCCGCCTCTTTTCGGGCGTTTTCTTTCGCAACGAGTTCGGCCTCGGCTTTCGCGCGGGCTTCCGATTCGGACTTCGCGCGTGCTTCTGCAACCATCCTGGCATCCGCTTCTGTCTTGGCTTTTTCCTCGGCTATACGCGTTTCTTCGGCCAGTCGTTTGGCATCCGCTTCTGCTGCCATGCGTGCCTTTTCTCGCATTTCGGTTTCAGCTCGCAGTTTTTCCTCAGTCGCTTTTTTTTCCTCGGCGAGTCGCCTGGACTCTGTCTCCGCGACCATTCTTGCTTTTTCTCGTTCTTCAGCCTCTGCCCGAGCCTTCATTTCTGCTTCGAGTCGCATCCTGGCATCCGCTTCTGCTTTTACGCGGGCAACTTCTCGGGCCTTGGCCTCCGCTGCGGCTTTTTCATCAGCCAATCTTTTTTCTTCCATCAGGCGCTTGGCCTCGTGTTCCGCTTTCAGTCGGGCTACTTCTCTTTCTTTTGCTTCGTTCTCTGCTTTCAGCCGGGCCTCTTCTCGTGCTTTCTGTTCTGCTTCAGCTTTCAGCCTGGCCACTTCGCGGGCCTTGGCATCTGCAGCGGCCTTCTCATCGGCCATGCGCTTTTCTTCTGCAAGTCTCCTAGCCTCTTGTTCAGCCTTCATCCGCGCTTCCTCACGGGCTTTTTGTTCAGCTTCGGCGGTTAATCGCGCTACTTCCCGCGCCTTTTGCTCCACTTCCGCTTTGATTCGTGCTTCTTCCTGAACTTTCGCCACTGCCGCCGCTTTCGCTTCGGCTAACTTTTTCTCTTCGGCAAGCCGTTTGGCATCCTGTTCAGCTTGAAGTCGAGCTACTTCACGAGCTTTGGCCTCCTGTTCAGCTTTCAATCTTGCTTCTTCGCGAGCCTTGGCCTCGGATTCCGCCATTAATCTGGCTGCTTCGCGGGCTTTGGCCTCTACCGCCGCTTTCGCATCAGCAATTTTTTTCTCTTCTTCCAGTTGCTTCGCTTCTGCTTCTGCCTTCATCCGCGCCTCGTCGCGCAGTTTCGCTTCCGCTAATAATTTTTCTTTTTGCTTCGCTTCTGCTTCCTGCTGGGCTCGTTCGTCCGCAAGGCGCTTTTCTTCGGATAATTGTTTGGCGCGCGTTTCGGCAGCCATCCGCGCTTCTTCACGGGCCTGCGCTTCCTTTTTGGCTTTCTCCTCCGCCGCGAGTCGCATCTTTTCCTCAGCTTCTGCCTTTACACGTGCTTCTTCGCGAGCCTTCGTTTCCGCTGCCGCTTTTTCCTCTGCAAGTTTCTTTTCATTGTAAAGTCTGGTCGCTTCAGCCTCTGCCTTTAACCTGGCTTGCTCTCTTGCTTTCGCCTCTTCCTGGGCCTTTAGCCTAGCCACGTCACGGGCCTTTTCTTCCGCCTCCGCTTTGAGTCTCGCTTCTTCACGCGCTTTTGTATCCGCCACGGCCTTTTCTTCCGCTATTCGTTTTTGTTCCAATAGGGCCTTTGCTTCGGCTTCTGCGGCCAACCTGGCTTTCTCGCGCATCTGCGCTTCTTCCTGGGCTTTGATTTCGGCTGCCAGGCGCGCTTTCTCTTCGGCTTCAGCTTTCATTCGCGCTTCATCACGTGCTTTCGCCTCGGCTACAGCTTTTTCCTCAGCCATCCGTTTTTGTTCCAGCAGGGACTTTGCTTCTGCTTCTGCGACCAATCTGGCTTTTTCGCGCATCTGCGCTTCTTCCTGGGCCTTGGCTTCGGCTGCCAATCGTGCCTTCTCTTCGGCTTCTGCCTTCATTTTGGCGTCTTCCCTCGTCTTGGCTTCTACCATCGCTTTTTCATCCGCCACCCTCTTGGCCTCGGCCAGCCTTTTTGCCTCGGCATCCGCTCTTAATCGCGCTTCTTCGCGCACCTTCTCCTCCGCTTCGGCTTTTAGTTTTGCCTCGTTCAGACGTTTCGCTTCTGCTTCTGCTTTTGCTCGCTGTTCTGCAATTTTTCGCGCCTGTTCTTCCGCAGCCACTCGTGACTGTTCCCGGACCGCTGCTTCCTGCTTGGCTTTCAATTCCGCAGCCGCTGCTTTCTCAGCCCTGTCTTTGGCCGCTCGTGCTGCTTCCTCTGCTTCTTTGATCGCTTGCGCATCGTCCTCCGGGACTAGCTTGGGAACAAAAGAGGGCAGGGTGGCCTTGGCCCCCGCCGATCCCCATTTAATCGTCTTTAACACGGTTGACCCGCTGACGATGTTTTTGGAGTTGGGATCAAGCAACATCACTCGAATGCGGTCTGTCGTGATCTCCGGCGGAACTCCTTCCTCATCGTTGAAATATTTCACTTTGATCGAGATCAAGCCCTTGCCAGAGCCTACGGTCACGGCATCCACTCCGAAAAAATGAGACACTCCTTTTTGATCTTTCTTCTCAAAAATAGGGAGAACAGAAATAGTGGGTCCTCCCTGGCCATCGTAGGAATAATTCATTCCAAGCGTCGCCTCAGTTCCGTCGCGCGAGAGTTCGATGACGCGGACATTGCTTACGCTGTTTCCTACAACCGTATTTCTTCCAGGCGAAATGATGAGGTTCTGTGCGAAAAGGGGGCGAAGTGTTAAATCAGCGGCGAGGACGATCAACAACAGTTTTTTGGAAGCGCTCATTTGGGAATTGTGGACAGCGCATTTTCTTGGCGCGCCGCTTCCCACTATGAAAAGAAGAGTCGGTTGAGTCAAAGGGTTTCGGCTCCTTTGTCGCCCGACTTTTTGCCGACAGTTGGTCTGCACCGCGCGCTGGTGGAGACCTCTGGTAGTCCGGTTTTTACCAGGTTTTGATGATCAGGTGGTTGGAACCAGGGATACGATAAATCACCCGGGGTTCTTTTTGGTAAATTCCTACAAAGCCACGGCGCTTCATTTCCTCTGCCCCTCCTGCCGCGCATGCATGGGGTTCACCGATTATAAATTTTTCGCGCAGGGTCTTTTTGTCAGGGCCGACCAGGTCCAGCGTCGTGGCCGGGCGATTTCCCAGGAATGTTGCGTC
>JAQGOY010000013.1 GCA_028293375.1 Verrucomicrobiales bacterium | reverse complement strand
AAATAAACGACCGAAAATGGTATCAGAAAGCGGCAGATTCTTCGGCTGGACTGTTACGATTTCAATTGTAAAGAAACCTCGTCCGCTGCCGATTTTCGTCGTGCTTTGATGCGTCTGACCACATATCCGCAAAGAACCGATAAAACGACCACATAAGTGATCAGGAAGATGATTTTTCCAGCGCTAAGATCCCTTCCGAGATGCCCTGCTTCAAGGCCCAAAAATGCGTGAATTACGTGAATAGGCCAAAAGATGAAAAAGTAAGTCTTAAAAGGCGCCCCAGCCATCGGCATTAGAAGGTTTTTCAAGGTGTAGGGAGGCCCCGGAATCAGTGCTACTAGCAATGTTACGGGCTTCTCTTCGCCGGGAGGAATTTGTGGAATTTTGTAATTTTTTTTGCTGATCCACTTCTCCAGCCTCACCCGGAACACTGTTTTGACGATCCAGAAACTAAACAGAAGATGGAGCGAAGTGGCGACCGCCACCATCCCCATGCCAATAAATGGCCCAAATCTTCCTCCGACGACTGGGTAGACAAAAGTGACCGGGCATCCGATGGCAGGCAATACGATAAGTGCAAGCATCAACAACGGAGCGCTGAGTCCATCTATCCAATTGTAGAACGGTTTCAGGTTGATTTGCTTGCGGAAGTAAAAAAGGAACACGCCGGCCATCGCCAACCCCAGGGCAACGTAGATCAGGCGAACTCTTGTTCGATTATCAGGCTTGGCTGTGCCACTTTCGCTCATATCTAATTTCTTCGGGGATGAAGTAGCCTAATCCAAAGGGTTCATCAAGGCCTTTGGGAAATATAATGAAACCACAAGATTTCGAAAAGGGGGACGACGAGTTAGTCGATTCAGGTTCAATTGTGGCAGCGTCAAACTTCGAGGAAGTCGAAAAGTCTGCCATTACCGATTTAACCACTTTCTTCAAATCCACGCAAACGGCGGTACCCATCGCTTTACTCGGTTTATTTCTCATATCGTTGCTCTGGTTTCTGCATTCCGATGCTCAAGGATTCATAATTCCTATCGTTCTGGCCACAGTTTTGAACTTTCTTCTCAAACCAGTGGTCAACTTCGTTGCCCGTTTCCGAATACCACAGACTGTCGCTGCAGCGTTGGTCCTTGCCCTGTTTCTTGGCGGTGCGTTTTTGGTTTGCTCCCGCTTAAGTGCGCCGGTTGTGGAGTGGACTAACAAAGCTCCTGAAAACATGAAGCTAATTGAATCCAAGATGCACAAAATCTTCAGATTTCAGAGTCAGATTTCAAAGGCGGCCGACAAGGTTGGAAACCTGGCTGCTGACGAAAACTCCGCCGAAACCCCAAAAGTAACCGTTCGCACCGCGCCATTGTCCGATACTCTTTTTTCGTATCTCAAAAGCCTCATTGGCGGGCTCATTGAAATGGTTGTCCTGCTTTATTTTCTCCTGGCTTCAGGTGACCTGTTCATGCAGAAACTGGTTAAAGTCCTTCCCACTTTTAAGGACAAGAAAAAAGCGGTCGAGATTACCCATGAACTTCAGCGGAATATTTCCATGTTTCTCTTTACCATCACTCTGATCAATGTCTCTTTCGGTTGCATCATCGGTTTGGCAATGTGGCTGATTGGAATGCCCAATCCTATTCTTTGGGGTTTTGTCGCTGCATTGTTAAATTATATTCCTTATTTTGGACCATTGACGGGCGTTTTGATTCTTCTAATTTCCGGCCAGATTGCTTTCGATTCTGTCGGCTTCGGTTTGATCCCTCCCATGGTTTATTTAGTGTTGCATGCCCTGGAATCCAATCTGTTTACCCCTATGATTTTGGGGCATCGGTTAACTTTGAATCCCGTCGTAATTTTTATCTCACTGATTTTTTGGACCTGGCTCTGGGGAATTCCTGGTGCCCTTTTAGCCATCCCCATGTTAATGATGATCAAAATATTTTGTGATCACTTTAAGCCTCTCGCCTCCATCGGAGAGTTTCTCGATGGTTGATCTGTCTTATCGGACGTTAAGGTTTTTCTATTTTCGCAAAAGCCCTGCGTCCGTCCGCCCACTTCACCTCGACTTCGACCCATTGCAGCGGGGTTCTGGTTGAAACAAAAGTTTCCGTCGCCTTCATTAATACTGGAGACAATCCATGTCCTTCCCATGTGGCCACCGTTGAATCTTCGAGTTTAAGTTTTGTCTTAACACTATAACCTTTGCCGGATGGAATTATTTCGCACGCGCTCGATTTCCATGCCTGATTTTTGAGCGGAGATTTTCCCATGATGTAAGCGGTCACCGCTAATGCCCGGGCTGCATTCACTGTAACAAACTCGGCGGAAGTGTTGAACGTGTCTCCCGTTCGATCATAAAAAGGCGTGGGGTTTGTCTTCGAACCATCGCTCGGAAAGGTAAGTTGTCCCAGTTCCTTTTTATAGTTTTCCAGATATGGAAATCCTCCCTGGATGCTCCCTACCGGGATTCCGCTGGGAGGCAACACTCGACGGTCGTTCAATGCGTACTGGTTGACTGTTTCGAACAATCGCTTTTTTCCAAGGCCCGAAAGGAAGCTGATATTCCCCGGATTGCATCCTAATTCGTAATTTAAGTTGCCGATTATTGCTTCTTCAAAAGCGGGCGTGGGGTTGTTGTTTTGTGGATGATCCAGCGAGCTTGCGACCGCCAGGTCAAAACTCCTGTCCACCGGGAAATACCATCCCGCACTTGCGAATGCCTTGTCCGGGTCTGGAAAACTTGTTCCATAAGCGGTCTGAGTTGCAAAACGACTGATGTCCCTGGCCCCCGCAATCAGTTCATCCTCGCACTTGCGCAGAAACGTGCGCGTTAATTTATTTTCAGGTAACCGTTTGGTTTTCGCCGCGAATGCATAACTTCGTATCGCGCATCCATAGCACTCATACAGGCGCCACCAGCTCCATCGCTTCGTGTCCCGGCCATTCGGATCGAATCGACCAATCAGTTCTTTCTCATATTTTTCGTCTCCCGTTGCGAGGAAGAGTTCGCAGGCCGCCCAGGCGAGTTCGTCATCGTGGATGAATTCGTCACCGTAGTGGGTGATCTTCTGGTAGGAACCGTCGCGGCCATATTTGGCAATGGCAGCCTGA
>JAQGOY010000012.1 GCA_028293375.1 Verrucomicrobiales bacterium | reverse complement strand
GCAAATACCAAGCAGGTCGATGATTTCGTCTTTGCCAACGAACGCTTGTTTCATTGGCTGCAACACTTCGTCGCTTAATCGGCGACCGAGTTCAATAGGAGATGAGGACATGTTTGGCTTTCAGGTAATCGGCAGCTTCAGGGTTCAGTTGAGCGTGCGGTCCAAGAGAACGGTGCGCCAGGAGTTCAACTTGAGGATCTTGCAGGCGGTCAAGCTCCTGATATTGCAATACTCGATCGACATAAAGTTGGAGCAGGCATGGGTTCTCAACGAAAGGCTTCACGGCATACGGTCCGGACAAACCTGCGCCCACGCCGGAGAGGGTCCAATCCGCACCGAGCCGGTTGAGCACTTTTATCAATGGATCGCCTGCTGAAGTATTTTTTGCGAGTTTGATCAAATCAGGAAGATACTGAAAAAACAGGTCGACCGAGTAGATCACCGCATGAGAGACCGGACCCGGATTCGACTGGCGAAAGGCGCGCTGAAGTTCTTCTTCACCCAAATGCCGGCAAACCAGGAATTGAGCGCCGCGATAAAGCTGGGTGAGTGCCCAATACCCCGCATCAGGTTCGAATGGGGGTGCTTCAAACGCCAGATTGGCGCGGTGCAGTAAATCCATTTCCTGCAAAAGGGTGCCGACCTCTTCGAGAGGTTGCAGAACTGGATCACTCGAGACAGTGACATGTCCCGATTCCATCAGTTGCGAAATGAATTCTTTGAGAACCATGGCGCGGTGGCATCACCTGTGGATATTTATACAGGATAAAACGCCAGAACCAAACCTTCTCTTGGTCGAAAAGATCAGATTTTGGTCCCCCCCAATCAGCCCAGGGACGTTTATGATTTGTCGAATAAACGGAAAATTGTAGTTTTGATCAATGCAGCGCTCTTATGGTCAATATGAATTTTAAAAACTTCCTCGCCAGCATGCCTCGTCTGGCAAAGATCGCCATTGGTGTTGGCAGTTTGCTGGGAGCCTGGAAATGCACTCAAATAGCCCTCGCTTTTCTAACTCTAACCCATGGCGGCGCACCTCCCGCCCCCGGCGCGGTCGTACATCACGTTTACTATTGGAACGGGGTAAAAATTGAAAATTGGGGACTCGTCGCGATTCCCTGCGCAGGTTTGGTCATCGCTCTTTTATTGGGAAGCCTTGGAATTTACCTGCTGCTGTTTCGGCCTCTTCACCAGACGAAAACTCGCCCCGGTAAATCCTCTTAACTTTTCTTCTCTCGCACGATTTCCACCCCGACATATTCAGCTTCGGCTATAATAAATTTTTTGATCTTCACTTCCACCCGGCCAACCCCAAATTCATCGATCAACAGGTTGGCAATATCCACCGCCAGCGTTTCCAACAGCTTCCATTCTCTCCCCTGTCCTAACCCAAGCAGCCGCTGGCACACCGCGAAATAGTTCACGGTTTGTTCCAGGTCGTCGCTTTGAGCCGCCTTCGCAAAATCATGGTGAATCTCCACCGATAGCAGAAGACGCTGCGCGTTTCTCCTTTCCTCATCGGGAACGCCCACGCGATAAAAGACTTCCAGGTTTTCGATCTGTATTTTATCCATGAGTTCTAGGGTGAGGTAATGATTGGAGGAGGAACTTCGTCGGCTTGTTTAAATCCAAAAGCGACGCCGCATCGACAGGAAGCCAGCGGAACTCCTGGGCTTCGCGATTCAGGATAACCTTTGTTTCACCCACCGCGCGACAGGTGTAATTCAGCAGGATGAAATGGGCATCCTTATAAAATTCGCTGGAATGAATGCAGTCCTGCACCAGCACGAACCGAATGTCGGAAACGTCCAGATTCGTTTCTTCCTTGATTTCCCGCTCCAGCGCAGCCACTGCCGTCTCGCCAAGTTTGATCTTCCCGCCCGGTATCCCCCATTTGTCGGACCACTTGTGTGTCCTGATCATCAGCACTTCATTAAATCCATTATAAATCAGGGCACCGACGGTGGATATCGGCATGCGGGGCAGGCTATTGGCGCTTTCGGAAGTGATTTCGAAACGGGATCTCGTCAGGATCTCCTGCAGTTCTCCAAGGTGCTCCACAATCAAGTCCGGGTTGCTTTGGCGCAACTGATCAAGCCTGTTGTACCCGGTCAACACTGCGCACGAATGTACTTTGCCGTGGTGCGCCGTATCGATGTCATGCTGCATATCGCCAATAAACATCGTCTCCTCGGGAACCAGCGAATTCTCCCTCAGAATATCCAGGATCTTTTCCCGCTTGTCCCAAACCCCGACGTAGGGGACATCAATAAATGCACTGAACCCGGTCAATGCGCACTGAACCTCATAATGATCCCTGTGCACGGTGCTTAAAAGGAAAGTTCGAATTTTGTTTGCCCGACAGAAGAGCAGAAATTCATGAGCGTGAGGCAGTGCGACCACAGAATGCTGATTCTCCCTGAAAAAGCCATGGAACCATTCTTCCAGTTTCTCCATGGGAACGTGCGGCGTATAACGATCATAAAACCCTTTGAAAGGCAGCGCGAACTCAGCCCGAAAACTTTCAAGCGTCATTGGCTCGACCCCGGCCTGGGTAAACACATGGTTTGAAGCCTCCCAAACGGCAGGCAAGTCGTCCACCAGGGTCCCTGACCAGTCAAAGATAATATTTCGGATCACGACGAAAGCTTACCCTCAGGCGCCATGAAGGCAAATGCATCGTGCCAGGAATTGTTGGAAACTTGTTTGGCATCGAACCCGTGTCATGCTAGACCCATGGACTGAATTCCTAAATGTATCTGCCTCCAATTCCCATGAATCGACTTGTCCTGGCCTTGCTGCTGATCTTCGCACTTCGTTGCCACGCCAATGACTGGCCCGAGTGGCGCGGTGGACCTAAACGCGATGGCATCTGGAATGACCCCACCCTCTCTACCACCCCCACAAAAGAACCAACCGTGATCTGGAAGGCCCAAATCGGGACTGGCTACAGCAGTCCATCGGTCGTTGGAAAGAGGCTTTTTGTCATGGATCGCACCGAATCCAAAACCGATCAGGAACAGGAACGTGTCCTCTGCCTCGACCGTGAAACGGGCAGCAATCTTTGGACATATTCTTATTCCAACAAATTGAAGTTAAAAAGCGGCTACGAAAACGGGCCCCGCACCACTCCCACCGTTCATGGGGATAAGGTTTATACCCTGGGTGCCATGGGTCGGCTGAACTGTCTGGAATTGGAAACGGGCAAGGAAATTTGGAAAAAAGAATTGGTCGCGGATTTCGGCGGCAGAATTCCTACCTGGGGTTACGCCAACGCTCCATGGGTGGAGGGAAAATCCCTTTTCGTCCAGGCTGGAGCCACCAATGGAACGGTCATCGCACTGGATAAAGATTCCGGAAAGGAACTCTGGAAATTTGGCACCAATAATGCCGGTTACTCCGCCATTTTAGGAATCCAAAGCGGCGGCAAAAAACAATTAATCGTCTGGAGCGCCGAATCTATTCATTCCGTCGATCCCGTGACCGGCTCGCCTTTTTGGAGTTTGCCCCGGAGGCTGCGCTGGGATCAGGCCGTGGCCACCCCGGTTTGGAATCCTGCCGAGTCGCTCCTTGGGTTCAGCGCTGACCGGGAAGGAACCGTCGTTCTGAAATTAAGCGAAGACAAACCTGGTTACCACATCGCGTGGGATAGTTTCGCGCTAAGCTCCCTGCACAGTTCCATCGTCCAGGTGGGAGGCGTCTTGTATGGCATCAATCACAACGGCGATATTGCCGCAGAGTGCGGCGAGCTGCGAAGCGTCCAAATGAGAGATGGAAAATTGAACTGGGTCGAAAAGACCGTGGCCCATCTCAAAATGCACACTCAGGGATCCACCGCCTATAACGAGGGCAACGGGCTTTTCTACATCACCACGGAAACCGGAGAACTGGTGATTGCACGGGCCAGCGCTGAAAAATACCAGCAACTGGCTAGATTTCAGATCGGTGGCAAGACCTGGTCGCACCCGGCCTATGCCAATCATTGTATCTATTTTCGAAGCGAAAACACTCTGGTCTGCTCCAGGTTGGAGTAACTCTCCTCCCCGGTAGCCAAATCGGTTCCTCCTTGCCATTTCCCAGCCCAAACTTCATTTTCTGCCTTATGGAATCCCATGAACTTCTGAGGGAAGTCTTGCAGTCAAGCAATCCGAAGCATGCAGCCGCAGAGCTCGGACTATCCCTGTCGATGATTTACAAGTGGACCGAGCCCTCGGAAGAAAACAAAAGCGGGGCCTCCAACCCCCTGGACCGGGTCGCAGCCCTTTACCGAGTAACCCAGGATCCGCGCATCATTCAATGGCTCTGCCAGATCGCCGGTGGCTTTTTTATCAAAAACCCCAAGGGTAGCTGGCCTCATCCCACCCAACTCGTTCCGGCCACGAATACCATTATCCAGGAATTTGCCGACTTGCTCTCCACCGTGGCCTTCGCCGCGCACGACAATCAAATCAGCAATGAGGAAGCCGCCAGCATCCGCGGCAAGTGGGAGGAATTGAAAACTGTCACCGAATCGTTTGTCAGTTGTTGTGAAGCAGGAAATTTCTCCGGCGTCCACCAGGTTTCGCAGCAGCGCAACTCCATCAAAAAATGATCTGCAAAACCCTCCTCCTGTTTTTGCTTTCAACCGCCCTCCTCCCGGCTCGTGAAGTGAACAGGGACGTTGTTGTCTTTGGCGCTTCCAGCGGAGGAATTGCCGCAGCCATCCAGGCCGCGCGCATGCACAAGTCTGTCATCCTCGTGGAACCGGGCAAAACCATCGGCGGTTTGACCACCGGTGGCCTTGGCGCCACGGATATCGGCAACAAAGCCGCCATCGGTGGCATTTCCCGCGAGTTTTATCGTCGGCTTGGAAAGTATTACCACGAAGAGGAATCCTGGAAATTCGAGCCTCACGTCGCTGACATGGTCTTTCACCAGATGCTCAAGGAGGAGGAAGTTTCCTTTGAACTCAATCAAAAGTTGAAAAGCGTGACCATGGACGGAAATCGAATCCTTTCCTTTTCCACCGAGGATGGAAACGTCTACAAAGCTAAAATATTCATCGATGCCACTTATGAAGGCGATTTAATGGCCAAATCCGGCGTTTCCTACCATGTGGGCCGCGAGGCCAACAGCGTTTATGGAGAAACATTAAATGGCATTCGCGCCAAAACCCCCAAACACCAGTTCACCGTTCCAGTCGATCCCTATCTCAAGCCCGGCGTCCCATCCAGCGGGCTTCTTCCCTTGATCCAGCCGGGGGATGGCGGAGTCCCGGGCGAAGGCGATAAGCGCATTCAAACCTATAATTTCCGGCTTTGTTTCACCACCAACGCCACCAACCGGATCACCATCGAGCGGCCCGCCGGCTATGACCCCGCGCGCTTCGAGTTGCTCGGCCGGTATTTCGAGGCCCTTCTCGATGCCGGCAAAAAGCCGCAGCTCAAGGAGTTTTGGAACCCGATTTGGATGCCGAATGAAAAAACCGATATCAACAATAACGGTGGGTTTTCCACGGATTTCATTGGCGCAAATTATGACTATGCAGATGGCGATTACGCCACTCGCGAGAAAATCTGGAAGGAGCACGAGATTTACACCCGTGGATTTTTGTACTACATGAGGACCAGCCCTCGCGTCCCTCAATACATTCGCGATGAAATGGCCACCTGGGGGCCTTGCCGGGATGAATTCCAGGAGACAGGCGGCTGGCCAAACCAGCTTTATGTCAGGGAAGCTCGGCGAATGATTTCTGATTTTGTCATGACGGAGGCTCATTGCCGCGGCGAAAAAGTTGGAAATCCGGTCGGATTGGCCGCTTATAATATGGATTCCCACAACTGCCAGCGCATCGTTCGCAACGGCCACGTTGAAAATGAAGGAGATGTGCAGGTTCCGCCCATGAAACCATACCCTGTTTCCTATTTTTCCATCGTCCCTCGCGAAAAGGAATGCTCCAATCTGCTCGTCCCCGTTTGCCTCGCCGCCTCTCACATCGCGTATGGATCGATCCGCATGGAACCGGTCTTCATGATCCTCGGCCAATCCGCCGCCACCGCCGCATGTCTGGCCATGGAGGAACGACGACCCGTCCAAAAAATCTCGCAAACACGTCTGGAAAGGCGGTTGCGCGAAGACAAACAAATCCTCGAATGGAAACAACCCATCGACAAGACCTCGGCCAATGCTTCGGCCATTCCCCTGCCAGGCGTCCTGCTGGACGATGGTCAGGCAATTAAAAAAGGGGACTGGGTCCAAAGCCAGATCTTGAACAAATCACAAATTGGATCGACTTACATTCACGATGGCAATGTCAACAAGGGCGACACTCAGCTCACCTTCAACTGGACCTGCGAACGGGACGCCACCTACATCGTTTCCCTCGTAGCGCCGCCTTTGGGTAACCGCGATACCCGGGTCCCTGTCCGCGTGAGCGAGGATGGCAAAGAACTTAAAAAGCTCACCATCAACGAACAGGAGACTGCCACAGGCGGAATCTTCAAACTCGGCGCCATAAAACTGCACAAGGGCGGTCAATTGAGCGTCACCGTTTCCAATGAGGGCACTACCAATTACGTCGTTGTTGACGGATTACAAATCGTTCCTGTTGCAAAAAGCGAAGTTCCCTAGTCCTGACCCCGGGAAATAGTAGCCTCCAGCGTGAATTTCCAAAGATTTTGCCAAAAGTGAATGGCTTTCCATGGGTGATGTGCTTATTTTCAAGGGCGAATTAAGAAGGCCGGGTTCGTAACCTCCGCCAAAGTAATCAGTCGTTGCAAAAGTTATGTTCGGCCAGTTGTTAGGACCTGAAATCGAGGCGTTAATTAAGGAAAAAAACTTTGTTGCCATCAAAGAGATTTTTTCTGATTTCGCCCCTGTGGACCTCGCCGAACTTATCTCGGAACTCAAGGCCGAGGACCGCGTAGTCGTCTTCCGTCTCCTCCCTCACGACCTGGCCGGAAGCACTTTCGAATATCTCAATCTCGAGGATCAAAAAAGCCTGCTCGAGGCCATGGGCCAGGAGGACGCGGTCAAGATTATCAATGACATGTCGCCGGACGATCGAACGGCGCTCCTCGAAGAACTCCCCTCCAGCGCTGTTACCGGCCTTCTCAAATTACTGAAGCCCGACCAGCTTTCCGTCGCCAAGCAACTCCTCGGTTATCCGGAAAAAAGTGTCGGCCGCTTGATGACCCCCGATTTCATCGCCATCTACGATGACTGGACCGTAAAAGAGGTGCTGGATCATGTTCGGCAGCATGGCCATGACAGTGAAACGTTAAACGTCCTTTACGTCATTGATAAACATGGAAATTTAATTGATGACGTCCGCATTCGCGAATTCCTTATCCATCCCCTGGAAACGCGCGTGAAGGATATTCGGGATAGCAGCTTCATCGCTCTCAAGGTCACTGACCTGGAAAAGGACGTGGTCCAGCTTTTTAAGAAATATGACCGCACAGTCCTCCCAGTCGTCGATTCCGAAGGACGGCTGGTCGGCATCGTCACTATCGACGATATCATCGATGTCGCCGAAAAAGCTGCCACCGAAGATATCCAGAAGTTGGGCGGATCAGAGGCGCTGGATGAGCCCTATAATACCATTCCGTTCTGGCGAATGGTCAAGAAACGCGCCAGCTGGCTCATCGTTCTTTTCCTTGGAGAAATGCTGACCGCCACCGCCATGGGCTCGTTTGAGGAAGAAATCGAGAGAGCGGTCGTCCTCGCCCTCTTCGTTCCCCTCATCATTTCCAGCGGTGGAAACTCCGGCTCCCAGGCCTCCACCCTGATCATTCGTGCCATGGCCCTTGGCGAAGTCACTCTGCGCAATTGGTGGATTGTTATGCGCAAAGAAATCATGGCAGGGCTCACCCTGGGCAGCATTCTTGGACTTATTGGATTTTTCCGTATCGCTATCTGGTCCTATTTTTCCTCCATCTACGGCGAACATTGGTTCCTGGTGGC